>JBAVXH010000137.1:0-10004 GCA_049698215.1 Xanthobacteraceae bacterium | reverse complement strand
TCTCTTCCCCTTCTTTCCCCTCGCCCCGTTCGTCCGGGGAGTGGGTGGACGCGCGTAGCGCGGCCGGGCGAGGGGCCATGCATCCTGCGCGCTTGCCCCTCTCCCGCCTCAGACCTTACGGTCGTCGGCACCCTCTCCCCGCTTCACGGGGCGAGGGGAAGGAAGAAGAAGCATGACCGAACTCCCCTGGCTCTGGGTCGTCTTCACGCTGCTCGCCGCGGGAGGACAGACCGTGCGCAACGCGATGCAGCGCGAGTTGACCGCGAGCCTCGGCACCGTCGGCGCGACGCATGTGCGCTTCCTGTTCGGATTTCCCTTCGCGCTTCTCTCTCTCCTCGGGGTAGCGCTGATCACCGGCGTCGCGCTGCCGCGGCCGAACCTCAGCTACTGGCCCTGGCTCCTCGTCGGCGCGCTTGCGCAGATCGCCGCGACCGCGCTGATGCTCGCCGCGATGGGCGGGCGTTCATTCGTCGTCGTCGTTGCATACATCAAGACCGAGCCGATCCAGGTCGCGATCTTCGGGCTGATCTTCCTCGGCGATGCGGTCAGCCTGCCGATGATGATTGCGATCGTGATTGCGACCGCCGGTGTCCTCGTCATGTCGTACAAGCCCGGCGGCATGACCGGCGGCATCAAGCCCACCCTCGTCGGACTAGCGTCCGGCGCGATGTTCGCGGTCTCGGCCGTCGGCTATCGCGGCGCGATCCTCAATGTCAGTGCCGGCCACTTCGTGATGGCGGCGACCTTCACGCTCGCCTGCGGCCTCGTGCTGCAGGCCGCATTGCTGACCGCCTATCTCGCGCTGCGCGACCGGCCGGTATTGGTCGCAATCGCGGCGCAGTGGCGTCGCTCGCTGTTCGCCGGCTTCATGGGCGCGTTTGCATCGCAGTTCTGGTTCCTCGCCTTCGCGATCGCGACCGCCGCGAGCGTGCGCACGCTGGCGCTGGTCGAGGTGCTGTTCGCGCAGGCGATCTCGGCGTTTGTCTTCAAGCAGCCGACCAGCACACGCGAAGGCCTCGGCATGACCATGATCGTGATCGGCGTGATCCTGCTGATCTGGTCGCATCCGACGTGACGCCGCTCGCGTCTATCGAGCTTCTTCATCGGCTGACGCAGGTCGGCATCGCCTACACCATCGCCCGCATGCGCGTGATCGAGGCGCGCTCGGGCGAGTCGATCGGGGTGCGGCGCTACGGCGATGCGGCCGCGCTGCTGTGCCGCCAGGTGCCCTCGCCGTACTTCAATTCGGTGGTCGGGCTGCGCGGCGGACAGGAAAGCCTCGTTGGAGAGATCGACGACTGGTACCGTGAGAACAACATCAAGCCGCGTTTTGTTATCGCGCCGGGTGACCTGACCGAGGAGATGGGCCGCGCGCTGGCTGAGCGCGGCTTCAGAGTTACCGACACTGATACGGTGCTCTATGGCGCATCGCCCGCGCCTGCCATTCCGCCGCCAGACATCGACATCGTCGAGGTCGATTCGCCTGATCTGATGGAAGACTTCCTCGACGCCCTTCTCGCCGGCTGGCGCATCCCGTCCGAGCATCACGAGCCCGCGAAAGCCAATATGCGCGGCTGGCTCGGCGTGGCGGACTGGCGGCTCTATCTGGCGCGCATCGACGGCAAGCCGGCAGCCGCCGCGAAGCTGTTCGTCAAGGATGGAATCGGCTTCTTCCCCGACGCGGCGACGCGTCCCGAATTCCGCGGCCGGGGTCTGCAGACAGCGCTGCTGCGTCATCGCGCCGCCGTCGCGGCGAGCGCCGGCGCCGAACTGATCTATAGCCAGGCGGCATTCGGCTCGACCAGCCAACACAACATGGAGCGGATCGGGCTGCGCGTTCTTTGTACGAACACCATCTGGACGCGCTGATCAGTTCCGCTCGTCGGGCAGCACGGGGAGCGGGTGAAATTCGATGCCTTCCTCGTGCAAGTCCTTGGCGTCCTGCGGCGACGCTTCGCCATAGATCGAGCGATGCTCCGTCTCGCCGTAGTGCATCTTGCGCGCGGTCTCGGGAAACTTCTTGCCGACGTTCTCGGCGTTCGCGGTCAGATGATCGCGCAGTTCTTTCAGCTTCTTGCGGAACTCGCGTTCCTGCGGCGAGATCATCGCGACCGGGGTCGGCGCCTCGGCAGGTACAGGTACCGGCGCCTCGACAGGCGCTTCAATCGGCGTGCTCTTGTCCTTGCGCGCAATGCTCGGTGCCATGATTGCGCGCTCGACCTTGGTCGAGCCGCATGCCGGGCACTCGATCAGCTTGCGCTTTTCCTGCTTCTCGTAAGCCGCCGAGCTTGGAAACCAGCTTTCGAACTCGTGGCGCTGGTCGCAGACGAGATTGTAGCGGATCACGCCTCGCCTCCGACGACATGGAGGTGCGTGGGCTCGGCCATCGGCTCGAGGATCTCGAAGCGCCGCCCGTGCTGCAGCGAGGGAATGCGCCCGCGCGCGGTGGACACTTCCGCCGGGTCGAGGTCGGCAAACACCACGCCCGGCTCGGTGCCGCCCTCCACAATCACGCGGCCCCATGGATCGACCACCAGCGAATGCCCGAACGTGGAGCGGCCGTCTTCGTGGTCGCCGCCCTGCGCTGCCGCCATCACGAAGCAGCCGTTCTCGATCGCGCGGGCGCGCATCAGCGTGTGCCAGTGCGCCTCGCCGGTTTGCCGCGTGAAGGAGGAGGGGATCGCGAGGAACGTCGCGCCCGCTTCGGCAAGCGCGCGATAGAGCGCCGGGAAGCGCAGGTCGTAGCAGATCGTCATCCCGAGCCGGCCCCACGGCAGGTCGGTGACGACCGCGAGGTCGCCTGGACGATAGCTGCGCGACTCGCGGTAGCTCTCGCCGCCTTTCAGGTCGACGTCGAACATGTGGATCTTGTCGTAGCGCGCGGCGATCTCGCCGCGCCGGTCGATCAGGAATCCGCGATTGATCGCCTTGTCGGGCGAGGCCTTCACGGCGAGCGAGCCCACATGGACATAGATGCCGAGCGCGCGCGCAAGCTCGCGGAACGTCGCCAGCGAGGGGTCGTTCTCCTCCGGCACGATCTTGGAAAACAGGCTTTCGCGCGAGCGCTCCAGAATGTTGGTCATCTCGGGCGTCTGCACGTAGTCGGCGCCGCCTTCCTTCGCCTCGCCGATCATCTTCACGGCCGCGTCCATGTTGTTGGCCGGCGTGCGCCCGGAGCGCATCTGGATCAGGCCGACGCGGAAGGTCGAGCTACCGTTCATGCTGAGTGCTCCCGCGCATGATCCCGAAAAGTGGGAACCGGTTTTCGGAAAAAGATCATGCGCCAAAAACTATTCCGCGAGCAGCGCATCGAGCTGGCCGGCGTCCTCGAGCGCGTAGAGCTCGTCGCACCCGCCGACATGCGTGGCGCCGATGAACACTTGCGGAAACGTGCTTGCCCCATTCGCCTTCTCGATCATCTCGAGCCGCAGTTCGCGATTGCCGGTCGCGTTGATTTCCTTGAACTCCACACCCTTTCGGGTCAACAGCTCGCGCGCGGCGTCCGAGTAATAGCAGAAATCCCGCGTGTAGATCACAACTTCAGCCATATCCCATGTGCGTCGTTAAGATGAGCGAAGGGCACTATATGGGCGCTTTCGCTGCGTCAACAACCCGGGCGAATACCAACACGTCGACTTGAGCGGCGCCGGCGCGCAACAGCGCACGCGCGCAGGCGTCCGACGTGGCGCCTGAGGTGAGCACGTCGTCGATGACGATCAGGCGGCGCCCCGCGACCTCGGCTTTGCCGGCCGGGTCGACGCGGAACGCGCCCTGCACATTGGTGGCGCGCTCGGCACGCGAGAGCCCGACCTGCTGCGCGGTCGCTTTCACGCGGCGCAGCGCTGCGTGCGTGACCGGGATTGCGGTCGCCCGCGAGATCGCCTGCGCGAGCGCGGCGGATTGATTGAAACGGCGCGCCCAGAGCCGCCGCCAGTGCAGCGGCACCGGCACCAGTGCATCCGTGCTCTCGAACAGCTCTTTCCCGGCCCGCACCATCCAGCGGCCCAGCAGCGGCGCAAGGTCAAGCCGGTCGCCGTATTTGAACGCGTGCACCAGCTTGGCGGCGACATCGTCGTAGCGTACCGCGGCGCGCGCCCGCTGATAGGCGGGCGGATCGGCGATCGCCTGCATCGAGAGGATGCCGGGGCCGGGGTCGTAGGCGAACGGAATGCCGAGGCGCGGGCAGTACGGCGCCGCGATGAAGGCGAGCTTGCTCCAGCAGGCCGGGCACACGCCCTGGTCGGTCACGAGATCGCGGCACGCGGGGCAGAGCCGCGGCAGCGCAGTGTCGAGCCCAAGCCGCAGTGTGGCGCGCAGGCCTTGGGCGAGGCGCGCGAAGCGGGAGGGGGCCGATGAAGCCGCGGCTTCCATTGGAACAGCCTAGAGGCTCGTCATGCCCCGCGAAAGCGCCTCTCGTCGTCATCGCCCGCCAACGGGTCCGCGCAAAGCGCGGCCCGATGACAGGCTCCCGCGGGCGATCCAGTAAACTCAGGCTGTCCATAACTGCGCTGCCTGCGTTTACTGGGTCATCCGCTTTCGCGGATGATGACGACCGAGAGAACGGCATGACCCATCCCCTCGTCTTCGATCGCACGTTGCTGCGCCGCCGCCAGGCGCGCGCGCGGGCGCTTTCGCCCGAGACGTTCCTCATCGACCGCGTTGCCGCCGATCTCGCCGACCGCCTCGGTGCGGTGCTGCGCGAGTATCCTGTCGCGGTCGATCTCGGTACGCCGAGCGAGGCGGTTCGCGCCGTGCTTGCTGGCGTCACATCGATCGGAACTTTGTATTGTGCCGCGGCTTCCCCGGATGCCGACATCGTCGCCGACGAGGAAACGCTGCCGTTCCGCGACGGCTCGCTCGATCTCGTGATCTCGGCGCTCGCGCTGCAATTCGTCAACGATCTGCCTGGTACGCTCGTCCAAATCCGCCGCGCGCTGAAACCCGATGGGCTCGTCCTCGCTGCACTGCTCGGCGGCGACACGTTGACCGAGCTGCGCCAGTCCTTCGCGGCGGCCGAAGCCGAGATCGAGGGCGGGGTGTCGCCGCGCGTTGCGCCGTTTGCCGACGTGCGCGAGATGGGCGCGCTGTTGCAGCGGGCCGGATTTGCGCTGCCGGTCACCGACGTGGAGCGGCTCACCGTGCGCTATTCCTCGCCGTTCTTCCTGATGGGCGAGTTGCGCCGCATGGGCGCGACCAACGTGCTGGTGGAGCGCCGCCGCGCGCTGCTGCGGCGCGACACGCTGAAGCGGATGGCGCAGATCTACGCGGAGCGTTTTTCCGACCCTGACGGCAAGGTGCGCGCGACCTTCGAGATCATCTGGCTCTCCGGCTGGGCGCCGCACGAGAGCCAGCAGAAGCCGCTGCGCCCCGGCTCGGCGCAGGCGCGGCTCGCCGACGCGCTGGGCACAAAGGAGATCGGCGCGGGCGAGAAGGCGGGGGAGTAGGCCTCTCCCGCTCATGCCCGCGAAAGCGGGCATCCAGCTCTTGGCTCTGGGTCCCCGCTTTCGCGGGGACGAGCGGAGTGTTTACTGCGGCTCGATCCCGGCTTCCTTGATGAGCTTGCCCCAGTTCACCAGCTCGGACCGGACGAAGGCCGCAAGCGTCTCGGGCGGCCCCGAGAACGCATCGAAGCCCGTCACCGCGATCTTCGCCTTCGCATCCGGATTGGCGATGATCTTCTGCACCTCGGCGTTCAGGCGATCGACGATCTCCTTCGGCGTGCCGGCGGGCGCGAACAGCGCCGCGTAGGAGGTGACGTCGTAGCCCTCGATGCCGGCTTCGGCGAACGAGGGAAGGTCGGGCAGCAGCGCGCTGCGCTGCCTGGTGGTGACCGCAAGCGCGCGGAAGTTTCCGGCGCGCACATGCTCGAGGCCCGGCGCCATGTCGATGACGATCATCGAGACGCGTCCGCCCAGCACGTCGTTGATCGCCGGCGGCGTCGACTTGTAGGGCACATGCAGGATGTCGACGCCGGCTTTGTGCTTGAACGTCTCGCCCGCCACGATACCGGTCGTGTTGCCGCTCGCGTAGGTGAGCTTGCCGGGGTTGGCCTTGGCGTAGGCCACAAGCTCCGGCAGCGTCTTCGCCGGCACGTCCTTGTTGACCACCAGCATGAACACGTAACTGCCGATGCGTGCGACCGGCGTGAAGTCCTTCACGGGATCGTAGGCGAGCGACTTGAACAAATGCGGGTTGGCGCTGTGCGTCGAGTTCGTCGCCATCAGCAGCGTGTAGCCGTCGGGTGCCGCGCGCGCGACATAAGTGGCCGCCAGGACGCCGCTTGCGCCGACCTTGTTCTCGACCACGACGCTTTGGCCGAGCACGGTCTGCAGATACTGCGCAATGATGCGCGTGATCGAATCCGTGCCGCTGCCCGGTGCAAACGGCACCACGATGGTGATCGGCTTCGACGGATAGGGCTGGGCGCTCGCCGCGGTGGCGGCGAAGACGAGGCACGCGGCGAGGGCACGGATCAGGTGGAGCATGAGGTCGTTCCCCGGGTTTTGCGGTCCTCAGAATACAGGCTTGGTCGCCCTCGTCGTGCGGCACGATTCCATGGGACAGCAGCGAGATTCATCCTTGACTCTTTGCCCCATCGGAGTCCGTCCGGCATTAATATTTGGAAGGCTGTGCGGAGGTCGCAGGGTGGGCCCTGCTACCCGATCTGGTAGGATTCGCTGGAACTTGGCCCGACCCCTTGGGACAGAATCACCGAGTCAGCGATTCGGGCGCGATTCGTTCGAGACTCGTTCCAAAACTTAATTGAAAGGCCGATTCGGCGGGCCTATTTGCGCAAAGTCCGTCGCAAATCGGGACTGTGGCGGACCGGGTACCGTCTGCTAGAATCTCGCATCGATGTCGCGGCATGGAGATCGCTTCGAAATTCGCCCTATGCCGCACCAGAGGATCTGCGATGACCAAGTTGCTCGAAAAGGCATTTGCCAAAGCGCGCGAGCTTCCTGATGAGGACCAGGATTCGATCGCCATCATGCTGTTGTCGATGACAACCGACGAATCCGAAATCGACAAGGTCGACGCCGAGACGCGCGCGGCTATTCTCGAGGGCCTCGATCAGGCCCGCTGCGGAGAGTTTGTTCCGGATGCTGAAATCGAGGCGCTCTGGAAACGCCACGGCGTATGAGGGTTCGGTACTCGCCGAGGGCGGCCAGCGACCTCACTGATATCCTTGCATATCTTGACGAGCGTAGCCCGCAGGGTGCACGAAGCGTCAAGCGAGCGTTGCACAAGGCCATAGCGCTGATCGGCCGGCATCCACAGATCGGGCGCAATTCAAAGGTCCAGGAGACCGTGTTTTCCCGGTCGGGCGGTATCCCTATTTGATCTATTGGAGCATCGAAGCGGGAGAAGTGTGGATCGTTCACATTCGTCATGCGCACCGGCGCCCCTGGGCCGACGAATTGTCAGATCAATCGGAATGACAGCGCGCCCACGGCTCAGCTCTTTTTTGAAACTTGCGTTGGACCCTTGATGGCCATTTCTTTTTCTCGTCCTACGGCCCGCCATGCGCGCGGCGCCGGCGTGACCGCGGTTCTCGGGCCGACCAATACCGGCAAGACGTTTCTCGCGATCGAGCGCATGCTGGCGCATTCGAGCGGCGCGATCGGCTTGCCGCTGCGGCTGCTCGCGCGCGAGGTCTACAACAAGTGCGTGGAGCGGGTCGGGGCCGAGCAGGTTGCGCTCGTCACCGGCGAGGAGAAGATCAAGCCGGCGAACCCGCGCTACTGGGTCTCGACGCTCGAGGCGATGCCGCGTGACCTCGATGTTTCGTTCGTGGCGATCGACGAGATCCAGCTCGGCGCCGATCTCGAGCGCGGGCATGTCTTCACCGACCGCATGCTCAACCGGCGCGGCCGCGACGAAACGCTGGTGCTCGGCGCCGCCACCATGCGCAACATGGTGGAGAAGCTGCTTCCCGGGGCGAACATTCTCTCGCGCCCGCGCCTTTCGACGCTGCACTTCGCGGGCGAGAAAAAGCTTACCCGCCTGCCGCGCCGTTCCGCGATCGTCGCGTTCTCGGCCGATGAGGTCTACGCGATCGCCGAATTGATCCGCCGCCAGCGCGGCGGCGCCGCTGTCGTGCTCGGCTCGCTTAGCCCGCGCACGCGTAACGCCCAGGTCGCGCTCTATCAGTCCGGCGACGTGGACTACCTGGTCGCGACCGATGCCATCGGCATGGGCTTGAACCTCGATGTCGATCACGTGGCGTTCGCCTCGGACCGCAAGTTCGACGGCTATCAATTCCGCAAGCTCAATCCCGCGGAGCTCGGACAGATCGCGGGCCGTGCCGGGCGCGCGATGCGCGACGGGACATTCGGCACCACGGGACGCTGTCCGCCGTTCGAGCCGGAGCTCGCGCAGGCGCTCGAGAGCCACACCTTCGATTCCGTGAAGGTGCTGCAATGGCGCAACAGTGTGCTTGACTTCTCGTCGCTCGGCGCGCTTGCGGCCTCGCTCGCACAGACGCCGACCGAACAGGGCCTTACCCGCGCACCGGTCGCCGAAGATATCCAAGTGCTGGAGCACCTTTCGCGCGACGACGAGGTGCGCGCTTTGGCCACATCCACCGGCGCGATCGAACGGCTGTGGGAGGTTTGTCAGGTTCCGGACTATCGCAAGATATCGCCCGCCGCGCATGCCGAGATGGCGCTGACCCTCTATGGATTCCTGATGCGGGAGGGTACAATTCGGCCCGACTGGTTCTCCGCGCAGGTTGCGCAGGCGGACCGCACCGATGGCGATATCGATACGCTCGCGAACCGGATCGCCCACATCAGGACCTGGACCTTTGCGGCAAATCGCCCGGATTGGCTCGCCGATCCCGAACACTGGCAAGGCATCGCGCGCGGCGTCGAGGATCGCTTGTCCGACGCGCTGCACGAGCGTCTCGCCGAGCGTTTCGTGGATCGCCGCACCAGCGTGTTAATGCGGCGGCTGCGCGAGAACACGATGCTCGAAACCGAAATTACCAAATCCGGCGAGGTGGTCGTCGAGGGCCACGCGATCGGCCGGCTCGCGGGCTTCCAGTTCGCCGCCGATTCCGCATCCGCGGGTCCTGAAGGCAAGGCGCTGCGCGCAGCCGCACAGAAGGCGCTCGCGGGCGAGATCGACGCACGCGCCGCAAAGGTTTCCCACGCAGGCGACGAGCAGTTCGTGCTGGCGAGCGACGGCAGCATCCGCTGGCTCGGCGAGCCGGTCGGCAAGCTCACCGCGGGCGACGACATGCTGCGTCCGCGCGTGCGCATTCTCTCCGACGAGCATCTGACCGGCGCGTCGCGCGATGCCGTGCAGGCGCGGCTCGATCTCTGGATCAAGGCGCACATCGAGAAGCTGCTCGGGCCGCTGCTGGCGCTTGCCGGCGCGGAAGACATCACCGGCATCGCGCGTGGTGTTGCGTTCCAGCTCACCGAAGCGCTCGGGGTGCTGGAGCGGCCTCGCGTCGCGGAGGAAGTCAAAGGCCTCGATCAGGAAGCGCGCGCAGCCTTGCGCAAATATGGCGTGCGTTTCGGCGCCTATCATCTCTATCTGCCGAACCTGCTGAAGCCGGGCCCGCGCGCGCTCGCGGTGCAACTTTGGGCGCTCAAGGAAGCGACGCCCGACACCAAGGGCCTCGACGAGGTGCCGCATCTTGCGGCCTCCGGGCGCACGTCGTTCCCGGCCGACAAGGACGTGCCGAAGGCGCTCTATCGCGTGGTCGGCTACCGCGTGTGCGGCGAACGCGCGGTGCGCGTCGATATTATCGAGCGGCTCGCCGATCTCATTCGTCCGGCGCTTTCCTGGCGGGCGGGATCGCCGCAGCCCAAGCCGCCCGGTGCATTCCAGGGCGGCGGCTTCACGGTCACCGGCAACATGACGTCGCTGACCGGCACCTCGGGCGAGGATTTTGCCTCGGTGCTGCGCTCGCTCGGCTACCGGATGGAGAAGCGGCCGAAGCCGGCCGAGGCGCCCGCGGTCGCGGCTGCTGCTGCTGCGGCGGCTGCTGCTGC
>JBAVXH010000136.1:0-13125 GCA_049698215.1 Xanthobacteraceae bacterium | reverse complement strand
ACGCCGGCGGTGCAGGAGCGCGCGGGCGGTGTTTACTGGATCCCGGATAGCCGCGTTTCGCGGCTTCCGGGATGACGACCACGCAATGGGCACGCGATGAATTTCTCCATCCGCCCCGCGCGTCCCGGCGAAGCCGGGCTCGCCCTCCAGTTCATCCGCGAGCTTGCCGAATACGAAAAACTCACCGGCGAATGCGTCGCGACCGAAGCGATGATCGACGCGGCGCTGTTCGGAGCGACGCCGCGTCTGATCTGCGACTTCGCCGAATGGAACGGCGAGGTGGTCGGCTTCGCGGTCTGGTACCTCACGTTCTCGACGTTCAGCGGCAAGGCCGGGCTTTATCTGGAAGACCTGTTCGTGCGCCCGGAGCATCGCGGCAAGGGGATCGGCAAGGCGCTGATGGTCCATCTCGCCCGCAAGTGCGCGGTGCATGACTGCGACCACTTCCAGTGGTCGGTACTCGACTGGAATACGCCCTCGATCGATTTCTACAAATCACTCGGCGCCGAGATGCTGGATGAATGGACCGGCGTGCGCGTCAGTGGCCATGCGCTCGCCCGGCTCGCGGAGCGGGCGTGACGCAGATCGTCATCATCGCGGCGGTTGCCGAGAACGGCGTCATTGGACGCGGCGGCGCGATGCCCTGGCGGCTCAAGTCCGACATGCAGCATTTTCGCGCGCTCACCATGGGCAAGCCGGTCGTGATGGGGCGCAAGACCTATCTGTCGCTCTCCGTGAAGCCGCTGCCCCGGCGCACCAACGTTGTGGTGACGCGTGATACGAGCTTCACGGCGCCCGGCGTGCTCGTCGCGCGCTCGCTCGAAACGGCACTCGAGGCCGCGCGTGGCGACGCGCTGCGGCGCGGCACGGACATCATGGTGATCGGCGGCGCGGAGATTTACGCCCAGGCGATGCCGCTCGCCGACCGGCTGGAGGTCACCCGCATCCGCACCCAACCGGAGGGCGATACAGCCTTTCCGCCGATCGATCCGGCGGTGTGGCGCGAGACGGCGCGCAAGCCACATCCGGCCGGCGAGGGCGATGACGCAGCGTTCGATTTCGTGAGCTACATCAAGGGCGGCAGCGAACCCAATCGTTAACTTACGTCTCCGCGACGGCACGCCGCAGCGTCGGCTTCCGTTGAAAGCCATAGAGGGGTCCCATATAACCCCGCCAGAACACGCCCGGAACTTTGCCAAATCGGCCGGGCAGGAGAGATTTCAATGCCATGGAGTAACCAGGGCGGCGGCCCGTGGGGCGGCGGAGGCGGCTCCAAGGGACCCTGGGGCTCGGGCCCGCAGTCGTCCGGCCCGACCCCGCCCGATCTCGAAGATCTTCTGCGCCGCAGCCAGGACAAGCTGAAGGGCATCCTGCCGGGTGGCAATCTGGGCGGACGCGGCGTGCTCCTGATTATGCTCGCCGCGCTGGTGATCTGGGGCGGCTCGGGCTTCTTCCAGGTCGCGCCTGACGAGCTCGGCGCGGTGCTGCGCTTCGGCAAATACACCCGCGACGCCAAGCCGGGCCTCAACTATCACCTGCCGTATCCGATCGAGACCGTGCTCACCCCGAAGGTCACCCGCGTGAACCGCATCGACATTGGCATGCGGCTGATCGAGGACCCGCGCCGCGGCACGCAGCTGCGTGACGTGCCGGAAGAAAGCCTGATGCTCACCGGCGATGAGAACATCGTGGACGTCGACGTTTCGGTGTTCTGGCTGGTCAAGACCGGCGGCGCCGGCGACTATCTGTTCAACATCCAGAACCCGGAAGGCACCGTGAAGGCGGTCGCCGAAAGCGCGATGCGCGAGGTGATCGGGCGCTCCGAGATTCAGCCGATCCTCACCGGCGCGCGGCAAGGCATCGAAACCGCGGTGCACGACCTGATGCAGCGGGTGCTGGACGGCTATCAGGCCGGCATCCAGGTCACCCAGGTGCAGATGCAGAAGGTCGATCCGCCCGCGCAGGTGATCGACAGCTTCCGTGACGTGCAGGCCGCGCGCGCCGACCTCGAGCGCGCGCAGAACGAAGCCCAGACCTACGCCAATCGTGTCGTTCCGGAAGCACGCGGCAAGGCGGCGCAGATCCAGCAGTCGGCCGAAGCCTACCGGGAGCAGACCGTCGCCGAGGCCAGGGGCCAAGCGGCGCGTTTCTCCAAGGTCTACGACGAATACAAGAAGGCGCCGCAGGTGACGCGCCAGCGCCTCTATCTCGAGACGATGGAGCGCGTGTTCGGCGGCACCGACAAGGTGCTGCTCGATAGCAACCAGCAGGGCGGTGGTGGCGGCAACGTCGTGCCGATCCTGCCGCTCAACGAAATGCTGCGCCGGGCGCCCGAGCCGGGTGCGACAACGGGAGGCACGCGATGAAGCTCGGTATCGCAGGCGGGGTGCTGGTCGTCCTCGCCGTCATCGCGGCGATCGTCGGCTATTCGTCGCTGTTCACCGTCTATCAGACGCGGCTCGCTCTCGTGGTGCGCCTCGGCCAGCCGGTGCGCGTGGTCACCGAGCCAGGGCTGAACTTCAAGATCCCGCTGATCGACAGCGTGATCTATGTCGACAAGCGTATCCTCGATCTCGAAAACGCCGCGCAGGAAGTGATTGCCTCGGACCAGAAGCGGCTCGTGGTCGACGCCTTCGCGCGCTATCGCATCAAGGACCCGCTGCTGTTCTATCAATCGGTCGGCTCCGTGGAGGGCGCGAACTCGCGGCTCTCGACTTTGCTGAACGCCGCGCTGCGGCGCGTGCTCGGCGAATCGACGCTGACTCACGTGGTGAAGGACGAGCGCGCCGGATTGATGGCGCGCGTGCGCGAACAACTCGACCGCGAAGCAGCACAGTTCGGCATTACCGTCGTGGACGTCCGCATCCGCCGCGCCGACCTTCCAGAGCAGAACAGCCAGGCGGTCTACCAGCGCATGCAGACCGAGCGTCAGCGCGAGGCGGCCGAGTTCCGCGCCAACGGTTCGCAGCGCGCCCAGGAAATCCGCGCCAGGGCCGACCGCGACGTGACGGTGCTGGTCGCCGAGACGCAGGCCAAGGCTGACGCGATCCGCGGCGAGGGCGACGGCGAACGCAACCGCATCTTCGCCGAGGCGTTCGGCAAGGACCCGGACTTCTTCGCTTTCTATCGCTCAATGCAGGCCTACGAGCAGGGCCTCGGGCATCGCGATACCCGTATGGTGCTGCGGCCGGATTCCGACTTCTTCCGCTATTTTGGCGATCCGAGCGGCAAAGAGCGCGAAGCCGGCAAGGCCAACGCCGCGCCGCAGGCAGCGCCCGCGCCGCAGCGGTAAGGGCGTTTAGGGCGCGGCGCCGCGCGGGTCAGCCATGGCGGATTTCATCGTCGCGCTCGGCCTCGTGTTCGTGATCGAGGGGCTGATCTTTGCCGCAAGCCCTTCGAGTGCCAAGAACGCCATGGCGCATGTGATGGAGACCGCGGACGGCCCGCTGCGCCTGATCGGGATCGTGTCGGCCGTGATCGGCGTCGTGCTGGTGTGGCTGGTGCGGGGGTAGGGCGGGCTGACCGCAGTCATATCCCCAGCGTCACTTCGGCCCAGCGCAAGACCGTCTCGCTGTTCAAGAATGAGAGCACACCCGGTTCGATGGACCCCGGCCTGTCGCGCGACACCACGGCAGTGGCGACGACCATGTCGCAGCGGTCGTTGAAGGCGACCGATATCGCGGTCTTGCCCGCAGGCTTGCCGAGCGCGTAGACGCGGCTGCGGCCCTGCATGCGGCCAACATTGATTTGCCGGCCGGTGCCGAGCGGCGAGGCTTCGCCGATCAGGCCGAAGTCGCTCATGCGGTCGAGTTCGGCATCGTCCGATACGCCGGTCACGCAATTGCAGGAGCCGATCTTGGCGCGCAGATAGAGGTTCACCTCCGCGCCGCAGTCGGCCGCGTTGCAGCGGAATGCCTTGCCCCGGCCCCATTGGTCGGTCGGGAACGGCCATGGCGCTTCAGTCCAGACCGGATGAGGCGCGCGATCGGCCGTACTTCCGAAGAGCACGATCGCTCCGGCGATGCCGCCGAGAGCGAGTGCGGCGCCGGCGACGATTGCGAGGAGCTTGTTCATCGCAAATCGCCAGCTGCCACGTTCATCGCCTACATCTTCGCCAGGAACGCGCGCGCGTTCGCCACGTCAATCCTGGTGGCGTCGGCGTTACCCGCGAGCGCGACGGCCTTGGCGTAGTATTCGCGCGCCTTCGCGGTGTCGCCGGCCTTTTCGGCGGCCTTCGCGGCGCCGATCGTCGCGCCAAGACGGTTCGCTTCCTTGTTCATCACCGCCTCGAACGCCGCGAGTGCTTCCTTGGGCTTACCGCGCTCAAGCAGCATGGTCCCGTATAGCTCGCGCGCGGGGGTCGGCACGCCCGGCGTCACCGGATGCTTCTCGGTCCGGTCCTCGGCGTCGGCGGCGGCGCTCATGGCTTTCAGCGCGTCGTCGTGCTTGCCCTCGGCATTGAGCACCCAGGCCGCGGCGACCTGTGCCTGGATATCGACCTGCTCGGACCAATAGGCGTCTTTGGCCTGACGCAGCTTGTCGCGCAGCTCGGCGAGCTTAGCGATGTCCGTCCTCGCGGCTTCAGGATTGCCTGAGCGGGCTGCACCGAGCGCGCGCGCAAAATGCGTGATCGCCTGGATATTGGCGAGCGGGCTCGGGCGGACCGTCAATTCGGCTGCTGTCTTCCAATCGCCGCGTTCCAGCGCGTAGCGCGCCGGCGAAGCTGCCAGCGCATACGGCCCGACAAAGTATGTCTCGGTGAAACCGGCGACCGTCATCATCTCGTCGATGACGGCCTTGGCATTCTTGTCCTGCCCGAGTTGCAGATAGGCATAGACCTGGTAGTCCATCGCATGCAGTTCTTCGTGGGACTCCTTGGCTTCCTTCGCGACACGCCGCGACACCGTGTTGGAGTCGATCGACTCCTTCCAGTACCCGACGCGCGTGAAGATGTGCGAGGGCATGTGCTGCGCGTGCGACGCGCCAGGGGCGATCTTGGCGTAGAGCCGCGCGGCCTCGAGGCCTTTCTCGGCAAGCGCCGGCGTGTCGTAGAGATGGATCAGATAGTGCGCGACGCCGGGATGCCGCGGCTGGCGTTTGAAGATCGGCTCCAGGATCGCGGCGCCTTTGAGCTGGTTGGCGTAAGTCTTGTCGTTCGGTGAGGCCGCGGCGTTGAGCGCGATGCCGTATAAGATCTGCGCCTCGTCGTCGTTCGGATAGCGCGCCGCCAAGATCTCCATCGCCTTGAGATAGTTTTGGACGCGCACGCCACGTGGAATCTTCTCGTGGTCCGCGTAGATGACGGCGAGCGCGTCGATGAAGTCGCGCTCGCGCTGGCTCTTGGCGCCGACGCTTTTGGCCTTGGCGATCGCGACGGCTCCTTCGGCCAGGTTCTTCGCCGGAGTGGCAACATGCGGATTCAACAACAGGCTGAGCGCGATTCCCCAATAGGCGATGCCGCATTCCGGATCCGCCTTGAGGGTCTCCTCGAAAATCTCCTTCGACGACTGGTACCAGAACGAATGCTGGTAGCGCATCGCGCGATCGAAGCGCCGCTGCGCCGTCTCGTTGCACGATGTTTCAAAATGAACGATGCCGAATTGCTTCTCGGCATCGTCCTGTGCAACGGCGGGAACCGGCAAGGCGCTGGCAACTGCGACCGCCGCGGCTGCAGCGAATGTTCTGAAATTTTTCGACATAGTGGCGCCTCCAAACAAAGTTGTGGCGTGTGACGGTAGGAGCATCGCTGCGGGAAGTCATAAGCGAGAAACGGGATTTCTATGGGAGGCGTGTGCTAATCTCCAAAGTGGAGAAATTCATGCCGGAACGGATACTTACCTTTGGACGCTATCGTCTGGAGCCACGCGTCGGACTCATGTCCGGCGCGCGGGAGGTCCGGCTCACGCCGAAGGCGCTCGCATTGCTGTCCTTCATCGCGGAGCGCCCCGCCGAGGTGATCACCAAGGAAGAGTTGTTCGCCGCCGTATGGCCCGAAACCACGGTCGGCGACGCTGCACTCGTCACCTGCATCCAGGAGCTTCGCAAAGCCCTGCGGGATGATGCCCGCAAGCCGCACTACATCGAGACGCTGCACCGGCGCGGTTACCGGTTCATCGGAAAAGTAGCGCCCGCGGAGCCAGCGGCCACGGCCGGGCGCGACCTCCCGGCTCTGCGGCTGCCCGACCGCCCGTCGATCGCGGTGCTGCCGTTCGACAACATGAGCGACGATCCGGATCAGGAGCACTTTGCCGACGGCATGTCCGAGGACCTGATCACCGGGCTCTCCCGCATCCGCTGGCTGTTCGTGATCGCGCGCAACTCGACCTTCGTCTACAAGCACCGCGCCGTCGATGTGAAACAGGTTGCGCGCGAGCTTGGTGTGCGTTACGTGCTCGAAGGCAGCGTGCGCCGTGCCGGCAACAGGCTGCGCGTCAGCGCGCAACTCATCGACGCGACGACCGGGGGCCATCACTGGGCCGAACGCTACGACCGCGAGCTCGGCGACATCTTTGCCGTGCAGGACGACATCACCCGCAGCGTCGCGGCCGCGATCGAACCGCAACTGCTGGCCGCGGAGGGGGTTCGCGCCATGGCGCGTTCCGCGGACGATCTCGGAGTCTGGGAAATGGTGGCGCGTGCGCAGGCGCACTTCTCGCGCATGACGAGGGAGGAGTACGCGGCGGCGATCGTGGAATTGAGGCGCGCGGCAGATCTCTATCCGGACTACGCGCCTGCACACAGCCTGCTGGCGTTTTGTCTGGTGTTCGCCGCGCATATGGGGTGGATCGATCGCGACCGGGATCTTTTGCCCGGGCGGGAGCATGCGGCCACAGCCATCGCTCTCGATGAACGCGACCCTTGGGGGCACGTCGCGCTCGGTTATTGGGCGTTGATGGAATGCCGCACCAAGGAGTCGATCGCGTCATTTCGCCGGGCGGTCGATCTCAATCCGAATTCCGCCGCGGCCCACGCGCATCTCGGCCGCGGCCTCGCGTTCGCCGGACAGGATCGCGAGGCGATCGAGCATTCGGAAGAGGCGATCCGGCTCAGTCCGCTCGATCCGATGATGGCCCTGTGGTTCGGGGCCATGGCGGTCGCTCACTTTGCTGCCGGGCGCTACGCCGAGGCGGTGCGATTCACGACCGAGGCCACACGATTGCGCCCAGGTTTTCAGGGTGCACATCGTCTGCGCTGCGCGAGCCTTGCGCTGGCCGGCGAGATCGATGACGCCCGAATTTATTTTGTGACGGTGCGGCGTGAACAGCCGCAGCTTTCTGCCGACTGGATCAGAGCGAACGTTCCCTACCAGACACCTGAGCTGATGGAGCGATTTCTCGATGGGATGCGCGAGGCGGGGCTGAACGAATAGGCAAAAACCCTTTGGAGCCAGCCGCGTTTCCGCCCCAATCCGACCGCTAAACAGAGCGTGACGATGGCGACCCTTGCGCCGGAACCGGCCTGGGAGCACTGTCGCGAATCTCTTTAAGTTTCTGGAGCTCCGACGCCCATGGCCGGCACCAAACCCATGAATTTCCGCCGTTCCGCCCTCGCGCTGGCGACCGCGGCGGTTTTCGCGTTTCCGCTTGGCGCAGAGGCGCAACGCGGCCCCGACAGGATCGCCGACGTGGCGGAAGCCGTGATCGATGCGGTGGTCAACATCTCGACCTCACAAACGGTGGCGGCAGGCGGTTCGCAGCGCCAGTCGCCGGGCCAGGCCCCGGAAGCTCGGCCTGGACCGGGCGTCCCGCCCGGATCGCCGTTCGAGGAGTTTTTCGAGGAGTTCTTCAAGAACCGCCGCGGCGGCCCAGGCGGCCCGAACGCGGAGCGCGGCCCGCGCCGCGTCAACTCGCTCGGCTCCGGCTTCGTGATCGACTCGTCGGGCCTCATCGTCACCAACAACCATGTCATCTCGGAAGCCGACGAGATCACCGCGGTGTTCAACGATGGTTCCAAGCTCAAGGCCGAGCTGATCGGCAAGGATTCCAAGACCGACCTAGCGCTGTTGCGCGTGAAGCCCGAGAAGCCGCTCAAGGCGGTGAAGTTCGCCAATTCCGACAAGCTTCGCCTTGGCGAATGGGTCATCGCGATCGGCAACCCGTTCAGCCTCGGCGGCTCGGTGACGGCCGGCATCGTCTCGGCGCGCAACCGCGACATCAACTCCGGCCCTTACGACAATTACATCCAGACCGACGCCGCCATTAACCGCGGCAACTCGGGCGGACCGCTGTTCAACCTCGACGGCGAGGTGGTCGGCGTCAACACCGCGATCATTTCGCCCTCCGGCGGCTCGATCGGCATCGGCTTTGCGGTGCCGGCGAACACCGCGATGGCGGTGCTCGACCAGCTGCGCGAGTTCAAGGAAGTGCGGCGCGGCTGGCTCGGCGTGAAGATCCAGCAGGTGACCGACGAGATCGCCGAGAGCCTCAACATCAAGCCGGTGCGCGGTGCGCTCGTCGCCGGCGTCGACGACAAGGGACCCGCGAAGCCTGCCGGCATCGAGCCGGGCGACGTGATCGTCAAGTTCGACGGCAAGGACATCAAGGAGATGCGCGACCTGCCGAAGATCGTCGGCGATACGCCGGTCGGCAAGGATGTGCCGGTTGTCGTGGTACGCAAGGGCAAGGAAGAGACCAAGACGGTACGGCTCGGCCGCCTCGAGGACACGCCGCAGCAGGCCTCGGTGAAGACCGACGCGCCGGCCGAGGACAAGTCGGTGGTGCAGAAGGCGCTCGGCCTTAACCTTGCAGGCATGAGCGACGACCTGCGCAAGAAGTTCAAGATCAAAGACTCGGTGAAGGGCGTCGTCATCACGGCGGTCGACGCGAATTCGGCCGCCGCCGAGAAGCGGCTCAACGCCGGCGAGGTGATCGTCAAGGTGACCGACGAGGAAGTCACCAATCCGGCCGACGTGCAGAAGCGGATCGATCAGCTCAAGAAGGACGGCAAGAAGACCGCGCTGCTGCTAGTCGCGAACGCCGAAGGCGACGTACGCTTCGTGGCGCTGACGCTGCAGTAGCAATCGCGCGTTGGCCCAACTAACAACTCTGCGTCGAAGACCGCGCCCTTGTGGCGCGGTTTTCTTTTGGGCAGGCGGCCACTAAACTCGCATCGAAGATTTGAAATTCGGGAGGCGACGATGCTGAGGCGTTTCATTCTGGCGGCCGCATGCCTGCTGCTGTCGGTGCAACTGGGTGCGGCCGACGAGAAGACGCGCGGCAAGCTTTCGATCTGGCTCGGCTATCCGGAGACGCTCGATGCCTTCAAGCTCGGGCAGGCCGAATTCAAGAAGAAGTGGCCGAACGTCGAGGTCGAGATCCTCACCTTCGAGCTGCGCGAGTTCGAGGCCAAGCTCGCCGTCTCGGTTCCGACCGGCAGCGGTCCGGACATTCTCGCGCTGCACGACTTCATCTTCCCGCGCTACTACGAGGCGGGTGCGCTCGCCGACATGCCGGCCGATCTCGCGCAGGCCGTGAACAACAAGGCGATCATCGATACGCCGTTCAAGGACATCGTCACGCGCGAAGGCAAGCCCTGGGGCCTGCCGTGGTGGTCCGGCCGCAACGGCCTGTTCTACAACCTGGACCACCTGCAGGCGGCCGGGCTGAGCGGCCCGCCGAAGACCTACGCCGAAGTTTGGCAATACGCCGAGAAGCTGACGCAGAAAAATGCGGCGGGCGAGCTCACCCGCGCGGGCATTTCGCTGCGGCTCACCGGCCCCTCGGGCGGAACGCAGAAGTTCGGCTACTTCTACTATCAGCTTGCCGGCGTGCAGATGTTCGAACCGGGCAAGAAGCCCGGGACCGTGCAGGTGACGATCGCCAAGAACATCGACGCCGCGGCGCGCGTGCTGCTCGACCATGTCGAGCATCTGCATGGTGCGAAGAAATCGGACGACTGGGCACTCAAGCACGACGCACAAGGCTTTGCCTCCGGCGCGGCGTCGATGTTCATGCGCGAGAGTTGGGTCATTCCGTTCGTCAAGAAGAACGGGCCCGACATCAAGTTCGGCGTCGTGCCGGTGCCGCGCGACAAGAGCTTCGGCGCCTTCAACGCGGTCGAAGTCATGTCCGTCAACAAGGACGCGAAGCTCAAAGACGCTGCCTGGGACTTCATCCGCATCCTGCAGGACCAGGCGATCGTCAACAACGTGCTGGAAAGCTCCGGCTGGGTGCCGCTGCGGCGCGATCGCGACTATTCGCCAGTGCTGGCGAAGGAGCCGCGCTTTGCGCAAATGACCTCTCCGCCGGCCGATCAGGTGCAGTACATCGAGGCGCCGAACGTGGCCTATGAGGAGATGACCACGCGTGTCGGCGAGGTGATCCAGGCGGCGTTCCGCGATGCGTCGTTGGTCGGCAATCTGGAAGGCGCCAAGCGCGTGATGATGCGGGCCCATGACACCGCGGTGAAAATCCTCAAGGACAATGGCAACTATTCAGAGTGATGTCGCGCATGATCCCGAAAAGTGGGTACCGGTTTTCGGATTAGATCATGCGCCGAGAAGTTTCCGTTGACATCGCGACGCGCAGCAATCTTGCTGCGCGATTCCAGGAATTCCGCGAATCGATCAAACGCGATCATCTTCTCTGGGTCGTGCTCGCGCTCGGGCCGGTGTTCGCGCTGTTCTGCATCATCCGCGTCTATCCGATCCTCGAAACCATCCGGCTCTCGTTCTACCGCTACCACCCGACGCAGCGGAACCGGCCGTTCATCGGGCTGGATAATTACCGGCGCCTGCTCGAAGACGAGGCCTTCCGTACCGCGCTGATCAACACGCTGCAGTTCTGTGCGATGGCCGTCGTCATCACGTTGACGCTCGCCTTCGCGATCGCGGTGCTGCTGCGCTCCATCGAAAAGGTCGCGCCGGTCTACGAGCTGCTGCTCTACATCCCGGTGGTGACGCCCTGGGTTCCGGCGTCCGTGATCTGGAAGTGGATCTTCGACCCGGCTCACGGGGTCCTGAACTACACGCTCGGCTTCGCCGGCATCCCGAAACTCGCCTGGCTGCAGGACGAGCAGGTGATCCTTTACGCGATCGTGCTGGTCTCCGTCTGGAAGATGCTCGGCTATTTCGTGGTCGTGTACGGGGTGGGCCTGCGCAACATTCCAGACGAGCTGCTGGAAGCCTCTGAGCTCGACGGGGCCACGCCCTGGCAACGCCTGATCTACGTCGTCATTCCGATGATGAAGCCGATCATCCTGTTCACTGTCATTATCGCGACGATTATCTTCTTCAACGTATTCGCGCCGGTGTACGTGCTCACCGCCTCGGCGCAGGGCGCGCCCGCCTATGACTTCAAGGTCGTCATCGGTGAAATCTACCAGAACGCCTTCGTGTTCTACCGCATGGGCTATGCGGGCGCGCAGTCGGTGGTGCTGCTGATGTTCGTCCTCACGCTGGTGTTCATCCAGTTCACCCTGTTCCGCGACAAGGCGAGTGCGCGCTGATGTTCAAGGAGCGCCCGATCGTCATTACCGCCTATGTGGTGTGCAGCATCATGGCGCTGCTTGCCGTCATCCCGTTTTTCTGGGTGCTGATGACGGCGCTGAAACCGAACCCGGAAATCAACGCCTGGCCGCCGCACATCCTCCCCGTTGCGCCGACGCTCGAGCATTTCTATCGCATCCTCGGCGAGGAGAACTTCCTGCGCTACATCCTCAATTCGCTGATCATCGCGCTGTGCTCGATGACGGCGATCCTGTTCACCTCGTCGCTCGCAGGGTTCATCTTCGCGAAGTACAAGTTCCCCGGACGCAGCGTCCTGTTCGCAATCATTCTGGCGACCGCGATCATCCCGCTCGAGGTCTACATCATCCCGCTCTACCTGATGGTATTCGGCGTGAGGATGATGAACAGCTATGTGGCGCTGGTGTTTCCTTTCGTCATCATGACGTTCGGCGTCTTCTTCATGCGCCAGGTGATCATGGCGATCCCGGATGAGCTGCTTGAGGCGGCGCGCATCGACGGCGCAAGCGAGTTCTGGATCTATGTCCGCGTGGTGCTGGCGCTGAGCAAGTCCGGCCTGATGGCGCTTGGCGTCTTCGCGTTTTCGGAAGCCTGGGCGAATTTCATCTGGCCGCTGGTCGTCGTCACCTCGAAGGACATGTACACGACCGAACTGGGGCTCGCGACCTATCAACGCCAGTTCTACATCGAATACGGGCCGATCTCGGCCGGCGCGGTGATCTCGATCCTGCCGATGCTGATCGTGTTCACGCTGCTGCGGCGCCATATTATGAAAGGCATCGCAACGAGCGGGTTGCGCGGTTGAAGTTGGCGGGCAAAGGCGCGTTGCACCGTGCCGGTGAGTTCATATATCGCTGGATGACGCGTGTGGCGGGTTCGCCCGCCCGGCATGGAGGCATCCATGAAAGCCATCCTCGACGATCACGTGCTGGCGGAAAGCGGCGATATCATCTCCGCCGCCGGATACGACTATTTCCCCGCCGCGGCCGTGCACACCGAGCTGCTCGAGAAATCGCCGAAGACCGCGAAGGACCTCGACTGCCCGCATGGCGTGCAGTTCTACGACGTGGTGATCGGCGGCAAGCGCCACGCGCGCAATGCCTGGGTCTACGAGGCGCCGCAGCCGAAGCTGGCGCATGTGGGGGGCCGTTTTGGCTTCTGGCAGGACGTGAAGCTCGGCTGACTTTCGGCAATTTTCTCCAAGTCCGTCCGCAGCTCTCCGTTTATCTTCCATGACCATGGTGGGGTGATGCTTCGGCTTTCGCCGTAGCGTCGCGCGTTGCCGCGCGGCACATTGGCGGCCGGAGAGGGCGCGTGAAATTCTACGGATGGCGGATTGTCGGCGCGGCCTTCGTGCTCGCGTTCTTCGGCTGGGGCCTCGGTTTCTACGGGCCGCCGGTCTATCTGCATGCGGTGCGTGAGGCGCGCGGTTTCTCGCTCGGCGTCGTGTCGACCGCCGTCACGCTACACTATCTCGCCGGCGCCATCGTCGTCGCGAATGTGCCGGCGCTCTATCGCCGCTTCGGGTTACCTGCGGTGACGATCGCCGCAGCGGTTCTCCTTTCGGTCGGCGTCGCCGGATGGGCGATCGCGGCGACGCCCTGGCAGCTCTTCGCCGCGACGGCGGTGAGCGGCGCCGGCTGGGCCGCGATGGGCGCGGT
>JBAVXH010000135.1:0-23233 GCA_049698215.1 Xanthobacteraceae bacterium | reverse complement strand
GCCGGGGACCGCCTGGTAGGCGGGCGGCGCGACCGCGCGATAGCGCGGGGCGGGCACGTAGACATCGGCCGCCTGTACGGCCGTTGCAGTGGCGAGCAAGGCAAGCGTCGCGCCGCTGAGCAACACGGTACGCATGGACGGGCTCCCTGTTGGACGCCCGAGTGGACTTCAAGAAACGTGCAACATCAAGGCGGAAGCGAGCCGGTCAGTTCCCCGCCTTCCCATATCCCCCCGCGGTCGGCGTCTGGATGATCAATGCCTCGCCCGCATCGATCACAGTCGCGTCGCAGCCTTTGAGCTTCTGGACCGAGCCGTCCTTGCGGCGCACCGAATTCTGCCCGACCAGGCCGCTCTCACCGCCCGCAAGCCCGAACGGCGGTACGACCCGGTGGCCGGTGAGCAGCGTGCATTCCATCGTCTCGAGGAAGCGGATGGTGCGGCGGATGCCGTCACCCGCGTTCCAATTTCCGCGCCCGCCCGAGCCCTTGCGGATGTGGAAGTCCTCCAGCACGACCGGGTAACGGAATTCGAGAATCTCCGGATCGGTGAGGCGCGTGTTGGTCATATGGGTGTGCACCGCGTCGGTGCCGGGGAAGCCGGGTCCCGCCGGCGAGCCCGAGCAGATCGTCTCGTAATACTGATACTTCGCGTTGCCGAAGTTGACGTTGTTCATGGTTCCTTGCGCGCAGGCGATCGCGTCGAGCGCACCGAACAGGCAGTTGGTCACGGCCTGCGAGACCTCCACGTTTCCGGCGACGACAGCGGCGGGATATTCCGGCGTCAGCATCGTGCGCTTCGGAATGACGATGTTGATCGGGCGCAGGCAGCCCGCGTTCATCGGGATATCGTCATCGACCATCACGCGGAACACGTAGAGCACCGCCGCCCGCGTCACCGGCTCGGGCGCGTTGAAGTTTGTGTTCTGCTGCTCCGACGTGCCGGTGAAGTCGACGGTCGCCTCGCGCTTCTGTTTGTCGACCGAGATCTTCACCCGGATGGTGGTGCCGAGGTCCATCGGATAGTCGAACGATGAATCGTGCAGCCGATCGATGACGCGGCGCACGCTCTCGGCCGCGTTGTCCTGCACGTGCTTCATGTAGGCCTTCACGACCGGCAGCGTGAAGTGCTTCACCATCTTGCGCAGCTCGGTGACGCCCTTCTCGTTGGCGGCGATCTGCGCCTTCATGTCGTTGACGTTCTGCAGCGGGTTGCGCGCCGGGTATTTGGCGCCGTTGAGTGCGTCGTAGAGCTCCTTCTCGCGGAAGCGGCCGCGGTCGATGACCTTGAAGTTGTCGAACAGCACGCCTTCCTCGTGGATGGTGGTGGCGTTCGGCGACATCGAGCCGGGCGAGATGCCGCCGACGTCAGCGTGGTGCCCGCGCGAGGCGACCCAGAACAGGATGCTCTTCTTCTTGTCGTCGAATACCGGCGTGCACACGGTGATATCCGGCAGGTGCGTGCCGCCGTTGTAGGGCGCGTTGATGACATAGACATCGCCCGGTTTGATCTTGCCTTTGTTGTCGCGAATGATGGTCTCGACCGAGCGGTCCATCGAACCGAGATGCACCGGCATGTGCGGCGCGTTCGCGACCAGCGTTCCGTCATGCGCGAACACCGCGCAGGAGAAGTCGAGCCGCTCCTTGATGTTCACCGAGTAGGCGGTGTTCTGCAGCGCGACGCCCATCTGCTCGGCGATCGACATGAACAGGTTGTTGAACACCTCGAGCATGATCGGATCGGCTTTGGTGCCGATCGCGCGGGTGCGCCTGAGCTTCACGACACGCGTGAGCGCCAGGTGGTTCTTCGCCGTGATCGCCGCCTGCCAGCCGGGCTCGACCACCACGGTCTGGTGCGGTTCGATGACGATCGCGGGGCCTTTCACCTTGTGGCCGGCGCCAAGCTGATCGCGCGTAAAGACGGTCGCGTTGTGCCATTTGCCGTCGGAGAAGAACCTGGTGCGGCGAGCAGGCGAGGGGAGTTTCGCGCGCGTCGTCTTGTCTCGCTTCTCCCGAAACTTGGCGCCGCCGCCCACCGCTTCGACCGACACGGCCTCGATGACGAGATCCTTCTTGCGGTCGATGAAACCGAACTGCGCCTTGTGGGCCTTCTCGAAGCCGGACTTCATGGCGGCGAGCGACCCCGCCGTCACCACCAGCGCGGTGTCGGTGCCGGCGTAGCGGATATGCGCGCGCACGTGGACCTTGAGGTCTTTCGCGGGGACGCCCTGGCCGGCAACCTCCGTGCTCACCTCTTTCCCAAGATGCTTCGCAACCCTGTTCAGGTTCGCGAGCGACTTCGCGCCGAAGGCCTCCTCGATCGCCTGCTGACGCGTCGCGCGGATGTCGGCGAGGCCCATACCGTAGGCCGAGAGCAGCGACGAAAACGGATGGATCAGCACCGTGGTCATGCCGAGCGCGTCGGCAACGAGGCAGGCGTGCTGACCGCCAGCGCCGCCGAAACAGTTGAGCGCATAGCCGGTGACGTCGTAGCCGCGTTGCACCGAAATCTTCTTGATCGCGTTCGCCATGTTCTCGACGGCGATCTTGATGAAGCCGTCGGCGATCTCTTCTGCCGACTTGCCGCCGACGTCCTTCGCGAGTTCGCCGAAGGCCGCGCGCACCGTGCCGTCATCCAGCGGCTGGTTTTGCTCTGGCCCGAAAATCTTTGGGAAGAAATCAGGAATGAGTTTTCCGGCCATCACGTTGGCGTCGGTGACGGCGAGCGGGCCGCCGCGGCGGTAGCATTTAGGCCCCGGATTGGCGCCCGCGCTGTCGGGGCCGACGCGGAAGCGCGCGCCATCGAAATGCAAAATCGAGCCGCCGCCCGCCGCCACCGTGTGGATCAGCATCATCGGCGCGCGCATCCGTACACCCGCGACCTCGGTCTCAAACGCGCGCTCGTATTCGCCGTCGTAGTGCGACACATCGGTCGAGGTGCCGCCCATGTCGAAGCCGATCAGGCGCGAGAAGCCGGCCTCGTGGCCGGTCTGCGCCATCCCGACCACGCCGCCCGCGGGGCCCGAGAGGATCGCATCCTTGCCCTGGAACAGCTCGGCCGCAGTGAGCCCGCCGGAGGACATCATGAACATGAGGCGCGCACCGGAGTTGCGCGCGTCGAGTTGGTTGTCCACCTGCGCCACGTAGCGGCGGAGAATGGGAGAGAGATACGCATCCACCACCGTCGTGTCGCCGCGGCCGACCAGTTTGATCAGCGGCGAGACCTCGTGGCTGACCGACACCTGCGCGAAGCCGATCTCGCGCGCGACCGCCGCAACCGCCTTCTCGTGATCTGAATAGCGGTAAGCGTGCATGAACACGATTGCGACCGCCTTGATGCCGTCGGCGAGCGCGGCATCGAGTTCGAAGCGCACCGAACCGAGGTTCGGCTCCAGCTCGATCGTGCCGTCGGCGCGCACGCGCTCGTCCACTTCGACGACGCGCTCGAACAGCATCTCGGGCTTGATGATGTGCTTGGCAAAAATCTTCGGCCGGTTCTGGTAGCCGACGCGTAGCGCGTCGCGGAAACCTTTCGTCGTCACCAGTAGCGTGCGGTCGCCCTTGCGCTCGAGCAGCGCGTTGGTGGCGACCGTGGTGCCCATCTTCACGGCGCCAACGCGGCCCGCCGGGATCGCGTCGCCCTGCTTCAGGCCGAGCAGGTCACGGATGCCCTGCACGGCGGCGTCCTTGTAGGCTTCGGGATTCTCCGAGAGCAGCTTGTGCGCGGTGAGCGTCCCGTCCGGGCGCCGCCCGACCACATCCGTGAAGGTGCCGCCACGATCGATCCAGAAATCCCACGCGCCCGTCTTGCTCATCGCCCGCCTCGCAATGCCGATCGCACGGGTAAATCACTCGTTTGATAAATCGTCAACGATTTGTTGACAAATTATGTACGTGTGCCGTAGGCTCCCGTCAAAGGCGGTTGAGGGGACAACGGCCGGCCATGGCGCGCAAGGCAAAAGTCGCTGCAGGCGAGGCGCATCCGTCCGCGCTCGGGCCGATCGTGTCGTCGGCGCATCTCGCGAGCGGGCTGATGCCGGCGCTCTCCGAACTTGAATTCGGCCTCATCCTGCTCGGCCACGCGTTCAATCGCTGGATCGTGCGCTGCACGGCGGCCGCAGGGGTTGCGGACCTCTCGTGGCTCGACGTGCTGGTGCTCCACACGGTCAATCACCGCGGCAAGGCAAAGCGGCTTGCCGACATCTGCCTCGTGCTCAACGTCGAGGACACGCACCTCGTCACCTACGCGGTGAAGAAGCTGCAGGGCCACGGCCTCGTCGCGTCCGGCCGCCACGGCAAGGAAAAGACCGTCGCCATCACGGCAAAAGGCGAGACACTGTGCCGGAAATATCGTGAAATCCGCGAGGCGCTGCTGGTGAAGCCGGTGCGCGGCACCGGGGTGGACGAGCGCAAGCTCTCCGAGGTTGCCGGCACAATGCGTGCATTGTCGGGGCACTACGATCAGGCGGCGCGCGCCGCCGCGAGCCTGTAAAGGGCGCGTGCCGGGGAGGGATCACCATGATCAGACGACTGCTCGACGGGCTCTATCTGGCGGCCGGCTATCTCGCCGGCGCATTCCTGATCGCGATCTTCGTGCTGATGATGGCGCTGTCGGTTGGGCGCGAGATCAATCTCAACGTTCCGGCGGGCGACGACTTCGTGTCGTGGTGCATGGCCGCGATGGCCTTCCTCGGTCTCGCACACACCTTCCGGCACGGCGAGATGATCCGCGTCGGGTTGATCATCGATCTCTTCGAGGGGCGCAAGCGCTGGTACTTTGAGATGTTCTCGCTGGTGCTGGGCGTCGCCTTCATCGGCTTCTTCGCCTACTACGCGCTGCAGATGAACTGGCAGTCGTGGAAATTCAACGACATGTCGCAGGGCGTCGTTATCGTGCCGCTGTGGATTCCGCAGCTCGGATACTCGGTTGGTCTCCTGATCCTGCTGATCGCGCTGGTCGATGAACTGATCAACGTCGCGATGGGCGGCGAGCCGCGCTACGAGAAGCCGAAACCGAAAACCGCCGAGGAGGTCGTCGAGCAGGCGATCCAGAGCGGGGTCTAGCAATGATGGAGCTCGTCGAAATCTCGCTCGTCCTGCTGGCGCTGCTCACCGTGCTGTTGTGCGGCGGCGTGTGGATCGCGATCTCGCTGATGGCGGTCGGCTGGGTCGGCATGCAGTTTGTCGGCGGCAACATTCCGGCCGGTCCGGTGCTGGCGACAACGATCTGGGGCAACAGCGCCTCGTGGGCGCTCGCGGCGCTGCCGCTGTTCATCTGGATGGGTGAGATTCTTTTTCGAACGAAATTGTCGGAGGAGATGTTTCGCGGGCTTGCGCCGTGGCTCAACTGGCTCCCCGGCCGGCTGATGCACGTGAACGTGCTCGCCTGCGGCCTCTTCGGTTCGGTGTCGGGCTCGTCGGCTGCGACCTGCGCGACGGTCGCGAAGATCGCACTGCCGGAACTCAAGAAACGCGGCTACGACGAGACGGTTTCGCTCGGCTCGCTTGCGGGCGCCGGCACGCTCGGCATCCTGATCCCGCCGTCGATCACCATGGTGGTCTATGCGGTCGCCGCGAATGCTTCGATCATCCAGATTTTTCTCGCCGGCTTCCTGCCGGGTTTCCTCGTGATGGCGCTCTACTCCGGCTACATCGTGGTGTGGGCGCTGCTCAACCCCGACAAGCAGCCGCCGCCCGAGCCCCAGATGTCGTTCCGCCAGAAGCTGCGCGAATCCGCGCAGCTCATTCCAGTCATGCTGCTGATCATCCTGGTATTCATCACGCTGATCGCCGGCTGGGCGACCGCGACCGAATGCGCCGCCTGGGGCGTGCTCGGCTCGCTCGCGATTGCGTGGTGGCATGGTTCGCTCACACGGGAGTCGTTCTGGCAAAGCGTGATGGGCACGACGCGCGTCACCTGCATGATCATGCTGATCCTGGCCGGCGCGTCCTACATGTCGACCTCGATGGCCTATACCGGCATCCCGCTCGCGATCGCCGGCTGGGTCGACAGCCTGCATCTCTCTCCCTACGCGCTGATCGCCGCACTCACCGTGATGTATGTCGTGCTCGGCACCGCGCTCGACGGCATCTCGATGATCGTGCTCACCACCGCGGTGGTCATCCCGATGATCAAGCATGCGGGCTTCGACCTCGTGTGGTTCGGCATTTTCGTGGTGCTGGTGGTCGAAATGGCGGAGGTGTCTCCGCCGGTCGGATTCAACCTGTTCGTGCTGCAAACCATGTCCGGCAAGGATTCCAATACAGTCGCGCGCGCGTCCTTGCCGTTTTTCTTCCTGCTCGTCGTTGCGGTTGCGCTGATCACGATATTTCCTGATATCGTGATGGTCGTGCCGCGGTATTTCTATCCTGCGTAACCATAAGAGGGAGTCACATGAAACCTTCCAGGTCCGTTCTTTGGCTGGCGTTCGCCGGCGTGCTTGCTTTCGCAAGCAGCCCGGCGGCCGCGCAGACCAAATGGAATCTTCCGGCCGCGTATCCGGCCGACAACCCGCATTCAGAAAACCTGGTGCAGTTCGCCAAGGACGTGGAAGCCGCGACCGGGGGCAAGCTGCAGATCCAGGTGCACGCCAACGCCTCGCTGTTCAAGGCGCCCGAGATCAAGCGCGCGGTCGCGACCGGCCAGGCGCAGATGGGCGAGATACTGCTCTCGTTGCACGAGAACGAAGATCCGGTGTTCGGGATCGACGTCGTGCCGTTCCTCGCGGTCAGCTTCCCCGACGCGATGAAGCTCTACAAGGCCTCGAAGGCCGCGATCGAGAAGAAGCTCGCCGCGCAAGGCATCATGCTGCTGATGGCGGTGCCGTGGGCGCCGCAGGGCATCTATGCCAAGAAGGAGCTCAACGCGATCGAGGACATGAAGGGCCTGAAGTGGCGTGCCTACAATGTCGGCACCGCGCGCATCGGCGAACTGGTCGGCGCGCAGTCGGTGACCATCCAGGCGGCGGAGCTGCCACAGGCGCTCGCGACCGGCGTGGTCAACTCGTTCATGTCCTCGGGCGGCACTGGCTACGACTCGAAAGTGTGGGAGTCGCTCGACCACTTCTACGACACGCAGGCGTGGATCCCGAAGAACTACACGCTGGTGAACAAGGCGGCATTCGACGCGCTCGACAAGCCGACGCAGGAGGCAATTCTCAAGGCCGCTGCCACCGCGGAAGCGCGCGGCTGGAAGGCCTGGGAGGACAAGGCCAACTGGTATCTCGACCAGCTCAAGGCGAAGGGCATGAAAGTGCAGGCCCCGAGCCCGGCGCTCAAGTCCGGCTTCCAGAAGGTCGGCGAACAGCTTACGCAGGATTGGTTGAAGAAGGCCGGGGCCGAGGGCCAGGGAATCGTCGACGCGTATAAGAAGATGTAGCGGCACCGCGCCCTTCGAGGCCCGCGCACGACGTGTGCGCGGGCGCCTCAGGGTGACGGAGAGACCCATGCCCCTTGGCGTCCTGATGCTCGACACGCGCTTCGAGCGCTTTGTCGGCGATATCGGCAACCCGAAGAGCTACAGCGAGCCGACGCTGTTCGAGGTCGTGCGCGGCGCGACCGTCGACAAGGTGGTGCCGGCGAAGACGCCGCCGCTGATTGATGATTTCGTCGCCGCCGGCGGGCGGCTGATTGCACGCGGCGCGGACACGATCACCACCGGGTGCGGCTTCCTCGTGCTCAATCAGGCCGAGCTTGCAGCCCGCCTCAAAGTGCCGGTTGCAACCAGCGCGCTGCTGATGATCCCGGCGCTGCTGAAACTGTTGCCGAAGGGGAAGCGTCTCGGCGTGCTGACCTTCTCGGCGCGCGATCTCACGCCTGCGCATTTCGTCGCGGCGGGCGCGCCGCCCGATACGCCCATCGAGGGCGTCGCGCAGGACGGCGTGTTCCAAAAGGCGATCTACGAGCAGCCGTGCGAGGACAGCATTGCGGCACGCGAGGCCGAGGTGGTCGCTGCGGCGCGGCGGCTGGTGGAGCGCCATCCCGACATCGGCGCGATCCTGTTCGAGTGCACGAACTTCCCGCCGCACCGCGCCGCCGTGAAGGCCGCGACCGGATTGCCCGTGTATGACGTGTTCACGCTGATCGGGATGCTGCGCAGCGCGGCGCGCTAGCGGTTGGCGGTCAAAAACTTGTCGACGATCCGGTTGAACTCTGCCGCGCGCTCGAAATAGACCGAGTGGCCGGACTGCTTCACCTGTACGACGCGCGCGTTCGGCATCAGCTTGGCCAAAATCTCGGAGAGAAACGGCGGATAGACCATGTCCTCATCACCGGTGATCCACAGCGTCGGCACGCTCAGCGTGCGCAGCGCGTCCGCGGGCCGCACCAGCGAGTCGTAGAGCTTCTGGCGCAGGTTCACCTTGTCGACGCCGCTCAGTGCATCGATCTCCTGATAGAGAAAGTGTGCGGCCGGCTGTTCGCGCGCGAAGCGCTCTCCGCCCGCCACATGGATGTTCGCCGCCTGCAACTCCTTGGCGGCGGCCGCGGCCTTGCGCTCCCATGCGGGCAGCTGATCCGCGTCAGCGAACAGCGACGGCGCGCGCGCAATCGTTCCGGCTGTGCAGGCCAGCACCAGCGCGCGCACGCGCTCAGGCTGCGCGAGCGCATATTCGAGCGCGGTCCAGCCGCCCATCGACTGCGCCACGATGCGCATGTCACGCGCGCCGAGATGATCGACGAGCGCCGCTAAATCGCCAGCATACTCGTTAGGATCCGGGCCGCCCGGTGGTGCGCTTGAGGGCGCGAAGCCGCGATGAGCGAAGGTCACGCAGGTGTAGCGTTCGCGGAAATGCGGGACCTGCTGCCACCAGCTCAGGTGGTTGCCGCCAAGCCCATGCGCGAAGAAGAGAAAAGGCCCGCCGCCGTCCACCTCGTAATAGAGACGGCAGCCGGGCCGGTCGAGGTAACCGCGTTGCATTGCGTTGTCCTGATAAGAAGACGGGCAGGCGACGAACCATCTTCGGATGCCGTCGCGGCAGATGTCGAGATGTTGGCAGAGTTGCAAAAATGGCGGGGGCCCGGCGGTGGTGCCGCCGAGCCCCCTCAACATATCAGCCGGCCTGTAAGCCGGGTTCTGTAGGGCGGCGGGCGAACCCGCCGCGTGACGGCCATTCCTCTGGGACGCCGCTTGCGCGGTGCCTCCAGCAACCTACCCGGACGGCCGATCGCAGACACCCGATCCGAACCATCACCGCTTGCGCGCTGATGCCCGCGCCGTCCCTATTCGGTCTTGCTCCCGGTGGGGTTTGCCGTGCCGCCTCCGTTGCCGGAGGCGCGGTGCGCTCTTACCGCACCGTTTCACCCTTGCGTCTCCCTCGCGGGAGGGTCGCGGTCTCTTCTCTGTGGCACTTTCCCTGGGCTTCGGCATCGGCTTTCGCCGATGCTTTTCTCCCGCCGGACGTTATCCGGCACCGCATGTCCATGGAGCCCGGACTTTCCTCTCAGTGCTGCCTTTCGGCATTGCACCAAGCGGCCGTCCGGCCGACTGACGCCATGGATGTAAGCGTTTTCCGAAGCGAACTCAATGATGCGCGCGCAACGCCCTTAACAGACTGCGCAGCGTCTCCATGGTCGAAGGATCGGCGAGCCCATCCACACGCTCAGGCCGGAAATGCCGCTGAAATGCGGTGACGACCAAGCGCGTCGCATCGTCGTATGAGCGCGAAACCTCAAGGCCGTATCCGAGCTTGATCAGCTGTTTTTGCAGATCCTCGACCGGAACACCGCGGTCATTCGCCGAAAGAGTGCGGCCCTCCGCGATCGGCGCTGGTTCGACCCACAGGCCGACGCCCGCGGCGGCGAGCTTCGCCCAGGGAAACTTCTCGCCCGGATCCTTCTTGCGCGCCGGCGCGACGTCGGAGTGCGCGAGCACACGCTCGCGCGCAATGTGGCGGCGCTTGATGATGTCGCGGCAGAGCGCGATGACGGCATCGATCTGCGCGTCGGGAAAATCCCGATAGCCGAGTTCGTGACCGGGATTGACGATCTCAATACCGATCGAGCGCGAATTGATGTCGACCGCGCCTTTCCACGAGCCGAGACCGCCATGCCAGGCGCGCCGCGCTTCCGGCACCATCTGGGTGACGCGGCCGTCCTCGTCGACGAAGTAATGGCACGAGACCTTCGCTCCGCGATCGGCGAGCCGTGCCAGCGCTTCGTCGGCGGTCTGCATGCCGGTGTAGTGCAGCAACAAGATATCGATGCGCGACTCGCGCGCGTCGTGGTTCGGCGATACCACGTACTTCTTCGCGATCGGTGAGTCAGGCTTGACGGTCATGGATCGATCAACACACCCGGATTGAGCAAACCCTGCGGGTCGAGCGCCTTCTTGGCTGCGCGCAAGGCCTCAGCGAACAGCGGCGGGCGCTGCTTGTCGTACCACGGGCGATGGTCGCGCCCGACCGCGTGATGGTGCGTGACCGTGCCGCCGTTCGCGATCACGGCATCGAGTGCCGCGCCTTTGATCGCGCGCCACTGCTCGCCGAGCTTCCCCGGTTCGCCCAGCGCATGGAACGTGAAGTAGGGCGCGGGCCCGTCTGGATAGACATGCGTGAAGCGGCAGGTGACCTGGCCGTTGCGGCCGGTTGCTTCGCGGATCGCGCTCTCGGTCGCCGCCTTGATAGCGTCGTGGAATTTCTCGAAGCGCTCCCACGTGATCGAGGTTTCGAACGTGTCGTTGATCACGCCGCGCAGGATCAGTTTCTCCATCGCATAGGGCATGCGAATGAAGGCGTTGCGCCACACGCCGGCGGCTCCTGCCAGATGCGCGTCTGCGCCGCTTGCTTCTGGCACGCCGCCATTGTCGGCGCAGCACTCGCGCGCGCGCTTCATCCAGGGGCCGACATCGTGGTCGGCCGACTCGAACGCCAGCACCATGATTGCGACGGAACCGTCTGCCGCCCCGGTGTTGTAGGCCTCCGCCGGATCGAGGATGCGGCAGTTCGACGGATAGAGCCCGGCTTGCGAGATCGCGCGAACGGCGCGCGCCGCCGTGAAGAAATCCGTAAAGCGCACCGCGCCTCCGTCGCGAAACTTCGGCCGGTCCTGCAGGCGCATCCAGGCCTGCGTGATGACGCCGAGAATTCCTTCCGAGCCGATCATCATGCGGTCGGGACTCGGGCCCGCACCGGAGCCGGGGAGGCGGCGGCTTTCCAGTGTGCCGCGCGGCGTCACGGTGCGCAGCGACTCCACGAAGTCGTCGATGTGAGTGTAGAGTGTCGCGAAATGACCGCCGCCGCGCGTCGCGATCCAGCCGCCGAGCGTCGAATATTCAAAGCTCTGCGGGAAATGGCGCAGCGTGAAACCGTGCGGCTTCAATTGCGCTTCGAGCGCGGGGCCGTAGGTGCCGCCCTCGATCAGCGCGGCGCGCGAGGTCTTGTCGACCTCCCGCACCTTGCCCATCTGGCGCAGGTCGATCGTGACCGCGCCCTTGTGGCCGCTGCGAAGTGGCTCGACACCGCCGCACACGCTCGACCCGCCGCCGAACGGCGTGACCGTCGCGTCGGCGCCGCCGGCCCAGTCGAGCACCGCGGCGACCTCCGTCTCGTTGCGCGGATAGGCGACCACGTCCGGCGCGTTCGCAAAATCGCGCACAAGCCCGCGCGCGAACTCGGGGTACGACTTGCCGTAGGTGTGCGCGGCGCGGTCGTAGTGATCGCTGGTGCAGAACGGCAACGAGGCGGATGCGGCGATGCGGGGCTCGTGCAGTTTGATTTCATCGAGCGTGGGCGCGCTGTTGCTTTCCTTCAGCGCCGTGCCAAAGCGCGCCTCGGCGCGCGCCATCACGAAAGCTTCTTCCTCGGCGCTGAGCCCTTCGCCTTCGCGGCCCCAGCCGAAGTGCTTCATGCGCGGTTGGCTCATCCGTTTCTCCCGGCTCGGGTCCGACAATAGCAAAGTCCCTCGGTTCGTCATGCCCCGTCCCCGCTTTCGCGAGGACAGGCTCCAGCGGGGCACCCAGTACACGCCAGCCTGTCGGTCATCGAACGAACGGTGTTTACTGGGTCGCCCGGTCAAGCCGGGCGATGACGACGGAGAGTTTGTGCGATGCCGGCCGACGTGAAGCACATCGAGACCTCGGTGCTGGACATCGCCTACGAGGAGAGCGGCGCGGCGGACGGCACTCCGGTCATCCTGCTGCATGGCTTCCCCTACGATCCGCGCGCTTACGACGGCGTGGCGCCGCTCCTTTCCGGCTGTCGCACGATTGTACCCTACCTCCGCGGTTACGGCCCGACGCGCTTTCTCTCTGCCGGCACGATGCGCTCGGGCGAGCAAGCGGCACTCGGCAATGACCTGAAGGAGACGATGGACGCGCTCGCGATCGAGCGCGCCGTGCTCGCCGGCTACGACTGGGGCGGGCGCGCGGCCTGCATCGTGGCGGCGCTGTGGCCGGAGCGCGTGATCGGCCTCGTCACCGGCGGCGGCTACAACCTGCACGACGTGAAGGGCTCCGCGAAGCCGGCGTCCGCCGAGCAGGAGCACCGCTACTGGTATCAGTACTATTTCTGCACCGAACGCGGCCGCGCGGGACTGACCGAAAATCGGCGCGACATCGCGAAGCTCCTGTGGAAGCTTTGGTCACCGCACTGGACGTTCGACGACGCGACGTTCGAGGCCACCGCGCGCTCGTTCGACAATCCGGACTTTGTGGATGTGGTGATCCACTCTTATCGGGTGCGCTACGGCTACGTGCCGGGCGATCCGGCTTTGGCGCATATCGAGAGCAAGCTCGCCGCGAAGCCGGTAATCGCAGTGCCCACGATCACGCTCCAGGGCGAGGCGGCCGGCACCGTGCCGCCCGGAGCATCGATCGCGCATGCCAGGTTCTTCACTGGGCCGTACCAGCGCCGCACCATCCCGCGCGTCGGCCACAACATTCCGGCCGAGGCCCCGCGGGAGACCGCTGCCGCCGTGATGGAACTGGCTGGGACGTGAAACCGGCCCAACTGTTGCGGCACGGCACTTCACAAATCGGCCCGACGCACCTAGCTTGTGAGTCGTCGTCAACCAACTGAAAGGAGGTGATCCAGTGTCTCATTGTCATTCGCCGATCACGGCAAGCTGGATCTCGGCCTCGGGGGTTCGCTCCTAACGCGGGTTCAGCCGGATAGCCGGTTCTCGGCTAGGCAATGTGGGGCGATCCGAAAGGGTCGCCCCTCTTGTATTTCCGGAGGCTCGACGGGAGCGCGCTCAGCACTTCGCGCCCTACTGCAGCCCGATACTCCCGGTGAACGCGCCGTTGTTTCCGTTGAGCCGAAGCTGGTTGTTGCCGAAGGTGCGGATCTGGCCAGAGCCGGAAGCCGCGACGCCGTTGACGTTACCTGAGATCATCGAGCTGCCGATCTCGACCGTCGCGCTGCCCGCACCGGACGCCGCCGCGGCGAGCACCCCCACGCCGTTGCCGACATTGCCGGTGATCTGCGAATCCTTCACCGACACTGTTATTCCCGCAGCTCCGCCGGTTGAAAAAGCGCCGATGCCGTTGCCGGCATTTTCCGCGAACACACTGCCGGTGACATTGACGTTGACGCCCACCGTGCTCGCGCTTCCGTCGATGAAGAGTCCATTCGCGTTGCGCTCGAACTTGACGTTGCGCATGTGCACGTTGGCAAATCCGCTGCCCGTCGGTCGGACATGAACGCCCGAGCCGCCACTATGGTAAAAAACGGAATCGCTGATGTGCAGCGTTCCGGAGCCTGTGGGGGCGAAGAGGACCGCGTGCGAACTCGCGAGCTGATAGTTGCCGAGACGGACGCGATGAAGATGCAGGGACCCCTGACCGCTGAAGTTCCGCATCAGCGCCCCAAGGCGAGCCGCGCGGCGAGAAACGAGGGCAGCCCGGCGTCGCGGATCTTTCGCGCGGCGGTGTCCACGTCGTACGGCACGCGGACATAGGTGAGCGTGCGCGGGCCGTCGTCATAAAGCGCATAGCAGGCAGCCGGATTGCGATCGCGCGGCTGGCCGACCGCGCCGATCACCGCGACCCAGCGCCGCTGTGGTGTCAGCGGGATCGCGATGCCGGCATCGGGATCGAAGGCCGCGATGTTCGCCCGCGCGGTCGCGTGGAACAGCGCAGGAAAGTGCGTGTGGCCGCAGAACGTGACGGCCGCGTCGGTCGCCATCAGGCTGCGCGCGGCGGCGCGCTCGTCGAGCACATAATCCCACGCGGCGGGCGAGGCGGCGCTGGCATGCACATAGAGCCGGTCGTCGTCCTCGGCGGTGAGCGGCAGGCCGGTCAGAAACGCATGCTGATCCGGCGTGAGCTGCCGCCGCGTCCATTCGATGGCCGCCATCGCGTCGTCGTTCATCCGCTCCGGTACACCGACCGCCGCCGAGTCGTGGTTGCCGATCAGAACGACAGCGCCGCGTTCGGCGAAGCCCTTCACGGTATCGACGACGAAGCCGGGATCGGCGCCGTAGCCGACGAGATCGCCGAGAAAAACGTGGCGATCGATCGGACGGCGCGCCGCATGCGCGAGACAGGCTTCGAGCGCTTCCCGGTTGCCGTGGATGTCGGTGAAGATCGCGATCAGCACTGGATCACGTCACGCGGCGCACCATGCCGGGCACAAGGTGCTTGATCGACGGCGCGCCGACCTGCTGCATGGCGGCGTAGAGCTCAACGCGCATCAGCTCGAGCACGCGCTCGACACCGGCCTGGCCAAACGCGCCGAGGCCCCAGACGTAAGGGCGTCCGATGCAGACCGCGCTCGCGCCCATGCACAGCGCCTTGACGACATCGGTCCCGCGGCGAAAGCCGGAGTCGACAAGGATCGGCATCCGCCCGCGCACCGCCTCGACGATTTCCGGCAGAGCGTCGATGGTCGAGCGCCCGGAATCCTCGCTGCGCGCCCCGTGGTTCGACACGATGATCGCATCGATCCCGGCATCGGCCGCAAGCATCGCATCTTCGTGGGCAAGGATGCCCTTGAGGACGATCTTCATTCTGGTGGTGTCGCGCAGGCGCTTGAGGAAGTCCCACGTCATGGCGGAGGATTGCGTGTGCGCGAGCCCGGAAATGTCGAGGTCCTTGTACATCGCGCGGCGTTTCAGGTTGGTCGCGAGGCTGCCGCGCTCGTGGCATGCGTTGCAATCGCGTGTGTCGGTCGGGACCAGCCGGAACAGCGTTTCCTGGTTCCGCCCGCCCGAGCGGTCAACCGTGACGGCGACCGCCGGGCAGCCGGCGTTCTCCGCGCGCTGCACCATCGCTTTCGCGACGTCCCATTTGTTGGTGGCGTAAAGCTGGTACCAAACTGGTGCACCACGCGCGGCGGTAACCTCCTCGACGCCGATGTTGGTCGAAGTCGAGAGGATCTGCAGATGGTTGCCGGCGCGCGCCGCCTTGGCGACCGCGACCTCGCCATCCGGGTGAAACGACTGCTGGCCGCCGACCGGCGCGATGATGATCGGGGTCGGATGTTTCGCGCCGAGTAGCTCGACGCTCATGTCGACCTTGCTGACGTCGACGAGGCGGCGCGGGCGAAGCTGAAGCTTCAGGAAATCCGCGCGATTGGCGCGCAGCGTCACCTCGTCATCGATGCCGGACGCCATGTAACCGAAATGCGCGGGCGGGATATTCACGCGCGCGACCGGCTCGAAGTCGAACACGTTGATCGCTTCCTTCGGGCTCTTGATCAGCGCGTCCGTGCGCAGCGGCGCCCACATGATCGGATCGGGCAGCTTCACGCCCGCGGCGGGTCCTTCGGCCGCCAGGGCTGCAGAGCCGGCGAGCAACGGACTGGCGGACAGATACTTCAGGAATTGCCGCCGGCTTGCGGCTTGATCGAACGCCATGACATTCCTCCCCCGCAGACGAGAAGCCAGGGCGAAGGATAGTCGAAGGCGGCACGGTGGGCGATATGGTCCAGATGCTCTCCTTCGTCATCCCGGAAGCCGCGCAGCGGCTATCCGGGACCCAGTACACGCGGGACCCATCGGGGTTGGCTCGATCGAGAGAATTGCGTTTACTGGGTCGCCCGCTTTCGCGGGCGATGACGACGGAGAGCAGAACGGAAAGCGGCCCCGATCCCAAGATCGAGGCCGCCAACTACTGGAGTAGGCGATTTACTGCTTCGGCGGGGGTGCCGTCGGAGCCGGCGCGCCCATCGGGCGGGTCGGCGCATTGGAGCTGGTCGTCGCCGGACGCGGCGGCTGATACGGCTCGAACGCCGCGGCTGCCTTCAGCTCGTCCTTGGTCATCGAGAGACGGAGCTTGAAGTCGGTGGCGCTGCTGCCCGGCACCGTCTGGAATGCGGCCGGGTCAAGCGCGACATCCTTTGCGCCCATGCCGAGGAAGCCGCCGACGCCCACGATGTAGGCGAGGATCTTCTTGTCCTTGTCGAACAGGATGTCGCTCACGTCGCCGATCTTCTTGTCGTCGGCGCCGATCACGTCAGTGCCCTTGAACTTGGACGCGAGGAATTGGTCGGACGACTGCTTGGTGACGAACTTGCCGGTGGCCGACGTCGAGGGTGTGGTCGCTGACGCGCTCGGGCTTGAGGGGGGGCTCGAGGCGGCCGGGGGTGCCGGAGTCGACGGCGAACTCGCGGGCGGCGATGACGTTTGCTGCGCCAGCGCGCTCGTCAGCGCGAATGCGCTCACGGCCGCGGCGGCCATGACGTGTTTCAACATGTCTGCCTCCTGGGGCGATTTGTGCGAAGGGTTCTCGGTCGCCAGCCGCAAGCTGGCGTCCTGTATGGCCAACGCGGGAACCGCCGTGCGTGTTCCCAGTTCCCGACACGTTTGTGCCGCGATTTTCGAAACGCTGACTGGTGAAGCGCGATCAGCCGCGCGCTTCCAAAGCTTTTTTGACTTGTTCCACGAGGTCGGTCGCACTCTCAATATAGGTAATTGCCTGTTCTTTCGTGACCGCGGGCAGTGGCTCGTAGTCGACTTCCGCGCGAATTTTCATCCCCTGCGTCAGTGTCGCGCTGTGCCGTTCATCCAAGAGGCCCGGCTTGATCGCTGTCTCGGCAAACAGCGAAGACGTTCCGCTGTGCGTTTTCGGTGCGAGCCCGCGAAGCTCGAAGATCAGCGCCCGCGCCGCAAACAATGCGGCTTGATACGCATCGCGAGCAGCGGCGTCGTGCTCATCGATCTGCAGCAACTTCTTCACCCGCGCAAGTTCGCGATCACTCCCCTCCAGCAGGTGGCTTGTCTCCGGCTTCATCGGACCCTCATCCGGCGCAATCGGGGGCGCAACGACCGCAGGCCACGACAGACCGGGCAGCGGCACAGCATCATTGCGAATGTTGAAGGCTAGCGTTGTGCGCTCGGCTAGTCCGTTGCTGGTCAGTGGCCAGAACTGGAGGGTCCAGGCTTCCTCGCCAATAGACCGCCGGACCCGATCCAGCGTGTCGCGGTCCTTCTCCCGATCCAAGTCTTTCAGGAGCACTGCGACGTCGTAATCGGAATCCGGCCGGTGATCGCCGCGTGCGCGCGAGCCGAATAGCAGCGCGGAGGCCAGGCGCGCGCCGAAGGCTTCGCGCAGTGCGGCGGCGATGCGCGCGAGCTTAGGATCGTCGGTGAGCGTCGCGGTTCGCATGGGGTCGGCCTGCGGTTCAGGCGAACAATATCAGGAAAGCGTTTCGCTCGCTGGCCCCAGCAGGCCGGCCCGGCAACCATTTCTTAAGTTTATGGCCCGTTAATAACCGCGCCGGCCGTGCGTCGCGGCAAACGCCGCGCGCGGGCGCTGTTCGATTGACGACCATAAGGTCCCATGATATCCCAAAAATTCCCAGTCGGGGCAGAGGCTGGAGGGTGGCGCGATTCCGCGGCCTCTGGCGCCTCCGATCCCCGGCCGGGTTTCAGTCCAATCACTTGGGCTGGCAGGGGAAATCCGGCGGGGCATGGATCGCTTCGTATCCAACTACACGCTACGCCTCGACTCGAAGGGGCGCGTCTCGATCCCGGCCTCCTATCGTTCGGTGCTCGCCCGCGACGGCTTCGATGGCCTCTATTGCTACCCGGCGCTCGACCAGCCGGCGGTGGACGCCGGCGGCAACGCGCTGCTCGCCGAGATCGAGGCGCTGATCAAAACCTTTCCGCCTTATTCGGACGAGCGCGATGCCTTCACGTTCTCGCTCTACGGCACGAGCGAGACACTGAAAATCGACGGCGAGGGCAGGGTGATCCTCACCGATGCGCTCAAGACTCATGCGGGCATCACGGAGGCGATCGCCTTCGTGGGGCTCGGTCACAAGTTTCAGATCTGGGAGCCCGGACGCTTCCGCGCGCAGCTCGCGGAGGCCACCGGGACGGTGCGCGCGGCAAAGAAGCAGCTGGGTTCCCGGGTGGCGGCGCAAGCAGCGCAAAAAGCACGGGAATGATGGCGGGCCGCGACGGACACGTCGCTGGCGGACTGGCTCGTCACATTCCCGTGCTCGCCCGCCAGACTTTCGATTTCCTTGCGCCGCGCGAGGGCGGCGTCACCATCGACGGCACGTTCGGCGCGGGCGGGCACACGCGTATCATTCTTAGCGTCGCAGGCACGCGCGTCGTCGGGATCGATCGCGATCGCAATGCGGTCGCTGCGGGTTATGCCCTCGTTGAAGAAGCCGCGGGCCGCCTGACGCTCGCCGAAGAGCGCTTCTCCAATCTCGAACACGTCGCGCGCGGGCTTGGGCATGAGGCGGTCGACGGCATCCTGCTCGACCTCGGCGTTTCGTCGATGCAGCTCGACGAGCCGGAACGCGGCTTCTCGTTCCGCAACGAAGGGCCGCTCGACATGCGCATGGGCGGAGAGGGTGTCAGCGCCGCCGATGTGGTGAGCGCCGCATCCGAGCGCGATCTCGCCTCCATCATCGTGACCCTCGGTGAAGAACGCTTCGCCCGCGGTGTCGCGCGCGCGATCGTCAAGGCGCGCGCCGAGCAGGCAATCACGACCACGCGGCAGCTCGCCGACATCGTCGCACGTGTCGTCCACTCTCATCCGGGCGAACTGCATCCGGCAACGCGCACGTTCCAGGCGCTGCGCATGTTCGTGAACGACGAACTCGGCGAGCTCGCGCGCGGGCTGGCGGCGGCGGAGCGCATGCTCAAAGCCGGCGGGCGGCTCGCCGTCATCTCGTTTCACTCGCTGGAAGACCGCATCGTGAAGACGTTTTTCGCCTCGCGCGGCCGTGTCCGCGCCGGCTCGCGACACCAGCCGGAAGCAACACACGCCGCGCCGAGTTTCAGCATCCTGACGCGCAAGCCTGTCGTTGCGGATGACGACGAGGTAAGCCGCAACCCGCGCTCGCGCTCCGCCAAGCTACGCGCCGCTGAGCGCACCGACGCCGCGCCGCATACCGGCGATCTCGCACATTTGTTGCCGCGCTTGCCTCGGCTCGCCGACGTGATGAGGCAGCGATGATCTGGCGCCTGCTTCACATCGTGGTTCTTGCCGGGCTCGTGCTGGCGGCAGCGGACGTTTACAAGATCAAGTACGAGTCGACGCTGGAAGCAGAGCGCGTCGCCAAGCTGCGCGCCGAATTGCGCCGCGAGCAGGACCTGATCGCGTCGCTGCGCGCCGAATGGGCGAAACTTGACCGCCCAGACCGCTTGCAGGAGCTGGCGCAGCGCCACTCGAAGCTCAAACCGCTCGATATTCGCCAGTACGATCCGCTCGACCGGCTGCCGGAGAGGCCCATCGAACTGGTGCCGCCGGGCACCCCGGATCCGATCGGCGCCGTCATCGAGACCATGATCGATCCCGACACGCTCACCGGTAGCGTACCCGACCAGGGCCAGCCGCGATGAGCGATATCGCCACGCCCGAGGTTGTCGCGCCTGCTCCGGTCGCCCGCGCCGAGCCGTGGCGCCGCCGCGTTTTGCGTGCGCTGCTCTATGGAAAGGCCGACCGTCACGCGAAAGCGCGCGGGCGCATCGGCCTGACCATGATCGCGTTCACCGCGGTTTACGCCGTGATTGCGGGCCGCCTGATCGTGTACGCCGTGACGCCAGACAGCCACATGGCGCGGCGCGGCAACGCCGGCGATGCAGTCGCCACCGCGCGGCCCGACGTTCTCGATCGGCGCGGCGAGATCCTCGCCACCGACGTGAAGGCGCCGTCCCTGTTCGGCGAGCCGAAGCGGTTGATCGACGTCGACGAGGCAGTGGAACTCCTGACCGCGGTGATGCCGGACCTCGACACCAAGGAGGTGCGCGAGCGGCTTGGCAACCGCAAACGCGGCTTTGCCTGGCTGCGGCGCGAGATCACGCCGAAGCAGCAGCAGGACATCTACAAGCTCGGCATTCCGGGCATCGGCTTCCTGACCGAGAACAAGCGTGTCTATCCCAACGGCGCCGAAGTCGCGCACCTGATCGGCCTGGTGAACGTCGACAACCAGGGCATCGCCGGCATGGAGAAGTGGCTCGACGGCTCAGGACTTGCCGCCCTGCATGCCGCCGGATTTGCGACCGATCGTTTGCAAGAGCCGGTGCAGCTCGCCGTCGATCTGCGCGTGCAGCACACGGTGCGCGATGAGCTGATCGCGGCGCGCGACAAGTTCAAGGCCAAGGCTGCGGCGGGGCTCATCACTGACGTGCGCACCGGCGAAATCCTCTCGATGGTGTCGGTGCCGGACTTCGATCCGAACAATCCGAAGGAAGCGAGCGATCCGACGCGCATCAACCGGCTCACCACCGGCGTGTTCGAGCTGGGCTCGACTTTCAAGGCGCTCACCATCGCGATGGGGCTCGACAGCGGCAAGTTCACGCTCAACTCGATGCTCGATGCGCGCTCGTCGCTGCGCTACGGCAAGTTCAACATCAACGACTATCACGCGCAGCGCCGCGTGCTCTCGTTGTCCGAGGTGTTTACCTATTCGTCGAACATCGGCACCGCCAAGGTTGCGCTCGGCATGGGTGTCGAGCACCACAAGTGGTTCCTGAAGAAGATGGGCCAGCTCGACCGGCTCACGACCGAGTTGCCGGAAAGCGCGATGCCGCTGGTGCCCAAGCGCTGGGGCGAGCTCAACACCATCACCATCGCATTCGGCCACGGCCTCTCCGTTGCGCCGCTGCAGGCGACCATGGCGGTCGGCGCGTTGATGAACGGCGGCATGATGATCCCGCCGACCTTCCTCAAGCGGACCGAGGAAGAGGCGCAGAAGCTCGCCGTGCGCGTGGTCAAGCCCGAGACGAGCGCGATGATGCGCTACCTGATGCGGCTCAACGCCGAGAAGGGCTCGGCCAAGAAGGTCGACGTGCCGGGCTACTACGTGGGCGGCAAGACCGGGACGGCCGAGAAGGTCGTCGGCGGGCGGTATTCCAAGACCAAGCTGCTCACCACCTTCATGGCCGTGCTCCCGGCCGACAAGCCGCGCTATCTCGTGACCATCCTGCTCGACGAGCCGCAGGGGCTGCCGGAGACGCACGGCTATGCCACTTCGGGCTGGAATGCGGCGCCGACGGCTGCGAAGATCATCGCGCGGGTCGCGCCGATGCTCGGCCTCGAACCGCGGCTCGATCTGCCGCCGGCCGGAGAGCTTATTCTGGCGAATATGAAGCAGGCGGCGCGTTAGCTAATATCCGCCCGAATCAGGCGCCGGGCGGTAGCTGTGAAGCTAAGCGAACTCATTGACCGGGATGGCGAATTCGACGCGCGCTTTGCCGCGCTCGAGGTCACCGGCGTCTCTTCCGACAGCCGCAAGGTCAAACCTGGCGACCTGTTTGTTGCGGTTCCCGGAGCCAAGGCCGATGGGCTGACCTTTGTGCCGCAAGCGCTGGCGGCGGGCGCTGTCGCGGTGATGGCCGAGCAGATGCCCGAGAATATGCCTGCGGGAATTGCGTTCGTGCCTGCCGCCGACGTGCGTCGTGCACTCGCGCTGGCCGCGGCGCGGCTCTATTCGCGCCAGCCCAACACCATCGCGGCCGTCACCGGGACCAGCGGCAAGACATCGGTCGCAGCGTTCACCCGTCAGATCTGGAGCGCGCTCGACAACGAAGCAGCGAGCATCGGCACCATCGGCCTGGTGACGCCGAAGGAGGAATCCTACGGCTCGCTCACCACGCCCGATCCGATCGAGCTTGCGCGCACGCTCGATCGCCTCGCCGAGGACGGCATCACGCATCTTGCGATGGAGGCTTCCTCGCATGGCCTCGACCAGCATCGCATCGATGGCGTACGCGTCACCGTCGGCGGCTTCACCAACCTGACGCGCGACCACATGGACTATCATGCGACCGAGGATGCCTACCTCGCCGCGAAGCTGATCCTGTTCGAGCGCATCGTGGTGCCGGAGGGCGCCGCCGTCGTCGCGTCAGATAATACGCTTGCCGATCGCGTGATTGCCGCGGCGGCTGCGCGCGGCCTGCGCGTGATCACTGTCGGGCGCAACGCGTCCGGTATCCGCCTCGTCGACAGCACCATCGACGGGTTTTCGCAGACCTTGCGCCTCGAGCACGAAGGCAAGGGCTATCGCGTGCGGTTGCCGCTGGTCGGCGCATTCCAGGTCGAAAATGCGTTGGTCGCGGCCGGCATGGCGATCGCCACAGGAAGTGATCCGGCCGCGGTGTTTCATGCGCTCGAAGGACTGGAGGGTGCGAAAGGACGCCTCGAACTGATCGGGCAGCGCAACGGCGCGCCGATCTTTGTCGATTACGCGCACAAGCCCGACGCGCTCGCCAAGGCGCTCGATGCGTTGCGCCCCTATGCCAAACGCAAGCTGGTCGTGGTGTTCGGCGCGGGCGGCGACCGCGATGCCGGCAAGCGCCCGCTGATGGGCGCGATTGCGGCCGAGAAGGCGGACGCCGTCATTGTGACCGACGACAATCCGCGCAGCGAAAATCCCGCCGCGATCCGCGCTGCCATTTTGGCTGCGGCGCGCGGCGCGACCGAGATCGGCGATCGCGGCGAGGCGATCCGCCGTGCGGTCGCCGCACTCCAGCCGGGCGATGTCCTGCTGGTTGCCGGAAAAGGCCACGAAAGCGGCCAGATTGTCGGCGAGCGAGTATTGCCGTTCAGCGACCACGAGGCGGTCGCGGCCGCGCTCAAGGAGAAGGTCGCGTGAGCGAACCGCTCTGGACACTGGATGCCATGGCGGCCGCCATGCGGGCCGATCGCGCGGGTGCGCTGCCACGAGACGTGCCGGGACTTTCGATCGACACGCGGACGATCAAACCGGGGGAAGCGTTCTTCGCCATCCAGGGCGAGAACCGCGACGGCCACGAGTTCGTCGAGGCTGCGCTGAAAGCGGGTGCGAGCCTCGCGGTCGTGGCGCGCGACAAGGCCGGTGCGCTGCCGAAGGGAGCGCCGC
>JBAVXH010000134.1:0-9672 GCA_049698215.1 Xanthobacteraceae bacterium | reverse complement strand
CGGCAGCGCCGCAGTCGCGGCCTGCCCGGCGATCGCAGGCATGCCTAGTGCGGCAGGCGTCAGGGCGGCGCGCGGCTCCTCGGGCGTGAGGATGCGGCGGACCAGCGGCCGCACGACGAACAGCACGACGATCAGCGCGAGCAGGGCCATCACCACCAGCTCGACACCGCGCATGATGTCGTCCTTGGTGAATTGCAGGAACGACAGGAAGCCGGTGGGCGTCTCCTGGATCGGCGCCGCGGGCGCTTCGGCAAAGCGCAGGTTCACGACTTCGATCTGGTCGCCGCGCTTCTGGTCGAAGCCGATGGCGGTGCGCACCAGCGCGGCGATCCGGTCGAGCTCTTCCTTGGTGCGCGGCTGGTAGACCGATTCGCCCTTGTCGTTCTTGCCGTAGCTGCCGTCGACCAGCACGGCCGCCGAGATGCGCTTGACGCGGCCGCCTTCGGTGACCTCGGTCTTGGTCGAGCGCGAGATCTCGTAATTGACGATCTCCTCGGATTTCTTGGCGGCATCGCGCGCGGCTTGCGCATTTGGCGTCTGACCCTGCGCGGCCTGCTGCCCGCCCGGCAGTTCGTTGCCGACGCTGACCGGGCCTCCCTCCTGGACGACCCCGGCCGCGGAGGATTCCTCGCGCGTCTGGCTGGAGCGCACCACGCGGCCTTCCGGGTCGAACTTGTCGAACGTCTCGGTGATGCGGTTGAAGTCGAACTCGGCGGAAAGCTGCACGCGGGCGCGGCCCGGGCCGGCGACCGAGGAGACGATCGTCTCGATTTGATCGCGCATGCGGCGCTCGAAACTGGTCTGCCGCTCCTGGCCGAGGGCGCCGACGGCAGTGTCCGAACCGGCCGCGCCGTCAGCGAGCAGGTTGCCGGTTTCATCGACGACTGAGACCCGCTGCGGCTTCAGCCCGTTCACCGCCGACGCCACCAGATGCCGGATGGCGCGCACTTGGGCGGCCTCCAAGGCGCCGCGCACCCGCAGCACGATCGAGGCGGACGGCTCGACCTTGTCGCGCGAGAACAGCGGCCGCTCCGGCAGCACGAGGTGGACGCGCGCCGCCTGCACCCGGTCGATCGCCTTGATGGTGCGGGCCAGTTCACCTTCGAGCGCCCGCAGATGGTTGATGTTCTGGACGAACGAGGTCGCGCCAAGCGCGTCGGACTTGTCGAAGATCTCGTAGCCGACCCCGCCGCCCTTGGGCAGGCCGCCTTCGGCAAGTTTCATGCGGATGCGGGTCAGCTTGTCGCGCGGCACCATCACGATGGCGCCGTCGTTCTTGAGGTCGTAGGCGATGCCCTGCCGCTCCAGGTCCTTCACGATCGCGGCGGAATCTTCCGGGGTCAGGTCGGTGAAGACGGGCGACATCTGCGGCGCGGTGACGCGCAGGATGAGGAAGCCGAACATGCCGATCAGCGCGGCGGTGACCGCCGCCATGGCTCCGAGGCGCGCGGCGCCTAGCGTGCGGATGAACTCGACCAAGCCTTGCACGGATTGTGTCCCAGCCATTCCGGCGCCGAGCGGCGCTCAAACCCCAACCCGGCAAGTTTTGCCGGGTTCATGGTTTCCATCCGGTTAACGCGTGGTGTCATCCCGGCCGAGCGTAGCGAGAGCCGGGATCCAGTAAACGCAGACGGTGCTGAAACGCGAAGGCGGTGTTTACTGGGTCCCGGATCAGCCCTGCGGGCTGTCCGGGATGACGACCGAGATGAATGGCTCGCAAAGACGACAACGCCGGCCCAGGGCCGGCGCTGCGTCAGCTTTGCGCTGAAAACTGGACGCTTACTGGCGATACTGCTGGATGCGCGTGGTACGCAGGCCGGCGAGACCGTGACGGTCGATCGAATACTGCCAGGCGAGGAACTCCTCGACGGTCAACGTATAACGCGTGCACGCTTCCTCGAGCGACAGAAGTCCGCCACGAACCGCCGCCACCACCTCCGCCTTGCGGCGAATGACCCAGCGCCGCGTGCCGGGAGCCGGCAAATCGGCGATGGTCAGGGGGCTACCGTCGGGCCCGATGACATACTTCACCCTCGGGCGATGAGGTTCGGTCATAGCTACTCTCACACACACGCGAACTGATACTGGCGTGAGAGTAGCCTTCCCGATTTAAAATTTAGCTAAGCGCGGGACTTAAATAGGAAACAAATTCCTACCGTGACCCAGGTTGGGGCGGGCAGCGGGACCGCCCGCCCCGGCGCGGACTACAGGCCCGGCCGGACAACCTGCTTGATCTTGTCAAGGCTGTAGGCCTGCCCGCCAATGGTGAGGGCGGGCGGATTTTGCGTGAGGTCGACTGTGTCGACCGTGCCGTTCACGGTCGTGGAAACCGCCACCGACTGGCCGCTTGCGTCCTTGGCGGTGATCGAGAGCGTGTAGCCGCCGTCGGGCCACTTGGTGCCATTGTTGCCGCGGCCGTCCCAGGCGAAGGCTTGCGTCCCGGCGTTGAGCGGGAAGGAGCCGCTGTAGGCGGTCTGGCCGGTCGCATCCTTGATCGTGATCGTGCCGGTCGAGGGCTTGTCGGCCGCAAAGCTCCAGGTTGCCTTGCCGCTGGCAAGCTTGGTCGAGGAGCCGTCGACGGTCGCGGTCGCGCCGAGGAAGCTCATCGCCGAGGTGACCTGGTTCGCCTTCTGCAGGGCGACGAGCGAGGTCAGCTGCTGGTTCATGTTGATCTGCTGCTCGACGCCCGCGAACTGCACCAGCTGCTGGGTGAACTGGTTGGTATCGAGCGGGTCGAGCGGGTTCTGGTTCCGCAGTTGCGTGGTCAGCAGCGTGAGGAACGTATCGAAGTTGCTCGCCAGCGTGGTCTTGTCGGCTGCTGAGTTGAACGCGACGCCCGCGGCGGTGCTGGGCGCGGTCCCCTTCGCGGAGGTCACCGCTGCCGCGATCGATGCAAGCGTGTCAGCCATGGCTTGTCCTCACACCCGGATGTCGATGCCGCCGCCCAGCCCGATGAGCCGGCCGTAGCCGCGGCGCGCCGCTTCGGCGGCCGCCGGCTCGTCGTCCGGCACGATCAGCGTCGGCGAATGCTGCTGGGTCTGTTCGCGGTTGGCGAAGTTCTGGTCGCGCAGCGAGAACTGCAGCCCGCCTTCGGTGTTGAGACCGGCATGCTGCAGGGCGCGCTCGAGCTGCGGCGCGTCGCGGCGCAAGAGGTCGAGCGTCTCGGCGCGCTCCACCGTCAGGCGCGACGTCACGTTGCCACCGCGGTCGACATCGAGACGCACATCGATGCGGCCAAGCTCGGGCGGATCGAGGCGGATCTCGAAGCGGCGCAGCCCTTCATGCACGCGCGACACGATTTCGACCGCGAGGCCGGAGATGGGGATGGTGTTGTCGGTGGAGTCGGCGCGTTGCGCTGTGGGCTGCCAGAGAGTCTGGACGGGCGAGGCGAGGGGCGCCGCAAGATTCAGTCCCAGTGCGGGCGGGTTGCTTGCGAGCTGCGCGGTGACGGTCTGAGCAATCGATGTGGGAGCGAGGAGGTCATTGTGAGCCGCCGCCGATGCGGTCCGAGCGGTCGCCGAAGCATGCTCTGACGGCTGCCCATGCGGCTGATGCGCCGGCAGCGTCGTGTCGAGGTCGACCGGCTGATCGGGGGGACGGGGCGTGTCCGCGGATGGATGCGCCTGTGCCGGCTTGCCGGCGTTCGGAGCGGCTGTTGGATGCGCCTCGGCCTTGTCGTCTCTGGTCTCCGCGGCGGGGCGCGGTGTCGGTCTTGCTTCCGTCGGCGCGGGCGCAGCGGCTGCGACTTCGCTGGGTTTGGCGCTCTTGTCCTCGGCCTTGCCGTTCACGGCCTCTGCGACTGGACGCTGCGCCGACAGGACGGCTGCCTCACCCTGCGCGGGTTTATCCAGGGTCGTGGTCCCATTGGCGGCAACGGTTTCGGCGGGCGTGTCGGCTGGCTTCGCGAGGTCCGGCAACGAGGCAGTGTCGAGGTCAGCAGTGGGCGGCGGCAGATTTGCTGCCGCGCCCTGAACCGGAGCCCCAGCCGGTGCGCTCTTGGAAGGCACAGCGATAGAGGGCGTCGGTTCACCCGAAACGATTGCCCCAGCATCCACGCCCGTCTGCACCGGAGCGCTGGCCGGGGCAGGGGGCGGTGCGAGAATGACGGTCAGGGCGACTTCGGGGGCCTTCGGATCGATAAGCATACTCGCCGCGTCACCGGTCGCTTTAGCGTCTGTGTTCTCCGCATCGGCATCGCCACCTGCGGTAGCGTTCCGGTGATCGGTTTCCGTCGCGGCCACAGGAGCGGCTGGGCTGCCCTCGACGGGGAGCTCCCGCGCGAGGAGGGCGAGTTCGATGGCGACGACCGGCGGGAGGGAGGTGTTGGCGGTCTGAAGAGGTTCCGCAGGCTGGTCGCTTTGCGCTGCCGGAGCGGGCGCTTCCTTGGATTTGCCCGACGCGGACTGGCCGCCGGCATCGGGAGCGGCGGACGAAACGTCCAACATCTCGCCGAACGCGCCCGAGGGTTCATCTTGGCCGGGCGTGCGCACCGGCGCGTCGGAGCGCACCGGCGGCGAAATCACGGGAGCGGACGCGACTTGGGGCAAGGCAGACCTCTTTGGACGCACGGGCGCGCCAGACGGATTGCAAGCGCCGGGCCACGGCCGGTTGAATTTTCTTCAAGCGAAATCAATATCTTATGGTAATCGGGCCGCGACGCCGCGCGGCACCGAGTGCTGCCGACCGGCAAGAACTGCCGACGCGGGGTCCCGGAGCATCTCGCAATCCCCTTCTCGCATTGCACCCCGCGGGGCCGCCTTATAGGTATGGGCCATGCTCAATAGCCTGGATACGCAAGGCCGGCCCGAGGAGACCCGCGTCGTCGTCGCGATGTCGGGCGGCGTCGACTCGTCGGTGACGGCCGCCCTGCTCAAGGCCGAGGGCTACGACGTCGTCGGGGTGACGCTGCAGCTTTACGACCACGGCGCCGCGACCCACCGGAAAGGCGCCTGCTGTGCGGGGCGCGACATCTACGATGCACGCGCGGTCGCTGCACGCATCGGCATTCCGCATTACGTTCTCGACTACGAGGCGCGCTTCAAGGAAGCCGTGATAGACCGCTTCACCGAGAGCTACGCGGCAGGCGAGACGCCGGTGCCCTGTGTCGAGTGCAACCGGTCGATCAAGTTCGCCGACCTGCTGAGCACGGCCCGCGAACTCGGCGGCAGCGTCCTGGCGACCGGCCACTATGTGGTCAACCGCCGTCTCGCCGACGGCAGCCGCGCGCTCTATCGCGCGCATGATGCCGATCGCGACCAGAGCTATTTCCTGTTCACCACCGCGCGCGAGCAGCTCGACGTGCTGCGCTTTCCGCTCGGCGGCCTGCCCAAGGCGCGCGTGCGCGAGCTTGCCCGCGAGTACGGTCTTGCAATCGCCGACAAGCAGGACTCACAGGACATTTGCTTCGTGCCGACCGGCCATTATGCGGACGTGATCGAGCGATTGCGGCCGGGGGCCGCTGCGCCGGGGGAGATCGTGGACCTCTCCGGCCGTGTGCTCGGACAGCACGAGGGCATCATCCATTTCACGGTTGGCCAGCGGAAAGGCCTGAAGATTGCCGCGCGCGAGCCGCTCTATGTGCTGCGGCTCGATGCCGCCACGCGCCGCGTCGTGGTCGGCCCGCGCGCTGCGCTTAGCGTCCGCCTGATCCATCTGCACGACGTGAACTGGATCGGCGATGGCGCGCTGGATGACGCGCCGCGCCGCGACGTTTTCGTCAAGGTACGCTCGACGCGGCCGCCGCAGCCGGCCTGGCTCACCGCCGGACGCAACGGCATCGTGGTCGAGCTTGCCGGGGGCGAGGAGGGCGTCGCGCCGGGACAGGCCTGCGTGCTCTACGATGCGGCGGACGGCGAGGCGCGCGTGCTCGGCGGTGGTTTCATCCGCGCGACCGAGCCGATGGTCACGGCGCGCGAACGGATCGCGGCGCACGCCTGATCGCGCACACAGCTTTCATCGCACTTCGCTATTGACGATATATCGCGCTATGCGATACTTGTTGCGTGAGACCTGTCGCCTATACCGGTGTCGCCGCGCGTCAACGCGCCAAACTTGACGCCAAGGTGCGTGCGCGGATCGACGCAAAGCTGGAGTCTTATGCGAGAACCGGACAGGGCGATGTGAAACGGTTGACTGGCCGCGAAGGAGTGCGGCTGCGGGTGGGTGACTGGCGCGTCATCTTTTACGAAGAGGGTGGTGCAGTTATCGTTGCCGCGGTCGGGCACCGGCGCGAGATCTACGATTGAGGATGCAAATGTCCAAGGTTCAGTTTCTCAAGACCGAAGCGGGCGAAATCGCGATTTTGCCGCGCAAGGAGTATGAGCGGCTGACCAGTTTGGCGGCGTCGGAAGACGCCGGGACCCGGCGCATCGTCCGGCGCACGCGCGAGGCTGTGGCGCGGGGTGATGAAGTCATCTTGCCGAAGGGCGTGGCCGATCGTCTGGTGGACGAAAACCCCATTCGGGTCATCCGGGAATGGCGCCACATGACGCAGGCGGAATTGACCGACGCGGTCGGAATGACCCAAGGCTACCTTTCCGATCTGGAGAATGGCCGCCGGCGCGGCACCGCGGAATCGCTCGCAAAGCTCGCGCGCGCACTGCGTGTGCCGCTCGACCTTTTGGTACCCTAGGCGAATGACCGACACGCTCGACCGGGCGACGATCGAGAAGGCCTATGCGCGCTGGGCGCCGGTCTATGACGTGGTGTTCGGCAAGGTGTTCGAGCGCGGGCGCCGCGCCTCGATCGCGGCGGCCGAGCGCATCGGCGGGCGCATCCTGGAGGTCGGCGTCGGCACCGGCATATCGCTGCCCGACTACGCGCGCGGCAATAGCATCGTCGGGATCGACATCTCGGCGCCGATGCTGCGGAAAGCGCGAGAGCGCGTGGTCGAGCACGGGCTCTCCAATGTCGAGGCGCTCGCCGTGATGGATGCGAAGCACCTTGCGTTTCCCGATGGCGCCTTCGACGTGATCGTGGCGCAATACGTGATCACGGCCGTGCCCGATCCGGAGGCGACGCTCGATGAGTTCGCGCGCGTGCTCAAAGTAGGCGGCGAGATCGTCCTGGTGAACCACATCGGCGCGGAGAGCGGATTGCGCAAGCTCAGCGAGCAGGCCTTCGCGCCGGTCGCGCGCCGGCTCGGCTGGCGGCCCGAGTTTCCCTGGGAGCGGCTCACCGCCTGGCAGGCGCGCGCGCCGGGCATATGTTTCCTCGAGCGACGGCCGATGCCGCCGCTCGGGCATTTTTCGTTGATCCGCTACGGCAAGGGCAACGGGGCTGCTGTGTGAGTTTTCGTAGGGTGGGCTAAGCTTGCGAGCAAGCGAGCCCACCGTCGTGAAAGTTCGACTGGGCGCGTGGGCACGGCGCAAGCGCGCCTTTGCCCACCCTACAATGCTGGAGGACACCATGAACGAAGATGCATTCAACATGAGCGTGCGCAAGTTCCTCAAGAAGGTCGGTGTGACGTCTCAACGCGAGATCGAGCAGGCGGTGCGCGATGCGGCCGCGAGCGGCAAGCTCAAAGGCGGCGCGCTGCCCGCCAAGGCGACATTCACGATCGGTGGGGTCGACCTGACGTTCGATGTGACCGGAGAGATCGAGACGGGGTGACAGGTGCTTTGCCTTGACACCGTTTCGGCCCACTCCTTATATCCGCCGCGCTCCGGCTTGGAGCCATCCGGTTCCGGTTGGAAGCGGCCTGGCGGCGGGGTAGCTCAGCTGGTTAGAGCGGCGGAATCATAATCCGTAGGTCGGGGGTTCAAGTCCCTCCCCCGCTACCAAATCCAGGCCGTTGCGTGAGCGAGCGCCCTAAGGGCGCTCATTTCGACAAAGCGAAGACCGCGGACGATACAATCAAGTGCCCTATCCGCGTCCTTCGAACTTCTGATCGCGGGTGGCGACTTTCGTGAGCATCCCGAACTGCGCGCGCAGTTCGCAGCAATAGCAAGTCGTTCTAGCAGCGAATGCAGAGCTTTGAAGGGCTCTACGCACCTCTCGTTTCAAGGCAGTCGCCCTGGGACTTTGTTGACCACGGCTCTTGCGTGATTACTTTCCAATGCCGGCACTCGCCACTTTTCAGGCGCCTGTCCCAGCGCGCGTGCTGCGGAGACCTAACGAGAGGGCTGTCGAGCGTCTTTGCTTCGCAGATAGCGCAACCCGTCTTCCCAAATTTTCGACGCCGCCGGCGTCCGAGACGTGTCCTTCATTGTGGTAGCAACTTGCATGGCTAAGTCCGGTGGAAAGGACGAGACAACAACATCTCGAAAATACGCTATGCGTTCGGCGTCTTGGGTTTTCAGATCTCTTTCAAACGTGAGCAGAAAGCGGGCAGCTTCAAGGTAAAATTGGCGATCGTTCTTGATCTTCTCGTAATCGATCTGCGTTCTCGCGTTGTTGGAGCTGATGCTGAGCTGCGCAAAGGAAACAGTAATAGCTGCAATTGAAATAATCCCTGTTATGATCACGCCGAAATGTCGGTTTAGGATGGTGCTTTCAGCTTCCTTGGACGCTTTTTCCCACTGGTACCTATCGCGCTCCAGCTTGTACTTGAGAAACTCAAGGTTTTCCTGCGTCGGCATTGTTTCCTCCGCCTCTTGGCTTCCATCTCGATCAATTCGCCTAACTAAGTCGGATATCGATTCCGAAGGTGTCGTTCGGCTGGTAAAGACTAGCAAACCCAGAGCTAGCGCCGCGTAAGAGGTGACTTCCACTGAACTGGCGATAGGAAACGCAAAGAGCGAAACGCAAAAACTCAGTGTCGACGCGTATAGGGGCCACCATTTCTTCTTGAGGATTGCACCAGCGAGAGCCGCGATTCCTGCACAAAAAAGCATGAAGAGTACGAAAGAGCGGCCCGATGACAAATTATTCACACCCCCCTGCGTCGTGATGAGTGTATTTATTAGTGGATAGAGGACCATAAGGATCGCAGCTAGAATACTGATCATCGGGAACTACCATTATCTTCGCGGAGTACTGCCTCGCGACTTTATCAGCAGCGCTACGGCTCGTCGGGCGCTCATTCTGTTTTCGGCACTTGCCCGGCCACCAACCGCACCTTGCGCGGCGCCGCGATGAAGATCGCGAGCGCCGAGAGTGCGCTGAAGGCGAGCGCGATCCAGAAGGCGAGATCGTAGTTGCCCAGATGGTCGTGCAGGAGGCCGGTGACCCATGGGCCGACCGCGCCGCCCGCGATCGCGAAGACCATCAGCATGCCGAAGATCGCGCCGAAGTGCGGGCCCTCGAAGATCTCCGCCACGATCGGTCCGAGCACCGAGGTGGACGAGTAGCCGAGAAAGCCCTGCGCGAGGATCATGGTGTAGATGAGCACCGGGTTTGCGCCGGCGCGCAGCGCGATCAGCGCCGCAAAGCAGATCATGAAACCGAGGCAGCCGATCGCCCAGGTCCATTCGCGCCCGATGCGATCCGACAGGTGACCGAAGATGATCTGTCCCGGAATTCCGACCAGGCTGACGATGCCGAGCGCCCAGGCGGCCCGCATCGGAGAGACGCCGATCTCGATCAGATACTTGGTCTGGTGAATCTGCACCGCATACCAGGCGTAAAGGATGCTGAAGTAGCCGAGCGCGATCCACCAGAAGCGCGCGGTGCGCATCGCGCGCGAGAGCGTCCAGGTGACCGACGTCCACGCGGTGTCGACGATGTTGCGCG
>JBAVXH010000133.1:0-14412 GCA_049698215.1 Xanthobacteraceae bacterium | reverse complement strand
CCTTTGCCCGCCCTACAGCTTTTCAGGAGACTCCGACATGGCCAAACGCAAGAGCATCGAGATCGCGGGGTTCGCGCATAAGAACCCGATTCCGACCGCCTGCCGCGTCGGCAACATGCTGATGACCGGCATCATCACCGGCACCGATCCGAAAACCGGCACACTCGCCGAGACGCTGGAAGCGCAATGCGCCAACATCTTTCATCATGTGCGCGCGATCATGGCGGCGGCGGGCGGCAGCACGGACGACATCATCAAGATGAATGTGTGGATGAGGGATCGCTCCAACCGCGACGTGCTCAATGCCGAGTGGGTGAAGATGTTTCCCGATCCAAATGCGCGGCCCGCGCGGCACACCTCTCAGACGGCGCTCGAGGGCGGGCAGCTGATCGTGTGCGATATCACGGCGGTGTTTGATTTAGCCTTGTAGGGTGGGCAAAGGCGCGCAGAGCGCGCCGTGCCCACGCGTCCGATCCAATCCGAATCGGTGGGCACGCGCTTCGCGCTTTGCCCACCCTACGAAATGCGAGCCAACGCCTACCGCCCCTGCAACCGCGCCACCAGGTCCGGCGTCGGATAGCTGTCTGCCGGCAAGCCCAGCTTCACCTGCTCGGCCTTCACGGCGGCGCGGCTCTTCTGGCCGAGAAAGCCGTCGATCTTGCCGACGTCGTGACCGCGCTTTGCGAGCAGCGTCTGCAACTCGCGGATCTGCGCGGAGGCGAACGGCACGATCTGCTTGCTGCCGCGGTGCATCGCCGGCGCGCCCGCAATGCGCGTCGCCAGATATGCGGCGCTCGTCGAGTAGACGATCGACTGGTTCCATTCGAGGAACACCTGGAAGTTCGGATAGGCGAGGAACGCCGGGCCGAAGCGGCCCATCGGCAGCAGCAGCGAGGCCGCCTGCGCGTCCGCCTGCAGCGCAGTGCCGTCGGCCTTGGTCACGCCCCAGCGCGCCCACTGTGAGCGCGCATGCTGGATCGCGAGATCGGCCTGCGCCCAGTCCATCTGCGCCGGCACGCGCACTTCGTCGAGCCACGGTTGCCCGCGTTTCCAGCCGATCTTTGACATGTAGTTTGCCGCGGACGCGACCGCGTCGGGCGTCGAGCGAATGAGGTCGCGCCGTCCGTCGCCGTCGTAGTCGACGCCGTAGTCCTGATAGTGCGCGGGCAGGAACTGGAATTGGCCAAGCTCGCCCGCAAAGGGGCCGATCATCTGGTCGGGTGAAAGGTCGCCGTGATCGACGATCTTCAGCGAGGCGATCAGCTGCTTGCGGAAGAGATCGGGCCGCCGGCAGTCATAGGCGAGCGAGGTCACCGACTTGATGGTCGGCAGATTGCCCATGAAGCCGCCGAAGTCGGTTTCGAGCGCCCAGAACGCCGCGATCACCGGCGCGGGCACACCGAACTGCTGCTCGACGCGGGTGAACAGCGGCCGGTTCTTGGCGATGCGCTGGATGCCGCCGTCGATGCGGTGGCGCGCGACCATGCGGTCGGAGAATTCAAGGAACGTCTGCGAGAAGACCTTCTGCCCGCGATCCTTGTTCACCACCTGCTGGTCGTAGACCATTAGGTGCGAAGCCGCCGCGATCGCGCGTTGTGAGACGCCCTGCGCGACAGCGTCGCGCTTGAGGGCATCGAGCCATTGCTCGAAGCTCGCGCCCTTGTGGCACACGGCGCGCTGCGCGAGCGCTGGCGTTGCGGCGGTGACAGCGGCAAGCGCCGCGATGATGAAACTAAAGCGCCGCAACGGTCTGCACCTCGATCAGCAGCGGCTCCTGCACCAGCCGGTCGACGATCAGCAGCGTGTTCGGCGGATAGGCGCCATTCGGGAAAAATCCCGGGAAGGCGCGCCTGCGATAATCCATGAACTTCGGGATGTCTTGGCTGTGCACCAGATAGGTCGTGAATTCCACGACATTGCCCCAGTTGGCGCCGACCGACTTCAGGGCCGTCTCGATGTTGGCGTAGGTGAGCGCGCACTGCGCATCGAAATCCTCGCCGACCTTGCCGTCGCGGCCGGCGCCGACCTGGCCCGCGATGAACACGAACTCGGAGGCCTTCACGCGTGTGATCTGCGAGTAGGGCCCGAGCGGCTTGCCCATCGTGTCGGGGCTGAAGATCTTGATGTCGGGCATTTCCCTCCCCGTCATGCCCCGCGAAGGCGGGGCATCCAGTAATCACCGAAATCCGTTTAAGGCAATGTGGCGCCTCAGCGTGAGAATTGCGTTTACTGGATCGCCCGCTTTCGCGGGCGATGACGAGCGAGAACAATCAGTACGGCTCGTGCTTGTAGTCGCCGAGGTGATAGGCGCTGAACACGTCCGCGGTGCGCACCGGCATCGCCGGGCAGACGTACGACCTGTCGAGCTTCTTCACGCTCTCGCAGCCCATCAGGCCGAGATCGCGCTTCATCTCGTCTTCGAGCAACTCGAGCATGCGCACGATGCCAGGCCGGCCCGCGGCGGCGAGCGCGTAGCAGTAGAGCCGCCCGATTCCGACCGCGGTCGCTCCCAGCGCAATCGCCTTGAGCACGTCGGTCGCCCGATAGAAGCCGCCGTCGACGATGATTGGCACCTTGCCCTTCACCACCTCGACGACCTCGGGAAGGATGTCCATTGCGCCACGCGCATGGTCGAGCGCGCGCCCCCCGTGATTGGTCACGTAGATGCCGGCGATCCCGTGCTCGAGGCAAAGCTGCGCGTCCTCGGCGGTCTGGATGCCCTTGATGATGATTTGTGCCTTCGGGAAACGCTTCTGGAAGCGGTCGATGGTGCCCCAGTCGAGCCCCGCAAGATTGCGATGCTCTTCGACGCTGCGGTTCGCGATGCGGTTATGGCGCTTCACGACGTCCCGCTCGCGCCGCGAGTAATGCGCGAGGTCGACCGTGAAGCAGAACTGCGGAGCAAAGCCCGCATCCTGCGAGCGCTTGTAGAAATCGTCGATGTACTTGTCGTCGCCGCGCGCATAGAGCTGGAAGATCTTGAACGCGTCCGGCGCCCGCTTCGCCACATCCTCGATCGGCGGCTCGGTTGCCGAGGACTGCATCATCGGGATGCCGAACTCGCCGGCCGCCTCCGCGACGGTTGCGACGCCACCCTCCCAGAACAGTTGCAGCCCGCCGACCGGCGCGATCAGCACGGGGATGCGAATCTTGCGGCCGTAAAGTTCGGTCGAGCAATCGACGTTCTGCACGTTGCGCAGGACCCGCGGCTTGAACGCGATGCAATCGAGCGACTGCCGGTTCCGCGCGAGCGTCGTTTCGGTCTCGGTGCCGCCGACGATGTAGTCCCAGTTGTTGCGGTTGAGCTTGAACTTGGCGGCTTTAAGAAACTCGTGCAGGTTCTGAAAACGCTCGCGAACGTCGTCCATCCTTGACTTCCTCACTCGCCCGGCGGCGATCCATTGTCGGGATCTATCCGCGCGGATGCGCGGCGGGACCGTGCCCACGGGTTCCCGGGAATGTGCATAGCGAGGGGCGAAACCGGGCACAATCGTATTTTCGCGACGCTGGCATTCTCAAATTGCGGCCGTGGCGCCGCTGCGGCATAGTCCGCGTCAAATCAGTGCCGGAGGAACCATGAGCCCGCGCATCAGCTATGTGCAGCCGTCCACCGTGACGGACAAGGAAATGCTCGCCGAATTCGACCGCTGCGCCCGCGAGGGCACGCCGCGGCCCGAGAGCCAGGCGATCCGCGCGCACGTCCCGGCGGTTTTCTGGTCGTTCGCGAATTCCTGGCAGACCGTGTTCCGCAACGGCGTCGCGGATCATGCGATCAAGGAGCTGTGCCGCGTGTACGTCTCGCGCTCGGTGCTGTGCGAGTTCTGCGGCAACCAGCGCTCGATCAAGGCCGCGAAGTCCGGCACAGTCGAAGACGACTACATGGACCTGGTCAATTTCGAGTCCTCGACGCGCTACAGCGACAAGCAGAAGGCCGCGCTCGCCTATGCGGAGATGATCACCTGGGACTTAGCCCCGACCGACGAGATCTGGGCGCGCTTGCACAAGCATTTCAGCGAGCCGGAGCTGGTCGAGATCGGCTATTTCGTGGCGCTCACCATGGGCCAGCAGCGCTGGCTGCGTACCTTGAACATCGAGCACCATCAGATCCTGGCCGGGACCGACGGTTCGATGGCGCCGGGCTTCGAGAACATGGACGCGCTGAAGGTCTCCAAGGCGCAGGCCGACTACTGGGCGAAGAAGCCGGCAGCGCCGCAGAGCGAAGCCGCGGAGTAGCGCTTCGCATGGGCGACGCGTATGGGGTGGTCAAGGTCGCGGCGGTGCAAGCCGCCTCGGTTTTCCTCGATCGCGAAGGCTCGACCGCCAAGGCCTGCCGGCTGATCCGCGACGCCGGTGCGAATGGCGCGCGGGTCATTGGATTTCCTGAAGGGTTCATTCCAGCGCACCCAGTCTGGTATCACCACCACTCCGCGACGGGAGCCATTTCCAATCGGCTTGCGACCGAACTGTTCAAGAACTCAGTCGAGATTCCGGGCCCCGAGACCGCCGCCCTCTGCGCGGCGGCGCGCGACGCGAACGCCTATGTGGTGGTCGGCGTTTGTGAAAAAATGCCGAACACCCTCGGGACGATGTTCAACGCGCAGCTCTACATCGGGCCCGACGGCACGCTGATCGGCAAGCACCAGAAAATCATGCCAACCGTCGGTGAGCGTCTCGTGCACATGGGCGGGTTCGGCGACACGTTCGGCGCGTTCCAGACCGAATTCGGGCCTATGAGCGGGCTGATCTGCGGCGAGAATTCCAATCCGCTCGCGGTGTTCGCACTTACCGCGGAGGGCACGCGCATCCATGTCATGAGCTGGCCCAATCATTTCCCGACAAGCGGCGATCCCTTGCGCAACCGCGTGTCGATCGACGCGCAGTCGTTCGCCCAGATGAGCAAGGCCTTCGTGATCGCGGCATGCGGGACGGTGGACGAGCGCATGATCGAGATGTTGGACTCGGGTCCCGGCGGAGAGAAATTCCTGCGCGATCCGGATTGCTGCGGCGGCAGCGTCATCGTGGCGCCGAACAGCCGCATCATCGCTGGGCCGATGGGCCCGGAGGAAGGCATTCTCTACGCGGACTGCGATCTCGAAATCGGCATCCAGATGAAGCTCCGCCACGACTTCGCCGGCCATTACAATCGGCCGGACATTTTCCACCTGCAGATCAATCGCGCCGCCCCGCAGCTCTACAGCGTGCACAACGAGGGCGATCCGGCGCTTGCAGCCGCGCGCAAGGCGGCTCTCGCGTCCGGCGTGCATGGGCTGCTTTCCCCACCCGAGCGCACCGCGCCCGACGACAACATCTGACGGACCACCATGGACCCCATCGTTAAATCCGCGATCGCCCATTGGGGTCCGCGCTTCGTTGCGAACGGCGTGGCGCTCACGGATTTCGAGGAGGTGACGGCCTCGGTCGCCAAGTGGGACGACTGGTGCCGCGCGTGGTCGGATCGCGCCGCGATCCACGAGGCGATGGGGCGCGCGGCTTTGGCAAACGGCAAATTCATCAGCGCGGGCGAGCATCTGCAGCGCGCCGGCGTCTACTATCACTTCGGCAAGTTCCTGTTCGTGCACGACGTGCCGCAGATGAAGGCGGCGCACATGAAAGCCGTCGCGTGCCGCAACGATGCGCTGCCGCACCTCAATCCGCCGGGAGAACGCCTCACCATCCCGTACGAAGGCAAGGCGCTCTACGGCATTCTGCGCAAGCCGACGGGTATCGCGAAGCCGCCGGTGCTGATCATGGCGGTCGGGCTCGATTCGGCGAAGGAGGAGACCGACGCCTACGAGCGCCCCTATCTCGATCGAGGCATCGCGACGCTGGTGTTCGACGGACCAGGGCAGGGGGAGGGCGAATACGATTTCGCGATCCGCGGCGACTACGAGGTCGCCGTCAAAGCCGTCGTCGATCACGTCATGAGGCGCAGCGATCTGGACACGTCGCGTATCGGGCTCTGGGGCGTGAGCCTCGGCGGCTATTACGCGCCGCGTGCGGTCGCATTCGAGAAGCGCATCAAGGCCTGCATCGCGCTCGGCGGACCTTACGAATGGCAGGAGCACTGGGACACCTTGCCGGAATTGACGCGCGCAGCGTTTCGGGTACGCAGCCATTGCGCCACCGAGGCCGACGCGAAGCGGCACGCGTTGACGCTGTCGCTCGCGGGCGTGGCGCAGAACATCACCTGTCCGATCTTCGTGATGACCGGCAAGCTCGACCGGCTGATCCCGTGGCAGCACGCGCAGCGCCTTGCCGACGAGGTGAAGGGGCCCTGCACCTTCCTGTTGATCGAGGACGGCAATCACGTCGCCAACAATCGTGCCTATCGCTGGCGCACGCAGAGCGCGGATTGGCTGAAGGAGCAGCTAGCCTAGCACCGCGAACCCGCGTGGCATCGCGTGCATCCGCTCGATGCCACCTTCCGTGATCAGCACCATCTCTCCCGTTTGCACACCGGCCCTGTGATCCTTCGTCACAACGTTCGGCTGGATCACGACCGTCATGCCGGCGCGGAACGGTTCGTCCGGCACCGGCCCGGCCGGGCGGCTCGCGGCGCCGAGGATCGGCGGCAGGTAGCCGCCGCCATAGCCGTGCAGCAGGTCGTCGATGGTGGTGAAGCCCGCATCCTCGATCACGCGCGCCGCCTCGATCACTTGGGCCGGCAGCGCGCCGTCGCGCAGCACGGCGGCAATCGCGTCGAACGCCGCATCGGCGACCGCGTGCAGATCGCGATAGAGCGGCGTCGGCTCGCCGAACGCGAACGAGCGCAACACCTGCCCGGGATATTCCCAGAATGCGGCGGCGATCTCGGCGAACACGATGTCGCCAGCCTGCACACGGCGTGTCGAGGGAAACTGCGCCGGCACGGCAAGCTGCGGATCGCCCATCGCCGTGACGCCGAAATAGCGGATCACGTTCGCGCCGCCCTGGGCCACGTAAGCGCGCTCGACCAGATCGCCGAGCTCGCGCTCGGTGAGGCCGGCCCGCAGCCCGTCGCGCAACGCCAGCATACCGAGGTCGGAAAAGTGCGCGCCGATGCTCAGCCAGTCGATTTCCTCAGCCGATTTGATCATGCGCAGGCGCAGGTAACCTTTGTTCAGGCTCGTTAGCTTTCCGAATCCTGCCGAGAGAGCGGCGCGTTGCTCGGCTGACAGTGGTCCGATCGTCGCGACCCGATCCGTCTGTGCGCCGCGCTTCCTCAGCTCATCAATCGCCGCGCCGATCGACGACTGCCCGCCCCACGCGACGTCTGCATCGTGCGCCAGTTTGCGCGCCTGCGGCACGTGATTGTGATACTGCACGAACAGCGCATCGCGCTCGCCCGGCGAAAGCACGCCAACCGCTTCCGCCGTCACCGGCCAGCCGGTCAGCCACTGCACCACCGAGCCGAAACGGTTCGCGCCGCAGTAGGCCAGATGCCCGCAGCCGGCTTCGGCCAGCAGCCCCTCGACGGCGCGGCGGCGGGGGGCCATCTCGGCCTCGGAGAAACGCGGATACTCGGCGTCGAGAATCGGGCGTAGGCGGTCGGCGATCATTCGCCTAGCTTATGTCATCCAGCACCGGACGGCGGCCCTTGAACCCGTTGCCATCTTGCGCGTTAAGGCTGCGACAGTGCGTTTCATGGGCCGATATTATCCTCTACCTAATGATCACGACTGCGTGAGAAGCGGTTGGGGCGTATCACGAAATTTCGATTCTGCGGCGCGGCTCATCGCTGACACAATCGGGTATGAGATAGGCGATGCGGGGGACAACTCCGCGCTGTCGCGGAGAGCCTGATGCCTGCCGCCCTCAAGGAAGCGCCGTCCGGACTGCTCACCCCCGAACGCCAGCGCCTCCTCGAAGCCTTCCGCCGCGTGCGCGCCGAGACCGAGCGCCGCGCAGCCCCGCTCTCGGCCGAGGATCAGGCGATCCAGTCGATGCCGGACGCGAGCCCCGCGAAATGGCATTGCGCGCATACGACTTGGTTCTTCGAGACGTTTCTCGTCCAGCCGAACGTGCCCGGCTATCGGGTTTACGACGAGCGCTTCGCATTCCTGTTCAACTCGTACTACGTCGCCGCCGGCCCGCGTCATGCGCGGCCGAAGCGTGGACTCATCACGCGGCCCAACGCCGCCGAAGTCGCGGACTATCGCGTGCATGTGGACGCGGCCGTCGAAAACCTGATCGCCGACGCGGGCAGCGCGGCGTGGCCCGAAATCGCGCGTATCCTGGAGATCGGGCTGAACCACGAGGAGCAGCATCAGGAGCTGATGCTGACCGACATCCTGCACGCCTTCGCGCAGAATCCGACCAACCCCGCCTACGACACCAACTGGCAGCCACCGAAATCGAATTCGAAGGAAGGCTGGGCCGAACTCGCCGAAGGCATCCACACCGTCGGGCATCAAGGCGAGGACTACTGCTTCGACAACGAAGGGCCGTCGCATCGCGTACTGGTCGGACCTGTCAAGCTTGCGCGCGCGCTGGTGACCAATGCCGAATGGCTCGCGTTCATGAACGACGGCGGCTACGCCAACCCGATGCTCTGGCTCTCGGACGGCTGGGCCACGGTGCAGACGGAAGGCTGGCATGCGCCCGGCTATTGGCAGGAGCATGACGGGGAGTGGCATCAGCTTACCCTCGGCGGCTTGCGGCCGGTCGATCTGTCCGCGCCGGTGACGCATATCAGCTACTACGAGGCCGATGCCTTCGCGCGCTGGGCCGGCAAGCATCTGCCGACCGAGCAGGAGTGGGAGGTCGCGGCACGCGCCGGTCATCTCGACGATGCCTTCGGCATCGTCTGGCAATGGACGCGCAGCGCGTACTCGCCCTATCCGGGCTTTACCGCCTGCGACGGCGCGCTCGGCGAATACAACGGCAAATTCATGATCAACCAGATGGTGCTGCGCGGCTCTTCCCTCGCGACGCCCGCCGGTCATTCGCGAGTCACCTACCGCAACTTCTTCTATCCGCCGGCGCGCTGGCAATTCACCGGCCTGCGCCTTGCCGACTACGCCGAACGATTTTCGCTCAGCTAGCTCTTGAAGGACAAGAACAATGGCCGCCCTCGCACGATCCGCACTGCGCTATTCGGCGCGTCACGAGGCGGCAGCCTCCGACAGTTTTGCCGACCATGCGATCGCGGGCCTGAGCGACACGCCGAAATGGCTGTCGGCGAAATATTTCTACGATGTCGCGGGCTCAGCGCTGTTCGAGGAGATCACGCGCCTGCCCGAGTACTATCCCACACGCACCGAGCTTTCGATCCTGGAGCGCTGTGCCGGCGAGATGTCGGGCTACGTCGCGCTTTCCGCGGCGCTGGTCGAATTCGGAACCGGCTCGACCAGGAAGGCCCGCATCCTGATCGACGCCGCGCCGCAGCTCGCCGCCTACGTGCCGGTCGATATTTCGGCGGAGTTCCTGGCTCAGCAGGCAGCCGCACTGCGGCGCGACGTGCCCTGGCTCGCGGTTCTTCCCGTCGCGGCCGACTTCACGCGCGATTTCGAATTGCCTCAGCAAATCCGTTCGCGCCCGCGCGTCGGATTCTTCCCCGGCTCGACCATCGGCAATTTCGAGCCGGAGGATGCCACGGAATTTCTGCGCCAAGCGGGACGCGTGCTGGGGCAGGGCGCCACCATGATCGTCGGCGTCGATCTGATCAAGGATACGGCGACGCTCAACGCCGCCTACAACGATGCCGCGGGCGTCACGGCGCAATTCAATCTCAACATCCTCACGCGCATGAACCGCGAGCTTGACGGCAATTTCGATCTGGCGAGCTTCCGCCACCGTGCGTTCTACAACGTCGAACAGCACCGCATTGAGATGCATCTGGAAAGCCTGCGGGAGCAGACCGTAGCGGTCGCCGGCCGCACGTTCTCGTTCGAACAAGGCGAGACGATCCACACCGAGAACTCTTACAAGTACACGGTCGAGTCTTTCCGCGCGCTTGCGCGCGATGCGGGCTGGCGCTGGGCCGCGACCTGGACCGACGAGAAGAATTATTTCTCGGTGCATGCGTTGAGGCTGTGACGGCGGGTATACTGGCGCATGCCAATCTGCGAAGCTGACCCTTGGCGCATGCAGTATTTCGAGCACGTCGCCTGTCCGGCAGACGTGCTCATTTCCACCGAGGATGCCGACTCGTGGGTCTGGTATCCGCGCTGGCGCTGGATCTACGACAAGGTCGCGGTCGCGCTCTCCCAGGGGCTTGAAGCCGCGCCGCACGGCGTCGAGCCGAAGAGCTTTCCGGTCTTTTCCAAGCCGATCACCAACCTCAAGGGCATGGGTGTCGGCAGCCGCGTGCTGCGCTCGGCGGCTGACTATGTGACGCACTACGCGCCCGGTCACATGTGGATGACGCTGCTCACGGGACGGCACGTCTCGTCGGATGTCGCCGTCCTCGATGGACGGCCGGTCTGGTGGCGCCACACGACCGGCGAGCCGGGCGTGGAGGGCACCTTCGACTACTGGACCGTGCACGCCGAGCACGACAGCGCGATCGAGCAGCATTGCGGCGCCTGGATCGAGACGCACTTCGCCGGCTACACCGGCATGCTCAATCTTGAGACCATCGGCGGGCGCATCATCGAGGCGCATCTGCGCTTCGCCGACCAGTGGCCGGACCTCTACGGCAAGGGCTGGGTCGCGGCGCTGGTGCGGCTCTACGAGCACCGGCGCTGGGATTATCCGGACGATGACCGCCGCGATGGCTACAGCGTGGTGCTGTTCTGCCCACACAGCCCACGCTATCGCCACCCGCCGCAAGCGTTGGTCGATGAGGTGCGTGGGACGCCCTCGGTCTCCAGCGTGCAGATCACGTTCCACGAGAATAAGCCACCGGATCAGCACGCGATGCCCCCGGGCGGGTTCCGGCTCGCCATTGTGAACTGCTTCGATCTTGCGGTAGGCAAGGCGGCGCGCGACAAGCTGCGCGCGTTCTTCCTGAGGAATTCATAAATGCTCACCAGCCGCGACCGCATCCTGACCACACATGTCGGCAGCCTGCCGCGCAACGAGACGATTACCGAACTGCTGATCAAGCGTGAGGCGGACGGGCAGGTCGATCCGAAGACGATGTCGGACGAGCTCGATCGCGCGGTCGCCGAGGTGGTGAAGCGGCAGAAGGACGCCGGCATCGACATCGGAAATGATGGCGAGCAGCAGCGGGTCGCGTTCCAGACCTACATGGCGGCGCGCATGTCGGGCTACGGCGGCGAGTCGAAGCGCCGCGTCGGCAAGGATTTCGTCGAGCATCCCGATTTGGTCGCGACCTTCGGCCGGCGCTTCGTGCACCGCGCCAAGATTTCCAATGCGCCGCAGGCGATTGCAGACGTCAAATACACCGACACCGGCCCGATCAAGGACGAGATCGCGCGCTTCAGGAAACATGCGTCCGGGGCGTTCGCCGAACAGTTCATGACCGCGCCGTCGCCCGGCATCGTCGCGACCACGCTGATGAATGCGCACTACGACTCGCACGAGGCTTACGTGAACGCGCTCGCGAAGGAGATCCGCAATGAGTACCTCGCGATCCACGAGGCCGGCCTAATCCTGCAGGTCGACGCGCCCGATCTCGCGATGGAACGCGTGATGAATTTCCAGGACGAGACCGACGAGGGATTCGTCAAGATCGCCGAGATGCATCTCGCGGCGATCAACAAGGCGACCGAGGGGATTCCCGCGGACCGCTGGCGGCTGCACATCTGCTGGGGCAACTGGGAAGGTCCGCATGTTTATGACATCGCGCTCGCCAAGGTGCTGCCGGTGTTCTACCAGACCACCGCCGGCGCGCTGTCGATCGAGTTCGCCAATCCGCGCCACCAGCACGAATACGCGGCGTTCAAGGCGCACCCGTTCCCCAAGGACAAGATCCTGATCCCGGGCGTGATCGAGTCGACCTCGAATTTCGTCGAGCATCCGGAAGTCGTCGCGCGCCGCATCGAAGAGGCGGTCGCGGCGATCGGCGACCGCGAGCGCGTCATCGCGTCGACCGACTGCGGCTTCGGTACCTTCGCGGGCCGCGAGTGGGTCGCGGCCTCGATCGTGTGGCCGAAGCTGAAAACCCTGCGCGAGGGTGCCGACCTTGCGTCAGCGCGGCTGTGGGGGAAGAAGGTTGCCTGATATACTGCGTGCAGCCCGCCCGAACGAATAAGGGAGACACCCATGGACGATACCGTCCGCAAGATCACCGCCGAGGACATCAACCCGCGCTACAACTGGGCGCGCGCGCTGCCGGCGTTCGGCGTCATGGGCGTTGATTTCGAGCAGCGTGTCGACTACCGCCGCCTGCACAATTATCGCCTCGCGCGCGCCCGCATGGCGCTCGAGCAGTCCGAGCTCGGCGCGCTGCTGGTGATGGACGTCAACAACATCCGCTATCTCACCTCGACCAAGATCGGCGAGTGGGAGCGCGACAAGATCTGCCGCTGGGCACTGCTCACGCGCTCCTCACCCGATCCGATCCTGTGGGACTTTGGCTCGGCGGCGGTGCATCACAGGCTCTATGCGCCGTGGCTCAAGCCGGAAAACTGTAAGGCCGGGTTGCTCGGCCTGCGCGGCACCGTGTCGCCGTCGTTCGGCCTGATGGCCAAGCACGCCGGCGAGATCGCCTCGATTATCCGTGAAGCGGGCGTGATCGATCTTCCGGTCGGCCTCGACATCGTTGAGCCGCCGATGCTGTTCGAGTTGCAGAAAGCGGGCCTGAAGATCGCGGACGGCCAGCAGGTGATGCTGGAAGCGCGCGAGATCAAGTCGGCCGACGAGATCGCGCTCTTGAACCGCGCCGCCGCGATGGTCGATGGCGCCTATCATCTGGTTTACGAACAGCTCAAGCCCGGCGTGCGCGAGAACGACATCGTCGCTAACGTGAACCAGTTTCTCTATTCGCACGGCTCCGACGACGTGGAGGCGATCAACGCGATTTCCGGCGAGCGCTGTAATCCTCATCCGCATAATTTCACCGACCGCATGCTGCGGCCGGGCGATCAGGCCTTCTTCGACATCCTGCAGTCGTTCATGGGCTATCGCACCTGCTACTATCGCACCTTCAATGTTGGGCGCGCGACGCCGGGCCAGCACGATGCCTATAAGAAGGCGCGCCACTGGCTCGACAAGGCGATCGAGCTGATCAAGCCCGGCGTCTCGACCGACACGGTCGCAAGCGTCTGGCCGAAGGCGAGCGAGTTCGGCTTCCCGGACGAGACGAGCGCGTTCGGCCTGCAGTTCGGCCACGGCATCGGCTGCGCCATCCACGAGCGGCCGATCATCTCGCGCGTGATCTCGCTCGACCATCCGACCGAGATCAAGGAAGGCATGGTGTTCGCGCTCGAGACCTATTGCCCGGCGACCGACGGCTATTCGGCCGCGCGCATCGAGGAGGAGGTGGTGGTCACCGACAAGGGGTGCCGCGTGATCACGCTGTTCCCGGCCGAAGAACTACCGATCGCCAACCGGTATTAGGCCGGGTGGGCCCTCCGGCCCGCCCGGAGGCCCATCGTGAGCCGCAAGCTCAAATCGGGCGAATATCGGCTCTATTCGCGCAAGAAAGACCCGAAAACCGGGCGTCGGCGCAATCTGGGCACGTTTTCCAGCCGCAAAGCGGCCGAGCAGCATGAGCGTGCGGTGCAATATTTCAAGCGCGCCGGTTGACTGCTACAAGGCGCGCCCGTTGCCCGATCACCCAAGGAAAAGGACGCGAGATGAGACTTGCTTCGTGGAAACTTGCTTCGGCCGGCGTAGCGCTGTGCCTTGCGTTGTGGGCCGCGCCTGCCGGCGCGCAACGTTCCGACGACATGAAGGGCGGCGGCCAGCATCCCTGCGCCGGCGATGCGCAGAGCATCTGCAGCGAGTTCATTCCGGATCGCGCCAAGGTCGCGTCCTGCCTGTTCAAGAACAAGGCGAGGCTGAGCTCGGCCTGCAGCGCCTCACTCGGCGGCGGCAAGTCGGCGAAGGCCAGCGGCAAGAAGAAGGGCAAGGGCAAGAAGAGCAAGAAGAAGAAGCGCTGAACCACTTTTGAATTGATGGAAGAAGGCCGTGCGCCGATGCGCGCGGCCTTTTCGTATCTATATCGCGGGCCACGTCTCACGAGAGAACCGATATGCCTGCTTCCCACGCCACCATCTCGACCGGCTCCGCGAGCCGCTATCTCCAGCAGCTCTGCAAGCACTGGAGTCACAAGTTCGCGGTCGAATTCACGCCAGAGCACGGCACCATCCCCTTCGACGCGACGCGCCGCTGCACGCTCGATGCCTCGCCCGAGCGCCTCGCACTGCGCATCGAGGCGGCCGACGACGCGACGCTCGAACGCACGCAGGGTGTGGTGATCGATCACCTCAAGCGCTTCGCGTTCCGCGAAGAGCTGGGGGAGGTGCGGTGGGAGAGGGCGTAGCACCCACCAGCCCTCATCCTGAGGAGCCACGCTTCGCG
>JBAVXH010000132.1:0-3042 GCA_049698215.1 Xanthobacteraceae bacterium | reverse complement strand
TGCCGCATCGCACTTGAAGCTGGTCACGCCGTCGGCGGCCGACGGCACCCATTGCGTGGAGTCGCAGGGAAGGGCCACCGACTCGAACAAGGCCCCGAGCGGGTTGCAGGTTCTGCCGCCGCGCCTGTCATCGAAGAGTTTCGGGCTGCCGGGCAGACAGTGCGCGCGCATGCGCCGGAGCTGACCGGAATAACGGTTGGCAAAGAGCAGGCCGATACGGTTGCTGATCGTTCCCTCTCGCAAGGCCGCCTTAGCGAGCATGTCCCTGTGAGTCAGGAGCCAGATGACCCCAGGCCGGTCATAGTTTCGGAACAGTCGCGATGCGTCCGCGACCGCGAAGACCAAAGGTGCCAACATCTGCCGGAATGAATCCCGGATCGCTTGCGCCTGCTTGTCATTGCCGGCGGCCGCTATGCCAGACTTTTCTGCCCACTCGACCGCCGCAACCAGCCTGGTTTCAAAGGTTCTGACTTGTCGCGTGCTGAGGCAGGCGAGCTGGATTTGAATGTCGCGCAGGGCGCGGGTCTGTTCCAGGTCGTCTTCGGCCGTGACCGCCCGGCAGTATCGATAGACCAGACGATCGGTCACGATGTCGCCCCGGCACACGGCCGCCTGATCGAGCCCCGGGACTTCGGTCGCGAGATTTCCGGTTCTCAGGCGGATGATGCGCGCGGCTTCGATGCAGGCAACATTCAGCGGCTGAATGAGGCTGACCGCGCCGGTCGCCTTGAGCGCCAGGCTGATCCGGTCACGTTCGCGGTTCAACGCCAAGTAGAGCTTGCGCTCGGCAGCTCCGGATTTCCCTCCGAGCTCACGGAGCTCTTCGATCGCCGTGGGGGCGGTGGTGCGCCCGCGACTGAGGAGCATTCGAACACGGCGGGAATACTTGCTGGACAGCAGCGCCGCTTCACGATCGAGTTGAGTGACATCGCGTAGCCGATTGTCGCTCGCAATTACGTTGAGGCCATGTTGCACTCTAGGGTCCAGCGTCCTTGCAAGTGTGAGGCCCGGATCGGCTGACTTTTCCGCGCGCGGGCGCCTGGACAATTCCGCTGAAGCCGACGATGCGACAACGCAGAATGCTGCAACAGAAATAAGCCGAGCGACCGTGGCAAAACGATTTGCTTCGATTTTGGTGCCGCACCGGTGTGGAAGGACCATTATCCTCAAATTCCCGGCAACTCATTCGTGAAAATAGATATTGCTGAAATCAAGGCTATCGTTAAACAGCAGGAAGGCGCAAGTTATTCAGGACGTCGGACTTGGCGGCTTTGGCGTGTCAGTACGTTTCGTCGCTGCGGCAGCGCCGCATGTCCGCTCCAGGTCCCAAAGCGGAATCCTCTGCCGAGAATCAAATGCCGGCTTTATCGCCGAAAGCGGACAGCGCCTCGTTATGCTATCCGCCATCGACCTCGATGACGATGCGGCCGCCGAGCCACGCAAAGTCGGCGACATACGGTCCGATCGGTGCTTGGCGCCGAAACGGTATGCCGTCGTCACGGAACGGACGAAGCGATCGGCACATCTTGCGCTCCGCGTCGGTTTGCTCGCGGCGCAGACACCTGGCAGTCGAGCGCGTGCGCGCATCGATGTTCGTATGCGGCATCATGCAACGATAGCACGCAGTTCGTCGGGCGGCCCCCTCCCGGCGGCCTTCGGCCGCCGACCTCCCCACAAGGGGGGAGGTGGAGCATGCGGCTTGATCGTCGCGGTACATCACATGCCGGATTCGCGGACGCTGCAATGCGCCCGAGACGCAGCATGTGCGCCGTATGGCGCTTGCGGCGCGCGCTCCGCTATGGTGAAACCCAACAACTGTCATGACGTAAAAGCCGCCCAACGGCGCACAAGATCGATCCGGAGGAAATCCCCATGAACAAAACAAGCCGTCGCACCGTGTTGCTCGGCGCCGCCGCAGGCGCAGTCGCTGCGCCGTGGGTGTCGCGCGCACAGCAGCTCAAGTCCGAATACAAGCTTTCGGTGGTCGGCAACCGGCCGATCCCGCTGTCGGACGGTGCGTTCGTGTGGGCCGACCTGGTCAACCAGCGCTCCAACGGCCGCATCAACGTGAAGGTCTACCCGGGCTCGCAGCTCGTCGGCGGCGACCAGACGCGCGAACTCGTCGCGATGCGCCAGGGCATTATCGACATGACCGTCTCCTCCACGATCAACCTCTCGCCGCAGATCAAGGAGATGACGCTGTTCTCGATGCCGTTCCTGATGCCGGATCACAAGGCCTTCGACGCGCTGATCAACGGCGATGTCGGGCAGGACCTGTTCAAGGTACTCAGCGCTCGCGATGTGGTGCCGCTCGCGTGGGGCGAGAACGGCTTCCGCGAGCTCTCGAATTCCAAGCGCGCGGTGCGCAAGCCCGATGACCTCAAGGGCATGAAAATCCGCTACGCGGCGGGGCCGATCTTCGCGGATATCTTCAATGCGCTCGGCGCGAACCCGCTGCAGATGAGCTTCGCCGATCTGCAGCCGGCGCTCTCGACCGGTGCGGTCGATGGGCAGGAGAACCCGATCAACCTGTTCCTTGCGTTCAAGATGGACACGCTGGCGCAGAAGCATCTCACGATCTGGAACTACTGCGCGGACGCCGGCATCTTCCATGTCGCAAAATCGGTGTGGGACTCGTTCTCCAAGCAGGATCAGGAGATCATCACCGAGTCGGCGCGCGAAGCTGCGAAGCGTCAGATCGCCGGCACGCGCAAAGGGCTTGGCCTCGACGGCGATAGCTCCTCGCTCGACGAGGTGAAGAAGCGCGGCGTGGAAATCTCCGCGCTGACGCTCGAGGAGAAGGACGTGTTCGCCAAGGCCACGCGCCCGGTGTTCGACAAGTGGTCCGCGACCATCGGCGCCGATCTCGTGAAGAAGGCGGAGGGCGCGATCAAGGCGCGCGCGTAACTCTCATCCGTCATGCCCGGGCTTGACCCGGGCATCCACGACTTGAGAGCGTGCAACAAAGCAAGACGTGGATGGCCGGGACAAGTGTTCAGTCCGGGGACATGATCGACACCTGTTCGGAGACATCACCGACAG
>JBAVXH010000131.1:0-3442 GCA_049698215.1 Xanthobacteraceae bacterium | reverse complement strand
GCTCAGCATGCTGGCGCTCACCGTCGCGATGGTCGCCATCACCGGCTCGGTGATGGCGTATCTGAAATTCGTGCACGGCTGGCCGACGCTCGACGCGCTGTTCGCCGCTGCGCCCGGCGCGCTCGCGCAGGCGATGGCGCTCGCCCAGGACACCGGCGCGAACGTCCGCGCGATCGCGATGGTGCAGACGGTTCGCCTGTTCATCCTCGCGGTCGCGCTGCCGCTCATTTTCGCAGCCTTCGGCGTTGCCGGCCTGCCGCCCCCGCGCGGCGGAAACCTGCCGCTGATGCAACTGCTCCTCGAGCTCGGCGTCATCATTTTAGTATCATCGGCTGCGGCGCTGATCGCATTCCGCCTCAACATGCCAGGCGGTCTGATCGTCGGCGCGATGGCGGCGTCCGGCGTGCTGCACGGCAGCGGCGTCGTGCACGCGTTCTTGCCTGTTCCGGTCGCGATCTGCTCCTTCATCGTGATGGGCGCGATGATCGGCACGCGGCTCGGCGGCGCCGATATCCGGCAGCTGGCGCGGTTGAGCCTTGTCGGCATCGGCGCGCTGCTCGTCGGCACCACGGTCGGCTGCCTGTTCGCGTTGGCCGTCGCGACACTGTTGTCGCTGCGGCTCGCCGACGTGGTGATGGCCTACGCACCGGGTGCGATCGAGGCGATGACCATCATCGCCTTCGCGCTGCACCTCGATCCGGTGTTCGTCGGCGTGCACCACCTCGCGCGCTTCACCTTCATGTCCCTGGTGCTGCCCGCCGCCGTCAGCGTGATACGCGCCTGGGAGGGCGCGCCGCCAAAGCGGGACGACGGCGCGTAACTACTCCGCCGCCATCGCGCGATTGTTGAACGGCAATTCGAGCCGCTGCCATACGTCGACCAGCGCTTCGGCGAGCGCGTCGATCAGGTGGTCCTCGTGATAGGGCGAGGGCGTGATGCGCAGCCGTTCCGTGCCGCGCGGCACCGTCGGATAGTTGATCGGCTGGATGTAGATGCCGTGATCGGCGAGCAGCATGTCGCTCGCCTGCTTGCACTTCTCTGGATCGCCGACGAACAGCGGTACGATGTGCGTCTCGCTCGCCATCACGGGCAGGCCTGCCGCATGTAGCACCGCCTTCACGCGCGCGGCGCGATCCTGGTGGCGCTGCCGCTCCCAGTCCGATTCCTTCAGGTGGCGGATCGCCGCCACGATGCCGGCGCACACCGCGGGCGGCAGCGCGGTGGTGAAGATGAAGCCCGGCGCATACGAACGCACCGCGTCGATCACGTTGGCGCTGCCCGCGATGTAGCCGCCGAGGCAGCCGAAGGCCTTCGCGAGCGTACCCTCCAGCACGTCGACCCGGTGCATCTGGCCTTGCTGCGCGCACTGGCCGCCGCCGCGCGGCCCATACATGCCGACCGCGTGCACCTCGTCGCAGTAGGTCATCGCGCCGTATGTTTCCGCGAGGTCGCAGATCGCCTTCGCCGGCGCGACGTCGCCATCCATCGAGTAGAGTCCCTCGAAGGCGATCAGCTTCGGCCGGTCGGCCGGCTGCGCGGCGAGCAGCTCTTCGAGATGCGTCATGTCGTTATGGCGCCAGATCTGCTTCTCGCAGCCGGCCTGCCGCACGCCCTCGATCATCGAGTTGTGGTTCCAGGCATCCGAGAGGATCAGGCAGTTCGGCAGCAGCTTGGCGATGGTCGAAATGCCGGTCTGGTTCGACACATAGCCCGAGGTGAAGACGAGTGCCGCCTCCTTGCCGTGCAGGTCGGCGAGCTCCGCCTCCAGCTCGACCAGCGGGTGGTTGGTGCCCGCGATATTGCGCGTGCCGCCTGCGCCCGCGCCCATGCGCGTCGCGGTCTCGACCATGGCGCCGATCACCTTCGGGTGCTGCCCCATGCCGAGATAGTCGTTCGAGCACCAGATGATGACGTTGCGCTGCCCCTGCGGCGAATGCCAGATCGCGTGCGGGAACCGGCCGGCCTGGCGCTCGAGATCCGCGAACACGCGATAGCGGCGCTCGTCATGCAGCACGCTCAGCGCATTCGCGAAATAGGCGTCGTAATTCATCGTGGCTTTGGCTCCCGAATGAGGCGACATTAGAAAAATTATCATTCGAATGTCGAGGGGAAGATAGGCGGGCGGGCCGCACAAGTTCTTGAGATTTATCAAGGAGGGAACCCGGGCTAGCCAACGCTCCGCCACCCGTTTTGGCGAGGGCGCGGGTTGCCCTGTCCCTTTTTCCGCTCCCTTCCGGAGAGGGAAATGGAGCGCCGGGAGGCGCCAGGGCGCTGCGCTACGGCGCCCTTGTGGGGCGCCGGTGCGTTACGCCGGACACCCCAGCGCGCCTTGCAAGGACGGGCTTGCGAGACCCGTCCCGAGGCGCGCGCGGGCGATGATCTGAAGGCCTGCGAAGCCTTGCCATCGAACCGCTGCGCCTCCCGGCGCTCCACCCCGCAGGCAAGTGTACGTAGCCTGCGGCGTGAACAACGGACGCATTGTCGGCGCCCGCACCTTGCTCGCCGCATCCGCACCTCATGACTGTGCGGGGCGCCGAACGAAGTTTTCAGACTATAGTCCTCTAATCTGATAAGGTCAAGGAGTTTTTTCCGTAACACTCCCGCTGATCGAGGCCAGGTTCTAAACGCTGCGATCCCGGGCCTGCCCCGCCGTCTTGCCATAGTTCGCTTGCGGTTCACCGCCGCGCGTAGTACGTTCTTGCCATGATCCGCTCGTGGGCAATTCGGCGTCCCGCAAGGTCTGGGACGGCGAGCGGCCGAACCGGTTTCGCGGCTTGGATTTCGAGACGGCGATCGATCTCCTGCTGGCGCTCAATGTCGCGAAGTCGCTGCAGGACCTCAGCCCACTCAAAAGCGTTGGACTGCACAAGTTGAAGGGCGACCGCAGGAATCAGTGGGCGATGACCGTGAACGACCGCTGGCGCGTCTGCTTTGAATGCCGCAAGGGCGATGCGTTTGAGGTCGAGATCGTCGACTATCACAGAGGGTAGACATGACTCCCGTTGCGCATCCCGGCCGTCTGTTGAAGCGCGAGCTCGCGGCCCGCAAACTCTCGGCCAACCGTCTTTCTCTCGACATCGGCGTGCCGTCCGGCCGCATCACGGACATTCTGAATGGGCGGCGCTCGATCACCGCCGACACCGCCGTGCGCCTCGGCCGTTATTTCGGCAACGGCGCGCAGTTCTGGCTCGACCTGCAGGGCCAGTACGACATTGCGATGGTGGAGCGCGAGAAGGGGAGCGAGATCGCCAAGCGGGTGCGGCCGGCAGACGCGGCGTGACCGGGTCTAGAAACACCCCCCTCGCGCCTTCCGTTCGCTGTCGCGAGAAATCGCCGCTGCCTGGTCCCCGATGTGCCGCTCCGGCCAGCGCGCCGCGTCGGCTTCGAGCGCGGCGAGATCGAGCAGGTAGGCCACCGCATCGAGGCCCCCGTCGCGCGAGCG
>JBAVXH010000130.1:0-11822 GCA_049698215.1 Xanthobacteraceae bacterium | reverse complement strand
CATCGGAGCGGCCGGCGTCGGCGACAGCATCGAGGTGAGCGGCGATGCGGGCGCGACAGGCGCGGCAGGAGCGGGAGCAGCGTCGATGGTGCGCCCCGCCATGCCGGGCAGATCGGCGTTCGGCAGGCCTTGATGCGCGGCCGTCATGAACCGGTTCCAGATATCCGCCGGCATGGCGCCGCCGGTCAGCTTCTTGGTCGGCGAATTGTCGTCATTGCCGAGCCAGACGCCCGCAACGAGATGGCCGGTGTAGCCGATGAACCAGGCATCGCGATAATCCTGGGATGTGCCGGTTTTTCCGGCGGCAGGGTAACCGGGCAGCGAGGCCTTGCGCGCGGTGCCAGTCGCCAGCGTCTCCTGCATCATCTGGTTCATCATCGCGGCATGGCGCTCGTCGATGACGCGGCCGAGCCCCGGATTGCGCGCCTTGTAGAGGAGCTTGCCGCCGGCGGTGCGCACCTTGTCGATGACGTGCGGCGCAACCGCGATGCCGCCGTTCGCGAACGGCACATAGGCCGAGACGAGTTCCATCACGGACACTTCCGAGGTGCCGAGCGCGATCGAGGCATTCGGCTCGAGCTTCGACGCGATGCCGAGCCGGTGCGCGGTGCGCACCACCGCCTGCGGCCCGACCTCGAGCGTCAGCCGCACCGACACCGTGTTGAGCGAAAGCGCGAGCGCCTTGGTGAGCGACACGGCACCGAAATATTCGTGGCTGTAGTTCTCGGGCTTCCAGCCCTTCACGTCGATCGGCTTGTCCTCGCGAACGGTGTCGGGCGTGAGCCCGCGTTCCAGCGCCGTCAGATAAACGAACGGCTTGAATGCGGAGCCGGGCTGGCGCTTCGCCGCCACCGCGCGATTGAACTGGCTCTCCGCGTAGTTCTTGCCGCCGACCAGCGCGCGCACCGCGCCCTGCGGCGTCATGGCGACGAACGCACCCTGCTCGACATCGAACTTCGCGCCCTTCGGGGTCAGCTCGTCGAGCAGCGCTTTTTCGGCCGTGGCCTGCAAGCCCGGATCTATCGTGGTCTCGACCACGATGTCCTGCTCGACCCGCCCGACCACGTCGTTGAGCACGTCCATCACCCAGTCGGCGACGTAGTTGATCGAGCCGCCGGCGCTCTGCTTCACGATCTTGGGCGCGACGGCGATCGCGGTCTTGACCGCGCTTTCCGAGACGTAGCCCGCATCCGACATCGCGGCGAGCACGATCTGGGCGCGGCGCTCGGCGCCATCGTAATTGCGCGTCGGCGCCAGCTTGGAGGGTGACTTCACCAGGCCCGCGAGCAGCGCGGCCTCCTGGAGCGTCACGTTGCGCGCGGACTTCCCGAAATAGCGTTGCGCAGCGGCCTCGACGCCGTAGGCGCCGGAGCCGAAGTAGACGCGATTGAGATAGAGATCGAGGATCTCGTCCTTGGAATACTTGCGTTCCAGCCAGACGCCGAGGATCACCTCCTGCAGCTTGCGCTGCATGGTGCGCTCCTGCGTGAGGAACAGATTTTTCGCGAGCTGCTGCGTGATGGTCGAGCCGCCCTGCGAGACGCCGCGATGCAGGATGTTGGCGCTCGCCGCGCGCGCAATGCCGAACGGATCGACGCCGTAATGCGAGTAGAAGCGGCGGTCCTCGATGGCGAGGAACGCCTTGGGGAGATACGGCGGCAGTTCGCGCAAGGAAACGGCCGAGCCGCCCATCTCGCCACGCGTGGCGAGCACGCGGCCGTTGAGGCCGACGATCTGGATCGAGGGCGGGCGCTTCGGCACCTCGAGCGACTGGATCGGCGGCAGGTGCGCGGCGACCCATCCGATCACGCCGATCGCGCCGATGAAGCACCACAGCCCGATGACGAGCGACCAATAGGCGATGCGCCCCAGGATCGAGCGGCGCGGACCCTTGCTCTTCTTTTTCTTGCGCGAAGCGGGGGCGGATTTCTTCGGCGAGTCTTCGAAGGCCGGCTCCTGCCGCTCTTTACCCTTACGCTCGGCCATACGCGCCCCTTGCTCCCGGGGCACGCTACGGGGCGCGATTTAAAGTGCGGTTAAGTATCCCGATAGGGTGGTGTGGGGGCGGCGGGTGGTGCGGGTAGGCAACAGGCGGGAGGGTTATGGTTAACAAATCGTTTGACGCGCCGACTTGCTAGGGTCTCCGCGAGCGCCAGCAACGCGCGTCCGCGTTAGACGCGGCCGATCGCGAGACGTGTCTGATGCCTCGATCGCTACAACAGCGCAGGAAGAACAATTAGTGAACAAGTTCTGCAGGTGATACCCGCTAACTAGCTATTTTGCGGAACCGAGCGGGTGGTCAATTTGTTGGGACTTGTACCAGTGCAGCATAATAAACTTGTAAGTGGCACGCGCAATTGACTTGTACTTAATAGGCGCTATATACTTGTAAATAGCGGCATCAGAGACTTGTATTGGACCGAGGCCATGGCCCGAAAGCGCCGCAACACCAAGCCGCATGAGAAGCTCGCCGCCGCTTTGGCGAAGCTGAAGGACTTGCAGGCCGATGGACGACGCGTCTTTCAATCGGACGAGTTCGCACGAGTCTATCGCAAGCGACTCATAACCCAAGGCTTCTTGCGCGACGTCATCAAAGGCTGGTTGATCTCAAGCAGCCCCGGCACCGCGCAGGGCGACACTACGCCATGGTACGCCTCGTTCTGGGAATTCTGCGCGCGCTACTGCGACAGCCGGTTTGGGAACGCATGGCATCTCTCGCCGGAGCAGTCGCTGCTGCTCCATGCCGAGAACACGGTGATCCCGAGCCAAGTTGTCATCTACAGCCCCAAGGGGACCAACAACACGATCAAGCTGCTTTTCGACACGTCCATCTATGACCTGAAGCAAAAGCAGATGCTCCCCGCCGAAGACCTGACAGCCAAAGATGGATTGAGACTCTTTACTCCAGCTGCCGCTCTCTCGAAAGTGCCCGAAGCGTTCCTCGCCCGCCATCCCATCGAAGCACAAGTCATTCTGGCAAGCATAAAGGACTCCTCTGAAGTTCTGGGCCGGCTTCTTGAGGGAGGGCACACCGCGATCGCGGGAAGGCTCGCGGGCGCGTTTCGCCGCGTCGGCCGCGGAGAGATCGCCGACGAGATCATGAAGGCCATGAAAGGGGCGGGCTACGAGCCGCGCGAAACAGATCCTTTGTCCCGCGAACAAACGTTTGAAGCCATCGAAACCGGCATCGCGCCTATCGTCGGGCGAATGCGCGGCCTGTGGGAGTCGATGCGCGAGACGGTGATTGCAGAATTTCCTGAAGCGCCAGGCTTGCCCGCGAAGAAAAAAGAGTATCTGCATTTCGTCGATGAGATTTATCAGAGCGACGCCTACCATTCGCTCTCTATCGAGGGCTATCGGGTAACGCCGGAGCTGATCGAGCGCGTACGCGGAGGCAATTGGAATCCTGATAGCAGCCAAGCGGACCGGGAGAACCACGATGCGCTCGCGGCGCGCGGATATTGGCAGGCATTCCAACTCGTAAAGGAAACCGTCGCTCTCATCATCGGAGGGCGCGAAGCGGGCGCGCTGGTCCGCACAGCCCATCGCGACTGGTACAGGGAATTGTTCCAGCCAAGTGTTGCCGCTGGCCTTATGGGCGCAGCCGTGCTCGCCGGATATCGAAACCAGCCCGTGTTTTTGCGCGGATCGCGCCACGTCCCGCCGCGGGCGGACGTGTTGCGGGATGCCATGCCGGCGCTATTCGATCTCCTGGAAGAAGAGAACGAACCATCGGTCCGCGCTGTGCTCGGGCATTGGATGTTCGGTTACATCCATCCCTATCCCGATGGGAATGGGCGCGTGGCGCGCTTCCTGATGAATGCCATGCTCGCGTCAGGTGGATATCCTTGGACCGTTATCCGGGTCGAGGACCGCGCGTCCTACCTACAGACGCTTGAGAGCGCGAGCATCGAAAGCGATATCAAACCGTTTGCGAAATTCATCGCAGATCGCGTCGAATGGTCGATAGAGCAGGCGGAGCAGGGCGTTACGCAAAAACCGAAATAGCAAGACCGAATGCGCTTCGCCGTAGACCACGCCGCAAGAGAAGTCGCGCTGAGGCGCTCGGCCTTGCCCGAGTGCTTGCATGTGCCCATCGCAGCCGTAAATGAAGCAGCAATCACGACCTATGTCGGAGAAATCGAACGGGTGTTGGCAGAGGGCTCCCCGCACCGGGCGTTGCTTGTCAGGACGAAAGAACCGCCGCCGATCGACAAGCGCTTCCCAATCTGGCGCTTGCCCACCTCTGACATTCTTCATCAGCGTGAACAGGTCTGGGTGCATATCGAGTTTGCGGGATATCGCCGCGCGTACCGAAAGGCGTTTCCGGACGAAGCGATTGACGGCAAGGTTTTAAGTCACGCGCTCAATCGCCGAATGGCGGCGCTGATGGGCTTTGCCTATGTGCGGATCACACCCAACTCGCGAGGCTCCAATTCAAGCAGCAGCTTTTCCGAGCAATGGGGCGTCACGCTGCATTCCACGCCCGAACAAGTCGCGGCCAATCGGAGGCGTGGAGCGTTCATCCACTACGCCGACTTGGCGGCACTCATGGTCATGCTGGATATCAAGCCGGGCGGCGGCGTGATGGGTGCAGTGAATGAAGCACAAAAGCTCGTGCTCCCTGCGGATGTTGAGTAGTGGGCTTCAGCAATATCCCTAGCGAGGGAGCAGGCACAACAACGAGCGCTACCCCGCCTTCGCGGCCTTGCGCTCTTCCTCGACGAACAGCGGCAGCAGCGCGCGCTTGATCGCGGCCTGACGCATCGGCGCGGTGATCTGCGCCCCGGTGAGATCGGTCACGTAGAACACGTCGACCACGCGCTCGCCGAAGGTTGCGACATGCGCCGAGGCGATGTTGAGCGAGAGCTTCGAGATGGTGGCGGTCAGCTCATAGAGCAGGCCCGGCCGGTCGAGGCCGGTCACCTCGATCACGGTGAAGCGGTTTGACCACTGATTGTTGATCAGCACTTCGGGCTCGATCGCGAAGGCCTTGATGCGGCCCTTGCGCGCGAACCGCTTCGCCATCACCTCCGGCAGCCGCAGTTCGCCGCGCAAGGCACGCTCGATCGAATCCGCGATGCGCAAGGCGCGCCGCGCCTCGTCCTCGTTGTGATCGAACTCGCGCGACACCGCGATGGTGTCGAGCGCAAGCCCATCGGTGGTGGTGAAGATCTGCGCGTCCACGATGTTGGCGCCAGCCGCCGCGCAGGCACCCGCGATCACCGAGAGCAGCCGGGGGTGGTCGGGCGCCAGCACGGTGAGCTCGGTGACGCCGCGCGCGGTGTCGAAGCCGACGCCGGTTGCGACCGCCTTGTCCGCCTCGTGCGCCGACTTGAGAAACTGCGCGTGCGAGAGCTTGTGCGGCAGGTCGACCTTGAGCCAGTAGGCCGGATAGTGGCGCGCGATATAGGCGTCGATCTCGTCCTTCGCCCAATCCCTCAGCTCATGGCGGAATTCGGCTTGTGCCATCTCGACGCGGCGCTGGCGGTTCACCTCCGAGAAGCCGCCGGTGAGCACCGGCTCGGTCTCGTAATAGAGCGTGCGCAACAGCTGCGCCTTCCAGGAATTCCAGACGCCCGGCCCGACCGCGCGGATATCCGCGGTGGTCAGGATCAAGAGCAGCTTCATGCGCTCGAGCGACTGCACCACCGCGGCGAAGTTCTCGATCGTCTTCCGGTCGGAGAGATCGCGCGACTGCGCGATGGTCGACATCACGAGATGCTGCTCGACCAGCCAGGCGACGGTTTCGGTCTCGGCCGCCGACAAGCCGAGCCGCGGGCAGAAGCGGCGCGCGACGCGCGCACCCGCAATCGAATGATCCTCGACGCGGCCCTTCGCGATGTCGTGCAGGAACAGCGCCACATAGAGCAGATCGCGGTGGGCGGGCTGGATCGTCTTCATCAACTCGCTGGCGAGTGCGAATTCCTCCGAGCCGCCCGCCTCGATCTCGGCGAGGATGCCGATGCAGCGCAACAGATGCTCGTCCACCGTATAGTGGTGATACATGTTGAACTGCATCATCGCGACGATCTTGCCGAAAGCGCGCACGAAGCGGCCGAGCACGCCCGCCTCGTTCATGCGCCGCAGCACCACCTCGGCGCCGTCGCTGGTGAGGATCTCGAGGAACAGCGCGTTCGCGGTCTTGTCGTCGCGCAGCTTCTGATCGATCAGCCGCAGCGAGCGCGACGCCGCATGCATCGCGGCCGGGTGGAACGCGAGATTGTGCTTCTGCGCCAGCCGGAAAATGCGGATGAGGTTGACAGGATCGCGCCGGAAAACATCCGGGTCCGCGATGTTGATGCGGTTGTGGTCCGCGACGAAGTCCTCCGAGTCGAGCACCACCCGGCGCGGCCGCGGCTTGAAGCGCGCCATCAGCCGGTCGAGCACCGGAGCGGGCTTGGCCTCGCGCTCCTCCAGGGCGGATGAGAGGATCGCGGTAAGATCGCCGACATCCTTCGCGACCAGGAAGTAGTGCTTCATGAAGCGCTCGACATCGCGCATGCCGGGATGCGCCGTGTAGCCGAGCCGCACCGCGATCTCGCGCTGGATGTCGAACGACAGCCGTTCCTCGGCGCGTCCCATGACGAAGTGCATGTGGCAGCGCACCGCCCAAAGAAAATCCTCGGCGTTGCGGAACATCTTGTACTCGGACTGGTCGAAGACGCCGCGCTCAATCAGCTCTTCGGCGCTGTGCACGCGATAAACATATTTCGCGATCCAGAACAGCGTGTGCAGGTCGCGCAAGCCGCCCTTGCCGTCCTTCACGTTGGGCTCGACCAGGTAGCGCGACTGGCCGGCGCGGCGCAGCCGCTCCTCGCGTTCGGCGAGCTTGGCGGTGACGAATTCCTGGCCCGTGTTGCGCACGATGTCCTTGTCGAAGCGCGCGGCGAACTCGTCATAGAGCGCACGGTCGCCGAGCAGATAGCGCGCCTCGAGCAGCGCGGTGCGGATCGTCATGTCGGCTTTGGCTTGGCGGATACACTCGTCGACCGAGCGCGTCGCGTGGCCGACCTTCAGCCCCATGTCCCACAGGCAGTAGAGAATGCCTTCGGCAACCGACTCGCCCCAGGCGGTCTGTTTGTAGGGAAGCAGGAACAGCAGATCGATGTCGGAGCCGGGCGCGAGCAGGCCGCGCCCGTAGCCGCCGGTCGCCACCACCGCCATGCGCTCGGAGTCGGAGGGCGTCGTGGAGCGATAGAGCCGCACGGTGAGCTCATGGAGAATGCGGATGATCTCATCCTGCATCAGGCAGAGCCTCTCCGCGCAGGCGCGCCCATGCCGGTCCGCCAGCAGCAACTGCTCGGCGACGTGGCGGCCTTGCGCCAGCGCGGACTTGAGGCGCTGCGCCACCGCCGTGCGCAACTCGCGCTCTCGCCCCGCATATTCGTCGGCGAGCTGGGCGAGCTCAGCCGCGATCGCATCCGTGTCGATGAGCGCGGGCGGCTGGTCGGCGGGTGAAAGCATGGATCGCGAATACCGGAGCGCTGAAGCGGTGTCACGTTGCCCTGCGGCGGCCGCTTCGGGCTCTGGCGCTCGTCATATCGAGAAGTAACCCACTCTCTTCTGCATTAATTGAAGTATATTATTCTACATTGACCCCCGCGAGCAGCTCGTCGTAGAAGAAAGCCAGCGCCGATTTGAGCGATCAGCTTGCGGGCGCTTTAAAAATGCAGCTAAAGCGTGGGCCCCGCCCAAGCGAAAGCTGATGGCGGGTTTTCTTTTAGATCCGCCTCCATCAACCCCGGTTACGCGAGAAGCGTGCCGCTATGGAGGATATGCATGTCCCTCTTCTCAAGACGCTCTCTTCTCGGCTCGGCCTTCCTGGTCGGCCTGCTGCCGACATCGCTCATTGCCGCCGACAAGCCGAAGGAAATCCGGCTCGATTGGGCGACCTACAATCCGGTCTCGATGGTGCTCAAGCAGGAGGGCTTGCTCGAGAAGGAATTCGCCAAGGACGGCATCGGGGTCCGCTGGGTACAGACGCTCGGCTCCAACAAGGCGCTGGAATTCCTCTCGGCCGGCTCGATCGACTTCGGCTCGACCGCAGGCTCGGCGGCGCTCGTGTCCAAGATCAACGGCAATCCGATCAAGTCGATCTATGTCTATTCGCGGCCCGAATGGACCGCGCTGGTGACGCGCAAGGATTCGCCGATCACCAAGGTCTCCGAGCTGAAGGGCAAGCGCGTCGCGGTCACGCGCGGCACCGACCCGCACATCTTCCTGGTGCGCGCGCTGCTCGACAACGGCTTAAGCGAGAAAGACATCACCACGGTGCTGCTGCAGCATCCGGACGGCAAGACCGCGCTGATCCGCGGCGATGTCGACGCCTGGGCGGGTCTCGACCCGATGATGGCGCAGGCCGAAGTCGAGGACGGCGCCAAGCTGTTCTTCCGCAAGCCCGAGGCGAACACCTGGGGCATCCTCAATGTGCGCGAAGAATTCCTGAAGGATCATCCGGATCTCGTGCGCCGCGTGCTCGGCGTCTACGAGGCAGCGCGCAAGCAGTCGCTCGCCGACTATGCGCTGACCAAACGCGTGTTCATCGCCGCGACCAAGCTGCCCGACGCGGTGGTGGACAAGCAGCTCAAGGAGCGCACCGAGCTCACCCACTCGCGCATCGGCGCGCCGCAGAAGGAGTCGATCCTCGCCGCCGGCCTCGCGCTGCAGCAGGCGGGCGTGATCAAGGCCGACGTCGACGTGAAGAAGACGGTCGAGGACCTGATCGACGATCGCTGGGTGGCGGTGACGAACTAGGGCCCTCGTGTCCCGGACGCAGCGCAGCATGAAATGATGCGCTGCTGATCCGGGACCGCCCAAGCTCCGCACTCCGTGCGGTCCCGGGTCTGCATCGCACCGCTTCGCGCTGCGACGCGCCCGGGACACACACATCAAACATTGCAATTGTGCGCCTCCCCATGTCTCTTTTCTCCATGAGCATCGCCGAACCCGCCGCGGCCCAGCGCGCGCCGCGGCCGCTTGCGCGCTACGCCAAGCCCATGCTCGGCCTTGTGCTGCCGGTCGGGCTGGCGATCGCATGGGAAATCGCGGTGCGGATGAGCCTCTCCGACGGGCGCCTGGTGCCGCCGCCCTCGCGCATCTGGGCGACGATCGTGGAGCTCGCGGGCACCGGCGAACTGCAGCGCCACGTCGCCGTCACCGTCGGCCGCGTTGCGGCGGGCTTCGCATTCGGCGTCGCGGCCGGAACAATTCTTGGCGCGATCACCGGCTATTCGGCATTGACGCGGCGCTTGCTCGATCCGACCCTGCAGGCGCTGCGCTCGATTCCCTCGATCGCCTGGGTGCCGCTGTTCATTCTCTGGCTCGGGATTTTCGAGTCCTCCAAGGTCACGCTGATCGCGGTCGGTGTGTTCTTCCCCGTGTATCTCGGCGTGATGGGCGCGGTCATGTCGGTCGATCGCAAGATCGTCGAGGTCGGCCGCGTGTTCCGCCTCTCGGGCACGCAGATGGTCCGGCGCATCCTGCTGCCCGCCGTGCTGCCCGCCTATGTGATCGCGCTGCGCTCCGGGCTCGGGCTCGGCTGGATGTTCGTGGTCGCGGCCGAGCTGCTCGGCGCCTCAGAGGGCCTTGGCTATCTGCTGGTCGACGGCCAGCAGCTCGGCAAGCCAGCGCAAATCGTCGCCGCCATCGTGGTGTTCGCTGTGATCGGCAAGACCACCGACTGGCTGCTCAGCACGGCCGCTGCGCCATTCCTGCGCTGGGAAGACCGCTTCGGAGCACGCACATGACCTTGAGCATCGCCCACGTCGGAAAGACCTACGCGAACCTGGTGCGCGCGCTCGACGGCGTCTCGCTGACCGTCGAGCCGGGCGAGATCGTCGCGGTGGTCGGCGGCTCGGGCTGCGGCAAGTCCACGCTGCTGCGCGTCGTGTCCGGCCTCGACAATCCGACGCAGGGCGCGGTCGCGCTGGACGGCGACGCTATTCGTTCGCCGCACGAGAAGATCGGCATCGTATTCCAGGAGCCGCGGCTGCTTCCCTGGCTTACCGTCGCCGGCAATGTCGGCTTCGGATTGGCTGACCGGCCGAAATCCGAGCGCGACGAGCGTGTGGCGCGCCAGCTCGATCGCGTCGGGCTTTCCGAAAAGGCGAACGTGTGGCCGCGCGAGCTCTCCGGCGGACAGGCGCAGCGCGTCGCGCTCGCGCGCGCGCTGGTGATGCGGCCCGAGGTGCTCCTCCTCGACGAGCCGTTCTCGGCGCTCGATGCATTCACCCGTGTCGACCTGCAGGACCATCTGCTCGACCTGTGGGCTGACGGAAAGCCGACCCTCGTCGTCGTCACTCACGACGTCGATGAGGCCATCGTGCTCGCCGACCGCGTGCTGGTGATGCGTCCCGCGCCGGGGCGCATCTTTGCCGAGATCGACATTGCGCTGCCCCGCCCGCGCGACCGGCAATCCGCGGCCTACGACTTCGCCAAGCGCCGCGTGATGGCGGCGCTCGACCGATCGCTCGAGCGCAAGGCGATCACGGATGACGGCGAGACGACGTCGGAGCACGGCGCCGCGATGTGGTGGTAGCCGTCATTCCGGGGCGGCCCCTCAAGCGCGTTCACGCGCGTCTGCGACGCGCTATGGGGCCGAGCCCGGAATCCATAAGCACAAGACTTGAAGTAATCTCCCGACAAAGCCTATTGCATAGGCCAGTGGTTATGGATTCCGGCCCTCGCTCCGCTCGGCCGGAATGACAACAAAAACGGTCCGGGAGGAAACACCAATGAGAATGCGCAGCTTTCAGGTCTGCCAATGCGGCGCACCGTTGCAGATGAACGAGGCCGAGGCGCCGAAGCCCGCCGGCACGCAGGTGCTGCTGAAAATGCTGGCGGCCGGCGTGTGCCACTCCGACCTGCACATCTGGGACGGCTATTACGAGATTGGCGGCGGCAAGAAGCTGATGCTCGCGGACCGCGGCATCAAGCTGCCGCTCACCATGGGCCACGAGAACGTCGGCGAGGTGGTCGCAATCGGCCCCGACGCGAAGGACGTGAAGGCCGGCGACGTGCGCCTGGTCAATCCGTGGATGGGCTGCGGCACATGCAAGGTGTGCCGGCGCGGTGACGAGAACCTCTGCCTCAAGCCGCAGAACGTCGGCGTGTTCAGCCAGGGCGGCTACGCGACGCACATGCTGGTGCCGAGCCACCGCCATCTGTTCGACATCAGCGGCCTCAACCCGACCGATGCGGCTCCCCTCGCCTGCTCCGGCGTGACCGCGTTCAGCGCGCTGAAGAAGATCCCGACGCTGAAGGATGAGGCCGTGGTCATCATCGGCGCCGGCGGCGTCGGCTTGATGGGCGTGACGCTTGCGAAAAAGATGGGCGCGAAGGATGTCATCATCGTCGATATCGATGCCGCCAAGCGCGACGCCGCGCTCAAGGCCGGCGCGACCAAGGCGGTCGACGGCAGCGCGGCGGATGCGGCTGCGCAGATCCAGGCGGCGACCGGCGGCGGTGCGTGGGGTGTGGTCGACTTCGTTGGATCGGGTCAGACGGTCAATCTCGCGGTTAACAGCGCGATCAAGGGTGGCGCCGTCGTGATCGTCGGTCTTTATGGCGGCGATATCACCGTGCCGACGCCATACTTCCCGTTGCGTGCGCTGACCGTGCGCGGCTCCTATGTCGGCAGCCAGACCGAGATGGCGGAGCTGATCGACCTGGTGAAGCGCACCGGCTTGCCGCCCGTCCCGATCAAGACGCGCCCGCTCGAAGAGGTGAACGCGACGCTCAACGATCTGCGCGCCGGCAAGATCGTCGGCCGCGTGGTGCTGACGCCGGCCGGCTAAGGAGTACAGCGACATGGACGCAAC
>JBAVXH010000129.1:0-30776 GCA_049698215.1 Xanthobacteraceae bacterium | reverse complement strand
CTCTACGCGACGCTCGAGCCTTGCTCGCACCACGGCAAGACGCCGCCTTGCGTGGATGCGATCATGGCGGCGGGCATCGCGCGCGTCGCCTCGGCACTGGAAGATCCCAATCCGGAAATCGCCGGGCAGGGCCATGCGCGGCTCACCTCTCAGGGTATTGCCGTGACGAACGGCGTCTGTGCCGAGGAAGCGCGCCATGCGCACGCCGGACACATCCGGCGCGTCCGCGATGGGCGTCCGCATGTCACGCTCAAGCTTGCCGTTTCGGCAGACGGGAAGGCCGGCCTTGCAGGCCGCAAGCCCGCCGCGATCACCGGCGAGCCGGCGCGCGAACGCGTGCAGCTCATGCGCGCGCTGAACGACGCGCTCGTGACCGGGATCGGGACGTTGCTCGCCGACGATCCGCAGCTGACCTGCCGGCTGCCCGGGATGGAGCAGCGATCGCCGGTGCGCGTGGTCCTGGACAGCTCCTTGCGGACGCCGGCGCAGTCGCAGCTCGCGGCCTCGGCGACCCGAACGCTCGACTGGGTATTTGTGGACGAAAAGGCGAAGCCCGAGCACGAGGCCGCGTTGACGGCTGCAGGCGTGGAGGTGTTGCGCGTGCCGGGCGCGAACGGCCGCCTCGATCTGGCGGCTGCGCTACGCGCGCTTGCGGGGCGCGGAATCACGCGCGTGATGGTCGAGGCGGGGCCCATCCTGTCTGCGGCTTTCCTGCACGCCGATCTCGTTGACGAGGCGGCGCTATTTCACTCGCCCAGACCGCTCGGCGAGGGCATCGATGCGCTGGAGGGACTGCCGCTCACGGCCTTGACCCAGTCGCCGAAACTACGGCTGGTAGGAAGCGAGCAGGTCGGCGCCGACCGGCTCGAGATGTTTGAGCGAAGGTAATGTTTACCGGCATCGTCACCGATATCGGCGACGTCGTCGCCATCGAGGAGCGCGCGCAAGGCCTGCGTCGGCTGACGATTGGTTGCGCCTACGATCCGGCCTCGATCGCGATTGGCGCATCGATTTGCTGCTCCGGCGTGTGCATGACAGCGGTGGTAACCGGCAAGAACACCTTTTCGGTCGATGCCGCGGCTGAGACACTTAGGGTGACGACAGTCGGTCGCTGGCGGACGGGAACGCATATCAATCTCGAACGCTCGCTCAAGATGGGTGATGAGCTCGGCGGCCATCTGGTGAGCGGCCACGTGGACGGGGTAGCAGAACTGGTTGACCGCGAAGACCTGACCGATATGGCGCGCCTGACACTGCGTGTCCCGAAGCCACTCGCTCGTTTCATCGCGCAGAAGGGCTCGGTCGCGCTCGATGGCGTGTCGCTGACCGTCAACGACGTCACTGACGACCAGTTCTCCGTGTTGATTATCCCTCACACGCTGAACGTCACAACGCTCGGCGGGGTGAAAACCGGCGACGGCCTCAACCTTGAAGTGGATGTGATAGCGCGCTACGCAGCCCGCCTGATGGAGACACGCTGAATGGCGCGCGCGCGCAGACAGACGCAGCGGCGGGAGACTGGCGTCAAAGGCGCGCGCATTCTCGTGGTCGAGGCGCGCTTCTACGACGACATCGCCGACATGCTGCTGCGCGGCGCCAAGCGCGTGCTCAAGGACGCCGGCGCCGTCTTCGACGTCGTTACGGTGCCGGGCGCGCTGGAAATCCCCGCCGCGATCATGATCGCGCATCACGGCGCGACCGCGCGCGAACAGCCCTACGACGGCGTGGTCGCGCTCGGCTGCGTCATTCGGGGCGAGACCAGCCACTACGACATCGTGGCAGGCGAGTCCGCCCGCGCCATCATGGACATTTCGATCGCGCTCGACATGCCGATAGGGAATGGCATCCTCACCGTCGATACCGACGCGCAGGCGCGCGCCCGCGCGCGTCCAGCCGGCGAGGACAAAGGTGGCGGCGCCGCGCGTGCGGCGCTCACACTGGTGCGCCTGAAGCGCCGCCTCGTGCGGGAAGCGCGACGATGACCGCCGACCCGAGGGAGCGCAAGGCAAACCGGCGCGGTGCCGCGCGGCTCGCGGCTGTCCAGGCGCTCTACCAGATGGACATCGCGGCGACGCCGCTCAACGACATCCTCGCCGAGTTCGAGAGCCACTGGATCGGCCGCGAGGTCGAAGGCTCGCAATATCTGCCCGCCGAAGCCGCCTTCTTCCGCAGCGTCGTGCGCGGCGTGCTCGACGACCAGCGCACGCTCGACCCCATGATCGACAAGGCGCTCGTGGGTGGCTGGCCCTTGAAACGCGTCGAGGCTTTACTGCGCGCGGTGCTGCGCGCAGGCGCGTTTGAGCTTTCCTCACGCTCCGACGTGCCGGCACGCGTCGTCGTGGCCGAGTATGTGGATGTGGCGAACGCTTTCCTCGACAAGGACGAGACCGGGATGGTGAACGCGGTGCTTGATCAGCTTGCGCGGCAGCTGCGCGCCGCGGAGTTCGGCCGGGCGGCGGGGTAGGGTGTCTCTCCGTCATCGCCCGCCAACGGGTCCGGCTGAAAGCCGGCCCGATGATAAACTCCGGCGGGCGATCCAGTAATCGCCGCCCGTGCTTCATGTTCCTGATTGGTGTTTACTGGGTACCCCGCTTTCGCGGGGTATGACGAACGAGAGTGTCGTGTCTGCGGAAGACGAACTGATCGCGCGCTATTTCAAGCCGCTCGCCAAACATCCCGGCGCGCTTGGCTTCACCGACGATGCCGCCGCGATCACTCCGCCTGCCGGACACGACCTCGTGCTCAAGAGCGACGGCCTCATCGCTGGCGTGCACTTCTTTTCCGACGATCCGGCCGAGGGCGTTGGCCGCAGGGCGCTGCGGGTGAACCTCTCCGATCTCGCTGCCAAAGGCGCGGCGCCGCTCGGTTTTCTGCTCGCGATCGCGCTGCCGAAGGATTTCTCCGAAGACTGGCTCGCAGGCTTCACGCGCGGGCTCGGCGACGATGCGGATGCCTACGGGTGCCCGCTGCTTGGCGGTGACACGGACTCAACGCCCGGGCCGATCAGCATCTCGGTTGCGGCGTTCGGCACGGTGCCGAGCGGCACGATGGTGAAACGCAGCGGCGCGAAGGTTGGCGACCACGTGTTCGTCAGCGGCACGATCGGCGATGCTGCGCTGGGACTTCGCGTGCGCAAGGACGAAGCGAAGTCGTGGAGGCTCGATCCCGCGATGTGCGAGCATCTCGTCTCGCGCTATCGCGTGCCGCAGCCGCGCACAGTGCTCGCCGAGGCGCTGCGCGTGCACGCGAACGCGGCGATGGATGTATCGGACGGCCTCGTCGGGGATCTCACGAAGCTTTGCACGGCCTCGAACGTCTCGGCGGATATCGAGGTTGCGCGGGTGCCGCTGTCGGACGCCGCATCGGGCGCGCTCGGCAGTGATTGCGAGTTGATCAAGCCGATCCTGACCGGCGGCGAGGATTACGAGATCCTTTGTGCGATAGCGCCGGATCGCGTTGTGGCGTTCCAGAACGCAGCCGCACAGGCGGGCGTCGCAGTCGCGGACATCGGCCGAATCGTCGAAGGCACCGCGCCGCCCCGGTTTCTTAGTCCGGAGGGCCAGCCGCTGACCTTCCTCCACACCGCCTACAGCCATTTCTGACAGGGCAGGCCTGCCGCCCGCGCAGTAGCCTTGTTCTGCCCAAGCCGCTAGAACCGCCGTCCCATTCTGCCAGAATCCTCGGCCGGGGAAGAATAATGTCGGCGATCGCCGAAACGCCGTTCGACGCCCTGAGTGGCGACCGCCTCGCCAAGCGCAATGCGCTGGTGCTCGCGGTCGGCCAGGCGCTCGCCGGCGGCAACAACACGGTGATCGTCGCAACCGCCAGCATCCTCGGATCGATGTTGGCGCCGGACAAAAGCCTCGCGACGCTCCCGATCAGCATGATGGTGGTGGGCATCTGGGCCGGCACGCTGCCGGTCGGATTCCTTGCCAAGCGTTATGGCCGGCGCACCGCCTATGTCAGCGCGTCGGTCTGCGGGGCGATCGCGGGGCTGATCGGATACGCGGCGATCATCCACAACAGCTTCCCGCTACTTCTGCTCGGGACGTTCTTCGGTGGGCTCTATGCGGCCTCCCACATGTCGTACCGCTTCGGCGCCGCCGACACCGCAAGCCCCGAGTTCAAACCCAAGGCAATCGCCTGGGTCATGGCCGGCGGGCTGTTCGCCGCAGTCCTCGGGCCGCAGCTTGTGATCTTCACCAAGGATCTGATGCCGCCCTATTTGTTCGCGGCGAGCTATCTCGGACAGTCGCTGCTCGCGGTCCTGGCGGGCCTCATCATCCTGATGTTCTTCCGCGCGCCGGGCCTTGCGCACTTCGGCAGCGCCAAGGTCGGCCGGCCGCTGCGCGAGATCGCGCGCCAGCGAAAGTTCATCGTTGCCGTGGTCATCGGCGTGGCGAGCTACGCGCTGATGAACCTGATGATGACCTCGGCGCCGCTCGCAATGGTCGATTGCGGGCATTCGGTGGCGAACGCCACGCTCGGCATCCAGTGGCATGTGCTCGCGATGTATGCGCCGAGCTTCTTCACCGGCTCGCTCATCCTGCGCTTCGGCGTCCCCCGCGTGACGGCGGTCGGCCTCGTGATCCTCGCCCTCTCGGCCGTGGTCGGGCTGATGGGCATCACGGTCGCGCACTTCTGGACTGCGCTCATCCTGCTCGGCGTCGGCTGGAACTTCGCCTTCGTCGGCGCCACCACGATGGTGTGCGACTGTCACCGGCCGGAAGAGCGCAACAAGGTGCAGGCCTTCAACGATTTCCTCATCTTCGGCAGCATGGCGATCGGTTCATTCATTTCCGGCTCGATGTTGGCGCACTTCGGCTGGTACCTGGTCAACGTCGTGATGTTTCCGGTCGTCGGGATCGCAGCCGTGATGCTCGCCTGGCAGGCATATCGGGAGCGGGTGCAGCCGGCCTGAGGGTGCCGCCGGGACGTTCAAAGCGTTGACTTACCGGCATATTTGCGGCGTTGCATCACCCGTCATTTTTTGGCTATAGGAGCGCCACCTTTTGCCGGGCCGGGCGGCCGTTGAGTCGCCTCGCGGTTCGGCGCGCCCGCTTCGGATAAGGGGCCGTAGCCGGGTTTCCAGCAAAACGAGGTCTGTTCATGACTGCTCTTTGGGCCATCATCGGCTGTGGCGCGCTTTCGATCGTTTACGGAATCTGGGCGACCCAGTCCGTGATGTCGGCGGATGCTGGCTCACAGAAAATGCAGGAGATCGCAGCCGCGATCGCCGAAGGCGCGCAGGCTTATCTCAAGCGCCAGTACATGACTATCGCGGTGGTGGGCGCCGTCGTCTTCGTCGGTCTGTGGATCCTGCTCGGCGCGCTTGTGGCGATCGGCTTCCTGATCGGTGCGGTGCTTTCCGGCGCGGCCGGCTTCATCGGCATGAACGTCTCGGTGCGCGCCAACGTCCGCACCGCGCAGGCCGCCACGAAGTCTCTCGCCGAAGGCCTCGACATCTCGTTCAAGGCGGGCGCCATCACCGGCATGCTGGTCGCCGGCCTCGCGCTGCTCGGCGTCGCGCTCTACTACTGGTTCCTGATCGGGCCGCGCGGGCTTGCGCCGGAGAGCCGCACCGTCATCGATGCGCTGGTCGCGCTCTCGTTCGGCGCCTCGCTGATCTCGATCTTCGCCCGCCTCGGCGGCGGCATCTTCACGAAAGGCGCCGACGTCGGCGCCGACCTCGTCGGCAAGGTCGAGGCCGGCATTCCGGAGGACGATCCGCGCAACCCGGCGACCATCGCGGACAACGTCGGCGACAACGTCGGCGACTGCGCCGGCATGGCCGCCGACCTGTTCGAGACCTATGCGGTGACCGTCGTCGCCACCATGGTGCTCGCGGCGATCTTCTTCGCCGGCCAGCCGGTGCTCGCCTCCGCGATGCTTTATCCGCTCGGCATCTGCGGCGCCTGCATCGTGACCTCGATCATCGGCACGTTCTTCGTCAAGCTCGGCGCCAACGGCTCGATCATGGGCGCGCTCTACAAGGGCCTGATCGCGGGCGGCGTGCTGTCGATCGGCGGCCTGTGGATCGCGACCCAGTACATCCTGCCGAATGGGTTCGGCGTGCTCGGTACCGTAGCCGGAATGCAGATTACCGGCAGGAACCTGTTCATCTGCGGCATTCTCGGCCTCATCGTCACCGGCCTGATCGTGTGGATCACCGAGTACTACACGGGCACCGGCAAACGTCCGGTGGTGTCGATCGCGCAGGCCTCGGTGACCGGGCACGGCACGAATGTCATCCAGGGTCTTGCGGTGTCGCTCGAGGCGACCGCGCTGCCCGCGTTGGTGATCGTCGCGGGCATCATCATCACCTACCAGCTCGCCGGCCTGTTCGGCACCGCGATCGCCGTCACCACCATGCTCGGCCTCGCCGGCATCATCGTGGCGCTCGACGCGTTCGGTCCGGTGACCGACAACGCCGGCGGCATCGCCGAGATGAGCGGCCTGCCGAAGGAAGTCCGGCACAACACGGATGCGCTCGACGCGGTCGGCAACACCACCAAAGCCGTGACCAAGGGCTATGCGATCGGCTCGGCAGGCCTCGGCGCGCTGGTGCTGTTTGCCGCCTACACCAACGACATCGCGGCATTCACCAAACAGGGCGTGGCCTACTTCAAGGACGTCGGCACGGTCTCGTTCGACCTGTCGAACCCGTATGTGGTTGCGGGCCTGATCTTCGGCGGCTTGATCCCGTATCTGTTCGGCGGCATCGCGATGACCGCGGTCGGCCGCGCGGCGGGCTCGGTGGTCGAGGAAGTGCGCCGCCAGTTCAAGGAGAAGCCCGGCATCATGCAGGGCACCGAGCGCCCGGACTATGCGCGGGCGGTGGACCTGCTGACCAAGGCGGCGATCAAGGAGATGATCGTGCCGTCGCTGCTGCCGGTGCTCGCGCCGATCGTCGTCTACTTCGGCGTGCTGTGGATCTCGGGCTCGAAGGCGAATGCCTTCGCGGCGCTCGGCGCTTCGCTGCTGGGCGTGATCGTCAACGGCCTGTTCGTCGCGATCTCGATGACCTCGGGCGGGGGCGCATGGGACAACGCGAAGAAGTCGTTCGAGGACGGCTTCACCGACAAGGACGGCGTGGTTCACCAGAAGGGCGGCGATGCGCACAAGGCCTCGGTCACCGGCGATACCGTCGGCGATCCCTACAAGGACACGGCCGGTCCCGCCGTGAACCCGGCGATCAAGATCACCAACATCGTCGCGCTCTTGTTGCTGGCGATTTTGGCGCACTAGGACGGATTGGGAGTCGCCGAAAGCCCCGCGGTCTTAACCGCGGGGCTTTTCGTTTGGGTTGATTCCCGGCGCGTTTGCCCGGATCATCCGGCGCTAGGGAATCAAGGAAACGACCATGAACTCCTCAACGCTGACCGGACTTGCCGCGTGCCTCTTCGCGGCAGGTATCGTCGCGCTGTTCGCGGCGCTCTATCGCGACGCAGCGCACAGCGGCCCGTTGCTCTGGATCGGGCTCGCGCTGCTCGCAGCCACGATCGTCTGCTGGTTCATGGCCTCCCGCGGCCAGCGCGCAGAGAACTAACCCGGCGATCCGTCGCGATCGACGTCAGTTCACGTCCATCTGCAGCTTTTCGCGCGCGATGATCTCGCCGAACTTCGCGATCTCGGCCTGCACGAAGGCGGCGTACTGCTCGGGCGTCGTGTAGTCGGCGATCGCACCCAAGTCCCTGATGCGCGCCTTCATGTCATCGCGCGCGAGCAGCGCCTTGATTTCGCCGTTGAGCGAATCGACCACCGGCCGGGGTGTGCCGCCCGGCAGGAAAACGCCGAACCACGACGACACATCGAAGCTGGCGAGCTCCGGCGCGCTTTCGCGCATGGTCGGAATATCCGGTGAAAGGGGAGTGCGCTCCGGCATCGTTGTGGCAAGGCCGGTGAGCTTTCCTTCGCGCACCTGGGGCAGCGAGGGGAACAGGTTGTCGAACAGGATCTGCACCTGCCCGCCGAGCGCCGCGGTAATTGCCGGACCAGCGCCGCGGAAGGGCACGTGAGTCATCTTCAGACCGGTGAGCTGCAGAAACCAGGCGGCGGTCAGATGGGGGCTCTGCCCGGTGCCCGACGTCGCGTAGCTCACCGTGTCCGGATTTTTCTTCAGGTACCCGATCAGCTCGGGAATCGATTTCACCGGCACCGACGGATGCGCCGACACGATATTGCTGGTGCGGATCATGTTGCTGACCGGCTGCAGCTGTTCCGGCTTGTAGGTGAGATTGCGGAAGATGCGATAGGCGATCGCGTTCGGGCCCGGATTGCCCATCATGATGGTGTGGCCGTCCGCCTTTTGGCGGATGAAGTCGGTCATCGCGATCGTGCCGCCGCCGCCCGACTTGTTTTCCACGATGGTGGATTGACCCCAGGCGACCTGAAGATGCTGCGCGAGCAGGCGTCCCATCACGTCGGTCGTGCCGCCAGGTGCGGCGGGCACAATGATGCGCACCGTTTCGGCCGGCTTCCAGTCGGCGGAAGCGGTGCGGGGCAGGGCAGTGGCGGCGATCGCACCCGAGACAACGGCGCGGCGAGTCAGCTTCACGGTCATGCTGGTTTCACCCCGGGCAATTTTGTTGAGGGATCATCGCGATGGTCGTCAGGTGGCGCAAGCGCGCGACGCGCACATCACGCATCCGCGGTTATTTGCCACCGAAAATCTTGAACACGTAGGTGAGGTAAGACAGCTCCTGACCGCTGGTCGGCGTCCTGCGGCTGATGAAATCGAAGATCTTGCCGTCCTGCAGGCCGTAGTTGGCAATGCGCTCCACGCGGCGGTTTTTGTCGAAATAGACCGCCACCACGCGCTGATCGACGACCTTCTCGGGAAGGAACGAGATCTGCTCCGTACGCGCCGAGATGTAGTAGAAGACTTCGCCGCTCACCGTGGCGACGGTCGAGGGCGTGCCGAGCGAAATGAGTACCTGTTCTTGCGGCGCGCCGAGCGGAATCTGTTCAAGTGCGCCGTCCGCCAGCACATAGCCGCGCTGGTAGGTCTGCGTGAAGCAGCCGCCGAGCGCGAGGCCGAGCGTGAGCGCGGTCGCGACAGCGATGGATCGTAAGCGAAACCCCATGCGAACCCGGTCTTGCCCCCGTTTCGCGCCTGACGTACTCCGCGGGCGGCCGAATTGCAATCCGGACCGGCCGGGGTGCTGCTGCCGATTGACCTGCAAAATCAATGATTCCGCGCTTGTTCCGCCGTCCTGATCCTACCATCGCGGCCCTCTATGGCGCGATCGTGGCGCAGTCGCGCGATCCGCGATTTTGCTCCGAGCCGGCGGAAACGGGCGTTGCCTCGGAATGGCTCGCCGCCTATGTGCGGCGGGCGGTGGATGGTCTTGAGGTGCAGGCGATCCAGCATCGGTTGGATGGCATTGTGATGTTTCCCGGGCCTTTCGCGCTCGCTGCCGCGGAGTAATCGCGTATGACTGATATGGAGCGCCCTTGGAGCGCGATGATCCGGCTCGACGAGGTCGGCGAGACGGGCCGGCATGTCGAGCTGGAAGCAAGCGAGCCGGTTCGTATCGCGCTCGCGAAACCTGCGGGCGTCGATGCGGTCGAGCGCCTCGTTGCGCGCTTCGATCTCACCCGGCGTGGGCGCGACCGGCTGCATGTGAACGGCGAGGTCTGCGGAACGGTGCGGCAGACCTGCGTGGTGACGCTCGAGCCGGTCACGAACGACATCAACGAGACGATCGAGGTTACCTTTACCCCCTCGCGCGAACCGGTCAGAGAGAGCGCCGAAATCGATATCGACGGAGCCTCGCCCGGCGACGAGGTCGAGCCGCTCATTGGCAATGCGGTCGACCTCGGCCTCATCGCGACCGAGTTCTTCCTGCTCGGGATTGATCCGTACCCCCGGAAGCCTGGGGTGGCCTTCGATGCGCCGAAAGCCGCAGTGGATCCCGCCAACCACCCGTTCGCCGGGCTTGCCGCACTGCGGAAAAACAGCACAGTCAAGAAATAACTGCGCCCGTTCGGCGCTTTGTACCCGGCCGCCAAACCGCTATTCTTTCGTCAGCAGCGCACCATCTCCCACATCAGGACACTCCCGAACCCGATGGCCCAAAAGGTCCGAATTGCGCTCGATGGAATGGGGGGCGACGTCGGGCCGGCGGTTGTCGTCCCGGGCGCCGAGATCGCGCTCGCGCGCCACCCGGAGACCGAGTTCGTCTTCTTCGGTGACCAAAGTGTCATCGCACCACTGGTGGAGAAGAGCGATCGGCTCAAGACAGCCTCGCGCATCGTGCACACCGACGTGGTCGTGAAGATGGACGCGAAGCCAAGCCAGGCTCTGCGGCAGGGTCGCTGGAAATCCTCGATGTGGCTTGCGCTCGATGCAGTGAAGAAGGGCGATGCAGACGTCGCGGTGTCGGCCGGAAACACCGGCGCGCTGATGGCGATGGCGAAGTTCAATCTTCACACGATGCCCGGCATCGAACGGCCGGCGATCGCCGGAGTGTGGCCGACCATCAAGGGCGACACCGTGGTGCTCGACATGGGTGCCTCGATCGGTGCCGAAGCCGATCATCTGGTCGACCTTGCCGTGATGGGGAGCGCGATGGCGCGCGTCCTGTTCGATCTCGAACGTCCCACCGTGGGTCTGCTCAATATCGGCGTCGAAGAGGTGAAGGGTCTTGAATCGGTGCGTGAGGCCGGCAAGTTCCTGCGCGAGGCGAACCTTCCGTTTCTAAATTATGTTGGGTTCGTCGAGGCGGACACGATCGGGCAAGGCGTTGCGGACGTGATCGTTACCGAAGGCTTTGCCGGCAACATTGCGATCAAGACGGCCGAGGGAACCGCGAGGCAGATCACCAGCCTCCTGCGCTCGGCGATGAACCGGACTTGGCGCGCGCGGCTCGGCTATCTCCTGGCCCGCGAAGCGTTCGGGGTGCTGCGCGACAAGATGGACCCTCGCAAGGCCAATGGCGGCGTGTTCCTCGGCTTGAACGGCATCGTTATCAAAAGCCACGGTGGAACCGACGCGGAAGGCTTTGCGGCAGCGGTCGATGTCGGCTACGACATGGTCCGCTACGAATTGCTGAACAAGATCCGCGATACGCTCCTTCGCCACGCCCGCGAAGAGGCCGAAACAAAGGTTGGCGGGGCCGCTTCGTGACCACTACACGTTCTGTCGTTCTCGGTTGCGGTAGCTACTTGCCGGCGCGCCGCCTCAGCAACGCCGACCTTTCGCGGATGGTCGATACTTCCGACGAATGGATCGTGCAGCGGACCGGCATCCGCGAGCGTTATATTGCGGCCGATGGGGAGCTGACCTCGGATCTGGGTTTGGCTGCCGCGCGTGCCGCGCTCTCGGCCGCGCAGGTCGACGCACAGTCAATCGACCTGATCGTGCTCGCCACCTCGACTCCGGACAACACGTTTCCGGCGACGGCGGTGTCGGTGCAGGCGGGGCTTGGCATCACCCAAGGCGCCGCTTTTGATTTGCAGGCGGTTTGCTCCGGCTTCGTCTACGGGATGGCGACCGCCGACGGGTTACTGCGATCCGGCATGCACAAACGCGCCCTCGTGATCGGCGCAGAAACATTTTCGCGCATCCTCGATTGGGAGGACCGCGGCACGTGCGTGTTGTTCGGCGACGGCGCCGGCGCCGTGGTGATCGAGGCCCAGCAACAGCCGGGCACGCGCGAGGACCGCGGTGTGCTCACCTCGCACCTGCGCTCCGATGGCCGCCACAAGACCAAGCTCTATGTCGACGGCGGGCCGTCCTCTACCCAGACCGTTGGGCATCTGCGCATGGAGGGCAAAGACGTCTTCCGCTTTGCCGTCGGCGCGATCACCGATGTGATCAAGGATGTGTTCCACGATACCGGTTATACCGCCGACGATCTCGACTGGTTTGTGCCGCACCAAGCCAACAAGCGCATCATCGACGGCTCGGCGCACAAGCTTGGGATCGCGCCGGACAAGGTTGTGATGACGGTCGATCGGCACGGGAATACGTCTGCCGCCTCGATTCCGCTTGCGCTCGACGTTGCCGTGAAGGATGGCCGCATCAAACGCGGCGATCTGGTGCTGCTTGAGGCGATGGGGGGCGGCTTTACCTGGGGAGCGTCGCTGGTGCGCTGGTGAGACACGCGACGGAAATTACGAAGGAGGGCCGTTGACCACTGCCGCGCAATGTGAATATCGTTGATTATTCAAATTGATAAGGTAGTCGCCGAAAGCGGGGTTGAGGCGATGGCGGGCAAGACGGTAACGCGGGCGGACCTGTGCGAGGCCGTGTACCAAAAAGTCGGGCTGTCGCGAACTGAATCGGCGACTCTCGTGGAAATGGTGTTGAAGGAGATCACGGATTGCCTCGAACGGGGCGAGACCGTGAAGCTTTCGTCGTTCGGCTCGTTTGTGGTGCGCAAGAAGGGGCAGCGCATCGGCCGCAATCCGAAGACCGGCAAGGAAGTGCCGATCTCGCCACGGCGGGTCATGGTCTTCAAACCGTCGGCGATCCTCAAGCAGCGAATCAACGCCGGAGACGGGAGCCAGCCATAACCTCACCAGTAAACTGCGTCGTCGAGAGGTAGACCGTGGCGGAAAAGGCACCCGAGGCATTCCGGACCATCAGTGAAGTCGCGAATGATCTCGATTTGCCGCAGCATGTCCTGCGTTTCTGGGAAACTCGTTTCCAGCAGATCAAGCCGCTGAAGCGCGGCGGCGGGCGCCGCTATTATCGGCCAGACGATATCGATCTCCTCCGAGGCATTCGCCACTTGCTGTATAGCGAGGGTTACACGATCCGCGGTGCACAGCGGATCCTGAAGGATCACGGCATCAAGTTCGTGCAGAACGTCTGGCGTGCGGGTGCGCCGCAGCCGGCGCGCGCGTCGGAAGCGGTCGAGCCGGAAATTCCCGAGGCGCCGCCACTGCGCCCGCAACCGCGCGACGCGCGGCGGGGCGACGCTGAATCGGCGCACCGGCGATTGTTCGGGCTCCTGCCGTCATTCCTCAGCAGCGATCCTGATGAAGAGCGTCTGGCGGAGAGCCGCCGGGCCGACGCAGACACCATGATCCTGCCCTCGCCACTGGCGCCGCGGGTGAGCGAACCGGCCGCCTTGCCGGCGGAGAGTTCGCGGAAGCTGCAAGACACCTTGCGCGAGCTGCAGGAGTGCCGCCGGCTGCTTGACGCAGCGGTCAACGAGGCGTCGGCCTGAACGGCAGGATTTTCCCCGTTCACCGAGTTCCCAACCCGTAAACGATACAAACGATACAAATCGGCTCCGCCGCGATACGCCGACGATACCTGCAGGCCCCACAATGCGTTGGGGAACGAATGGCCACGTCAAAAAAGCCCGAAGCAGGGGCCGCACAGTCGTCCGCTGAGCCGGAAATGGGGGAGCGCGCCGAGGCGCGCGCTCAACCGCCGCATCAGCATGGGGCGGCGGACGAGGAGCGCTGCGCGCGCGCTCTCGAATCCATCGATCAGGGTGTCTACGACTGGGACATTGTCAAAGGAACCGTCTATTACTCGCCGCTGCTGCGCTCGATTTTCGGCATGTCGGACGACATGGCGCTGACGCCGGCGGAGTCCGGCAGCCGCATCCATCGCGACGATCTCGAGCAGTACCGCACGGCGATCATCAATCATCTCAAGGGGGCCACCTCGCGCCTGCTTATCGAGTACCGCTATCTCGCTAACGACAACACGTGGCGATGGGCACGTCAGAGCGGTATCGCGGAGCGCGGACCGGACGGACGTGCGGTCCGTCTGGTCGGGGCGACCAGCGACATCACCGATGTGAAGCAGCGTGAGCGCGATCTCGCGACCGCCCGCGCCGAGATCGAGGCGACGCGCGAGGACATGCGCACGGTGCTGGAAAACATGAGCGACGGCATCTCGCTCATCGATGAAGACTTCAATTGGAAATTCAGCAACGAGCAGTTCAGTACCTTTCTCAACGTGCCGCCGGACATCACCAAGCCCGGCGTCTCCTGTTACGATGTGATCCGCTACCAGGCGCTGCGCGGCGACTTCGGCGAAACCGACGATATCGAAAAGATCGTGCAGGAGCGTGCCGCCCTGATGCGCACGCCTGGCGGGTGCCGCTACGAGCGGCTGACGAAAAGCGGACGCTACATCGAGTTTACGCATCGGCCGCTCGCCGACGGCACCTTGCTCGGGGTGTATCGCGACATCACCGAGTTGAAGCGGCGGGAGAGCGAGCAGACCGACGCGCGTGCCGAGGCTGAAATGGCCCTTGCCGAAGCCGAACGCGAGCGCGCCGAGGCGGAAGCCGCCAACCAGGCAAAGTCGACTTTCCTTGCGACCATGAGCCACGAAATTCGCACGCCGATGAACGGCGTGCTCGGCATGATGGAAGTGCTCGATCGGCAGGGCTTGAACGCGAGTCAGCAGCGCACCGTCGCGACCATGCGCGATTCCGCTCAGGCGCTGCTGCGCATCATCGACGACGTTCTCGATTTCTCGAAGATCGAGGCGGGACGGCTGGAGCTTGAGGCGGCGCCGTTCTCACTCTCCGGACTGATCGACGGTGTGCTGAGCACCTTCCAGGCGCAAGCCAATGCCAAAGGCTTGATGCTGACGGGGTCGGTCGAGCCCGGCTCGGACGACACGCTGATCGGCGATGCGACGCGGGTGCGGCAAATCCTGTTCAATCTGCTCGGCAACGCGCTGAAATTCACCGAGCGCGGCCGTATCACGGTGAATGCGCGTACCACTCCGCTGGGCGGGGGACGGTCCCGAGTCACGCTCGCCGTGGAGGACACCGGCATCGGCATCGACGCGGAGCAACGGCGCAGGCTGTTCCAGCCTTTCGCACAAGCCGACTCCTCGACGACCCGCCGCTTCGGCGGAACCGGCCTGGGACTTTCCATCGTGCGCCGGCTCGCCAACCTCATGGACGGCGACATTTCGGCTGAGAGCGAGACCGGCAAAGGTTCGACCTTCTACGTCCGGCTGGTGTTCGATGCGGCACCGAAGGATGCTTTGTTCACGGCGACGCAGCATTCGTCGACCGGCACCGGTGGACGCGCGCTGCCGCTGGCAAAAACCGGCGAGCAGCCGCTCGTGCTGGTCGTTGACGATCATCCGGTGAATCTGGAAGTCCTCGTCCGCCAACTCGAATTGCTCGGTGTGGCATCCGACACGGCCGTCGATGGCAACGAGGCGCTGAAGGCCTGGAGCGAAAAACCCTATGCCGCCGTGCTCGCCGACATCCACATGCCCCACATGGACGGCTATGAGCTGACGCGCCGGCTCCGCGCCATCGAGGCCGAGCAGCACAGCCACGCGCGCACGCCTGTTGTCGCCGTCACGGCGAACGCCATGAAGGGTGAGGAAGAGCGTTGCCTTGCCGCCGGCATGGATGCCTATCTGGTGAAGCCGGTGAACATCGATCTTCTGCGCGCGACGTTGGTGCGCTGGCTCGCGATCGATGAGACGGCCGAGCACGCCAACGGTGACGGTACGTCCTATGGAGCGATCGACCGCAGCGTGCTGTCGAGCTGGCTGGGCGATGACCGGGCGGCGATCGCTTCGCTGCTGGAGAAATTCCGCGACACCGCAATCGACGCCGAGCGCGAGATCGGAGTTGCGTCCCGGCTCGGCGATCTTGCCGCGGTCGCTGCCGCCTCGCACAAGCTGAAAGGCGCAGCCCAAGCGGTTGGTGCGAAAGGCGTTGGGGCTGCGGCCGTGATCCTGGAGCAGGCCGGGAGGGCCGGCGACCGAGGTCGGTGTCGGGATGGGCTGGGGCCGCTGGCGGTCGAATTGCGCCGTGCGCTGGCCGAGATAGAAGACACACTCTCGGCAAATTAGGCGCCGGAGGTCCGATTCCCTTGCGGAACGGCGTGTCCGGATGCACGATACCGTTAGGACCAACTTCCGGTAGCGGGTTCGTGCGTAGCGTAGTCATAGCGATCTTGGGCATGGCGCTTGCGGGATGCGCGCCAAAGGAGCTGCCGGACTGGGCCGTGGTCCGGCCGGTCGCGGGAGCCGTTGGCGTGCGCACCACGGCGCCGCGGGCGGTGGAGCGGCAGGCGCCTGATCGAAGATCGCCGTCCAACGCGATGTCCACGGCGCCGGAAGCCGAGCTCTTGCCGTTCACGCCCGCGTGGCAGGCACGGGAAGACGCTCACGACAGACGGTTGCGCCGCTCGATGCACATCTGCGGCAACTGCTGATCGCGCTTTCGTCAACCCCGCGATAGGTCCCCACAAGCCGCCTTGTGCGCGCCCGTATGACGTTGTCCTATTGTGCCGTCACGGGGGATCACATGGCGCAATTGCTGTTTCGGAATTTCCAACTGCTCGAGCCCGAAGTCGGCGAGCTTCAGGGCGGCCATGAGCTGCTCGTCGAGGGCGAAACCGTCAGGGAGGTTTCCAACAAGCCGATCCAGGCGCAGGCCGCCGACGTGATCGACTGCGGCGGCCGAACCCTGATGCCCGGGCTGATCGACAGCCACGTCCACGTGATCCTGAGCGAAGTGAACATCCGCTATCTCGAATCCATTCCGCTGACGCTGATGACCGCGCGCGCCGCACGGCTGATGCTGGGGATGCTCAATCGCGGTTTCACCAGCGTGCGCGACACCGGCGGCGCCGACTGGGGGCTAAAGAGCGCGGTCGACCAGGGCGATATCCCGGGGCCGCGCCTGTTCATCGCGGGCGCTGCGATCGGGCCGACCGGCGGGCACAGTGATCCGCGCCGGCGCACGGATTTCGGCATGCGCTGCCACTGCTGCGACGCCATGCGCTTCGGCATGCGCACCTCGGATGGCGTGTCGGAGGTGCTCAAGTCGGTGCGCGAGCAGATGCGCCAGGGCGCAGACCACATCAAGATCATGATGTCGGGCGGCGTTGCATCTCCCTACGATCCGCTCGACAGCCTGCAATTCTCACCCGCCGAAGTCGCCGCCGCCGTGCAGGAGGCGCAGGCCTTCGGCCGCTATGTGTGCGCGCACGCCTACACGCCGGAGGCGATGACCCGTGCCGCGCAGGGCGGGGTGCGGGTCATCGAGCATGGCAATCTGATCGACGACAAGACCGCAAAACTGATGGCCGAGAAGGGAATGTTCATGGTCGCCAACCTGGTGACCTACTATGCGATGAAGGAGCGCGCCGCCGAGTACGGCATGACCAGCGACATGCTGGCGAAGAACGACCTCGTCATCGACGGCGGCCTGCGCTCGCTCGAGATCTGCAAGCGGGCAGGGGTGCCGGTCGGCTACGGCACCGATCTGCTCGGCGCGCTGCAGGTCGAGCAGAGCCGCGAGTTCATGATCCGCAGCGAGGTGATGAGCCCGATTGAGATCATCCGCGCCGCGACCACGATCGGCGCGCGGATCGTGCGGATGGAAGGGAAGATCGGCACCCTGAAGGCGGGCGCCTATGCCGACCTCATCGTGGTCGATGGCGATCCCTTGAAGAACCTCGGCCTGTTCCAGGAGCAGGGCAAGCATCTCAGCGCGATCATGAAGGACGGCAAGTTCCACAAGAACCGGCTGAACTAGCCATGGCATCCGCAGTCGCCCACGATCGAACTGCGGCGATCGCGAGGCCTTCGCGTCCCATCCCGCTTGGACGGTGGCTGCTGAACGGCGCGGCCGCGATTTCGCTCGGCTTCATCCTGCTGCCGCTCGTGCTCGTCACGTGGCTCGCGTTCTTCCGCCAGGAGATTCCATCGTTTCCGCCCGAGGGATATTCGCTGCGATGGTTCGCGGCGGTCCCGGCCAACAAGGCGTTCGTGAACGGGTTCATCCTCAGCTTTCAGGTCGGTGTCACCGCGACCATCATCGGGCTTGCGCTTGCAGTGCCGGCGAGCCTTGCGATTGCGCGGCGCCGCTTTCGCGGACGCGGCTTTGCGAACTCGCTTCTGCTGATGCCGCTGATCGTGCCGGGCGTGGTGCTCGGCGCGTCGATCTACGTGTTTCAGATCGAGACTGAGATCGCGACGGGCTTGCCGTTGCTTGGCACGACGCTGGGATTGATCGCCGCGCATGCGCTCATCGTCATTCCGTGGGCCACGCGGCTCGTGACCGCGAGCCTTGCCGGGTTCGATTCGACGATCGAGGAGGCGGCGAAGAATCTCGGCGCGACGCCCTGGGCGACGTTTCGCCGCGTGACGCTGCCGGCGATCCGGCCTGGTCTTGTTGCCGGGGCGTTGTTCGGGTTCGTCACGTCGTTCGGCAACCTCGAAATGAGCCTGTTTCTCGTCGGAGCCGGGCGCACCACGCTGCCGATCGCGATCCTCCAATATCTGGAATGGAAGATCGACCCGACGGTCGCAGCCGTATCGGTGCTGCAGATTCTGCTGATCGGCATCGCGATGATCGTGACCGACCGCTACGTGAAGATTTCGCAAGTTGTGTAATCATGGCGCGGCTTGAGCTGATAGACCTCTCGAAGCGCTACGGCGACCATGCGGTGGTCGCCGGCGTGACGCTTGATGTGGCGGATGGGGAATTCCTGGTGCTGCTCGGGCCATCCGGCTGCGGCAAAACGACGACGCTGCGCATGATCGCCGGGTTGATCGAGCCGAGCGGTGGGACTGTGCAGCTTGGGGGCACGGGCATCACCTATTTGCCGCCCTGGCGGCGCAACACCGGCATGGTGTTCCAGAGCTACGCGCTGTTTCCCCACATGACGGTCGGCGACAACGTCGCGTTTGGGCTGGAGATGCGCAAGCTTTCAAAGCCCGACATCGAGGCACGCACGCGCGAGGCGCTGCGCCTGGTGCGGCTCGAGGGATTTGCGGGCCGTCTGCCGCGCCAGCTTTCCGGTGGGCAGCAGCAGCGCGTTGCGCTGGCCCGCGCGCTCGCGATCCGGCCGGACGCGCTGTTGCTCGACGAGCCACTCTCCAATCTCGACGCCAAGCTGCGTGAGGAGGTGCGCGTCGAGATCCGCGAGTTGCAGCGCCAGCTCGGGTTGACCACCATCATGGTGACGCACGATCAGGAGGAGGCGCTCACGGTTGCCGACCGGCTTGTGGTGATGGCGGATGGTGAAATCCGCCAGATCGGCACCCAGCGCGACCTCTACGAACGGCCGGCCGATCGTTTTGTCGCAGGGTTCGTCGGGCGCAGCACGTTTCTCGACGGTCGCGTCATCGCCCCCGGTCAATTCGAGACCGGCGGCGGACTTAAGCTCAAGTGCCGCGACGGCGCGCCCGGCGCCGCCTCGCTGCTGTTGCGGCCGGAGCGGCTCCATCTCGGCGGCGCAAACGGGATGGACAACGCCATGCCGGGCAGGGTGGAATTCGTCTCATATCTGGGCGCGGTGCTGGAGCTGCATGTGCGCCTGTCACCGGCCGACCGCGTGGTCGTGCAACTGCCGAACCGCGGCGATGTGGCGCCGGCGGTGGGCGACGATGTGACGGTGGCCTGGCATCGCGATGCCGGCATGGTGTTTGCTCAGAACTGAACAAAACGGAGGACGGAACATGGCAAGCAAATTCTCGCGGCGTCACGCGCTGGGCCTCGGCCTCGGGGCTGTTGCGGCACCGGCCCTCTTGCGCCCGGCGCAGGCGAGCGGGCGCGTCGTGGTCGGCACCTGGGGCGGCGACTATGCGCGCCTCCTCACCAAGAACGTCGAGGATCCGATCCTCAAGCCGAAGGGCTTCGAGGTGGCGCAGGATCAGGCAAACAGCCCTCCGCGCCGCACCAAGATGCTGGCGGAAAAACGCCTGCCGCGCGGAACCAGCGACATCCAGGGCCTCTCGGCGGCCGAGATGTTCGAAATGAACGAGGGGGGCGTCGCGGAAACGATCGACTATTCGAAGCTCAAGAATGCCGTGAACCTCATCCCCTCGATGAAATATCAGTTCGGCGTCGGACACATCTATTCCGGTAAGGTCGCGGTCTACAATCCGAAGGTCGTGCCCGATGCGCCGAAGAGCTTCAAGGAAGCGTTCGATCCCAAGCACGGCAACAAGATGGGCATCATCGATATCCAGTACCAATATACGATGGCGGCCGCCGCGCTCGCGGCGGGCGGACAGATGGACGATTTAGAGCCCGGCAAGGCGCTGCTCCTCGAGGCGAAGAAGGCGGGTGTGCGCATCTATCCGACCAACGAGGCTTTCGCGCAGGCACTGAAAAACGAGGAGATCGGCGTCGGCATCATGTGGAAGGCGCGTGTCATCCAGTGGCAGAACGCCGGCATCAGCGTGCAGTCGGTCGCGCCGAGCGAGGGCGTGCCGATGTATGTCTCGGGCTTCATGATCCCGAAGAACGCGCCCAATAAAGAGGGCGGCTACGCCTACATGGACGCGATGCTGGAGAAAAGCGCGCAGGAAAACTTCGCGATCGACATGGGCTATAACCCGACCGTGACCAACGCGGTCGTCGCTCCCCAACTCAAGGAGCGCATCGGCTTCACCAACGAAGAGGAGTCCCGGCTTGTCGATCTTGACTACGCTTACTTGGCCAAGAATGACGCCGCTCTGAAGGAGTGGTGGGACAAGGTGTTCAAGTCGTAGGCCGCGGCATTGCAACGCTCTCCGCTCATGCCCGCGCAAGCGGGCATCCAGAGCCAGAGCACTGGGTCCCCGCTTCCGCGGGGACGAGCGGAGTCATGACGTCATCCGCGCGCTCGGGCGCCCTCACCGCCGGTTCGCTCGTCGGCCCCGCGACCATCTACGTCGGCATCGGCATCCTGCTGCCGCTCGCGATCCTGTTCCGCTACAGCCTGAACCAGTTCGTGCCCGGCAAGTTCATGGTCGACGCGCTGACGGTGGAGAACTACGTCAAGTTCTTCACCGACGTCTATTACTACTCGGTGCTCACCCGCACGGTGCGGATCGCGCTGATCACCACCGCGATCTGCCTCGCGACGGGCTTTCCGCTCGCCTATGTGCTGGCGCGTACGCAGGTGCGCTTCAAGAATTTGCTGATCATGCTGGTGGTGCTACCGCTGTTCGTCGGCAACGCGGTGCGCGCCGCCGGCTGGATGGTCGCGTTCGGCAACAAGGGGCTGATCAATGCGAGCCTGATGGGCACCGGCGCGATCAACCAGCCGCTCGAGATCATGTTCACCGAGGTTGCCGTCATCGTCGGCATCACGGCCGTGAACCTGCCCTTCATGGTGCTCACCCTGCAGAGCGTGATCGAGGGGATCGACCGCTCGGTCGAGGAGGCAGCGTTCAACCTCGGCGCCACGCCGCTGCAGATGGCGCGGCGCATTCTGTTTCCGCTCGCGATGCCGGGCGTGCTCGCCGGCACCATCCTCACCTTCATTCTGGCGATGAATGCCTACGCCACGCCGGTGCTGCTCGGCGGGCCTCGTTTCCAGATGATGGGCCCGCTCGTCTACAATCAGTTCATCCAGCAGAACAACTGGCCGTTCGGCGCCGCGATCGCGTTCATCCTGATGACCGCGACGTTGGTGCTGACGCTGGCCGCAAACCTTGTGGTGCAGGGACGATATCGCGCCAGCGCGGCTTGAACTGGCTCACCGCACGACGCGCCTCACGCAGCATTCGCTTGGTGCAAAGCCCGATAGCCGGGTTGTGCTGTCGGGCCACGCCTTGAGCCGCTGAGCCTCGCCATCAGCGCACGGCGCAGCTGATCGTGGACCAGGCGTTCGAAGACGACGTATGCAAGGGCCGCTGCGGCGATCGACGCGGCAAGGGCGACGGGTGCAAAGATGAAGAAGGACATCTTCGGCGCCAGATACGGGCCCAACAGCTTGAGCTCGATCGGAAGATGCACAAGGTAGAGCGAATACGAGATGGTTCCGAGGAACACCAGGAAACGCGGCGGACTGAGCGGGAGCGTCTTGGAGGAGATGGCGAGCGCAAACACCGCGATGACGGCCGGCAGACCCCATCCAAGCAGACCGTTCTCCGGCCGGAAGGCGCTTAGCCAAATGATCGCGCCTGCGGCGAGCAGCGTGCTCAGGAAGACCCAACACAGCGCTGAATTGCCGATTCGGATCGACGAGAAATAGATCAGTCCAATCAGAACTCCAGCTGCGAACTCGAGCAGCATCGGATTGGTCATCATCTGCAACAAGGCCGGGCCGGACGTCAGCCGTGTGTTCACTGAGAATGTGAAAGAGCCATGGTAGAGCATGGGAACGACGACAGTGAGCAGAACGAAGGCTGCGGCAAGCGCCAGCCAACGGAAGCGTCCGAAAAGCAAGCTCCCCCCGAACAAAAGATAGAAGAAGAATTCGTAGTTGAGCGACCACGCCACCAGGAGAAGGCCGCTGCCCAGGTAGAATGTCTGCGCGGCATCGGGCGGGATGAAAAGGAGAGACTTCGCGATCCACACCAGGTTCTCGTTACTGAAAGGATTGGGCGTCAGCAGGCAGAAAAAGAACAGCCCGACAAAGGCGTAAGGCACCCAAATCCTGAGAAAGCGCTTGGCCAGGAAGTCTGACGCGTACTGGCCGGAACCGTCGTTGTTCCGCGTCGTGTAGACCATGATGAAGCCGCTGATGACGAAGAAGAGGTCGACGCCTGCGCTGCCGAGTTGCAGCAGCGACTGCAACCAGGGGTTCTGATCGTGAAGGGCGAACCGCAAATGCGACACGGCGACGGCTAGAGCCGCGAATCCGCGCAGTGCTTGGATGAAGGCGAGCTTTGGCTCTTCGGTCACGGTATTCCCACACGTTTGCTGCGCGCGCTGGCGCAATTCAACGTGTGGCGACGCGGAATGTTCAGCCCGAATGATGAACGGGGCGCCGCACTCATCAGGTGGGCGCCCGTCGGCCGAGTCGCCGCTGAAGCTGCGGCTCGTGGCCGCAGCAGGCCCGAGACCGCCGCGCCGCGCGCTAGCCGCAGAACGCGATCGTCGCCTATAGAAGCTGCGTGACCGACGTCCTGCTGGAATGGCTGCGGAGCTTTGGTGCTCTGTCCTGGTTTTCGGGACTGATGGTGGCGAGCCTCTTCGCGGCCGCCGCCTTTGTGTTTGTTCCGCGCACCTTCCTCACGCTCGGGGTCGGCGGGCTCTACGGATTGTCGGTTATTCCAGTGATCGTCGTTGGCGCGACGGTCGGCGGCACGCTCGCGTTCCTGATCGCGCGCTATTTCCTCGCTGACCGCGTGCAGCGCTGGATCGATCGCCACCTCTCGATGCGCATGATCGCCGACGCCGTCGACGAAGAAGGATGGCGGATCGTTGCCCTGCTTCGCTTCGCCTCTCCGACGCCGAGTTCGGTCCAGAACTACGTGTTTGGGGTAACGCGGATCGGCTTCTGGCCTTACACGCTGGCATCCATCGTGTTCATCATTCCGCAGACCGTGTTCTACGTTTACCTCGGCAGCGTGGGACGCAGCCTCTTGCTCGGCGATATCTCTTCGCCGCTCGGGCTCTTCGTCATGCTTGCAGGCGTCGGGTGTCTGGCGGCAACGGCCTTTCTCGTTTGGCGCAAAGCCCGCGCCTCGCTGCGGGCAGCCGAGTTGCGCCACTCCGCGGACTCCCAAAGGATGAGTGGTCGGAGCGCCGAGATCTGAACTCGGGACCCCCAGTTCCCCCAGACGGAGGATTACTGAGAAACCGGGAATAGGTAGGCAAAATTATCCCTACAGAATCGGCCTAACTATGCCGCCAAGAAGCGAGCTCGCTCGATCTGTGGGCCAACCACGTTGCGGTTATTGTGGCGCAGGCCAACGGTGCTAACATCACCAAACTGCGCGCCAAGGGTGAGCCCGCCAACTAGGGCGATCTGCTGCCGCGCCAAAACAGGGAGAGGAACTGATGAAAGCGCTCGTCGCTACTATTTTTGCCGCAGGCGCGAGTCTGACGACGTTGTCGTCTGCACAGGCAATCACAATCACTGCTGCCCCGCTGGCCGAAGCGGCGAAGAAAGCTTCGTCGGTCGTAGAGGTCCAATGCGGGCGTGGCTACATGATGGGCTCGAGGGGATGCGAAGCAATCAGTTGGAATTACAAGAGGTCTACTGGCAAAAAGAAGCGCAAGAAGTAGTTGCCTCGGTTCGCCCGTTCCTCCCGCTGCGGTACTTCGCAGACGCTTCCCAAGGCCGTTTTTCCGGGAAGTGAATCTGAGCTAAGGGTTGGTCGGAGCGCCGAGATTTGAACTCGGGACCCCCAGTCCCCCAGACTGGTGCGCTAACCGGGCTGCGCTACGCTCCGCCGGAGCGATAGCTACGCCGCCCGGTGGGCGGGCGCAAGAGTGGACGGCTGCAGCGCCGAAACGCGCCGCGCCGAGCGCGATACGGCCATCAACCCCCAGATCACGCCGATCAAGAGGAAATAATGGCGCCAGTGGTCGCTATCGATGATGGCGCTTTCGACCACGGTTCCGATGAACGCGCAGTAGACCGCGATGTAGGTCGCCTGCCAGGGCACACGCAGGAAGATGTGGCGAAAGCCCAGCAAGACCGTGGTCGCCACCATCGTGAGATACACGAAGCCGGAGAGCCAGCCGCCGGACAGGAACGCGTTCAGATAGGTGTTGTGCGGGTCCTCGACGAAGCTCTTGTGGAATTGAAGCGGGCCGATGCCGAACGGCCGGTCGAGCGCAAGCTCCGCACCAAGGATGTAACGGCCGAAACGGCCGAGCGGCCCGACATCGTAGGACTGGTCGAGGCTCGCGCGTTCCTTGAAAAGGTCGGCCACGCGCTCGGTCGACAAGAGCGCCATCAGCACGAGCGCCAACACGACAAGGCCCGCGACCGCGATGAGAACGATGCGCATGCGTTCATTCGGTGAGCGGCTGGTGACGAAGGTGAAGAACAAGACGAGCGCCGCCGTGAGCGCGAACTGGCCCCAGGCCGCGCGGGAGAAGGTGAGCAGCACCGCGATCGCGATCAGTCCGAGCAGCAGCGAGGCGCGCGTCGCGTCCGCAAGGCGGCCATTCAGCACGCGCTGCAATGCGAGCATTGCCGGCAGGATCAGGAACGCGCCGAGCACGTTTGGATCGTTGAAGGCGGCGTGCGCGCGGCCATACATCAGAAACAGGTCGGAGATCGGGCCGAGCAGGTGAAAGTAGGACAGGATTGCGATGATCGACGAAACCGCTGCCGCCGCGATGGTTCCGCGCATCAGCAGCGAGAGCCGCTCTCTGGTGTTGGTGCCCAGCATCGCCGCAAAGAAGATCGCGGTTGCTGACAGGTACCAGGAGACGGCGACCCAGGTGAGAGCCTTGGGCTGATCGATCACCTGGATGACGGCGAGCGAGAAGCCGGTGTTGTAGAGGAGCAGCATCACGATCAAGGGCATCAGCGCCGGCCGCAGCGCGAGCCCGGTCATGGCGAACACGATGATGGTCAGCAGCGAGGCCACCTCGTAGGGGCTCGGCTCCATGAACACGATGGCGCCGGCAAAGCCGGTGAGCCAGAGCAGCGCGCCGCGCAACCGCTCTACGGAACGGAAAAGCCGCGGCGCCTGTGCGGCTCCAACAGTATGACTGATTGCGCTCATTTCATTTCTTGTTGGCGCATGATCTTGTCCGAAAACCGGTGCCCACTTTTCGGGATCATGCGCTAGTAGGCGTTTTCTGTTTTCAGCAGCGAGAACGGCGTCATCGCCAGGATGTAGAGGTCGAACAGCACCGACCAATTCTCGATGTAGTAGAGGTCGTGCTCGACGCGGCGCTGGATCTTCTCGTCGTTGTCGGTTTCGCCGCGCCAGCCGTTGATCTGCGCCCAGCCGGTGATGCCGGGCTTGACGCGATGGCGCGCGAAATAGCCGTCCACCGCCTCGTCGTAGAGCCGGTCGACGGCCTTCGCATGCACCGCATGCGGCCGCGGGCCGACCAGCGACAGATTGCCCTTGAGCACGACATTGAACAGCTGCGGCAGCTCGTCGAGCGAGGTCTTGCGGATGAAGCGGCCGACGCGGGTCACGCGCGGATCGCCCTTGGTCACGAGCTTCGCGGCGGTCGCGTCGGTTGCCTCGACATACATCGAGCGGAACTTGAACACCTCGATCAGCTCGTTGTTGAAGCCATAGCGCTTTTGCTTGAACAGGACCGGCCCGCGGCTGTCGAGCCGGATCGCGATCGCGACGATCGCCATCACGGGGAGCGCGGCGAGCAGTGCGAGGCCGCCGACGATCTTGTCGAACAGCCATTTCATCACGACGTCCCAGTCGGCGATCGGCCGGTCGAACACGTCGAGCACCGGCACCGAGCCGATGTAGGAGTAGGAACGCGGGCGGAACTGAAGCTTGTTGGTGTGCGCCGAGAGGCGGATATCGACCGGCAGCACCCAGAGCTTCTTGAGCATCTGCAGGATGCGGCTCTCGGCCGAGATCGGCAGCGAGAAGATCACGAGATCGACGCGGGTGCGGCGTGCGAATTCGACGAGATCGTCGACCGTGCCGAGTTTCTGCAGGCCGGCGCAGGCGGTGGGCGCGCGATCGTCGCCGCGGTCGTCGAACACGCCGACGAGGCGCACATCAGAGTCGCGCTGGCGCTCCAGCGCGGTGACGAGGTGCTCGCCGGGATCGCCGCCGCCGACCACGACGGCGCGGCGGTCGAGGCGGCCTTCGCGGGTCCAGCGGCGCACGATGCCGTAGAGGAAGAGGCGCGACCCGTAGAGCGCGAACAGGCCGATGCCGAAATAGCTCGTGAGCCAGAGGCGGGAATACATGCCGCCGAGCTGCGCGAAGAACGCGACGGCGACGACCACCAGAAGGACGATCGACCAGGCGACCGTCAGCCGCGCGCATTGGCTGACCGGATTGCGGAATGCCTGGACCTGATAGATGTCGGCGGCCTGGAAGGCGATCATCGCAAGTCCCGCAACGCCGAACGCGGTCGCGATGTAGTACCAGTCGAAGATCTGGCCGTAAGTGTTGTAGACATAACCGAAATAAGTCGTGATGCCGATCAGTGCAATCAGCACGAATTCGAACGCGCGCACCATTCCGGCGACGACAATTGGCGAGAACGCCGGCATGATCTGCTGCGCGGCGACAAGCTGCGCGAGCGGCGAGAGCTGTGGCTTCGCGCGCGCCCCGGGTGTGGGCCCTGCGGTCGCCGCCTGCGCCATTCCGCTGGCGTCAAAATTCATCATCGACATGGCATCTCACCCGGCGATCGCAGTTCCCCGGATGCGATCTAGGGCAAAAGTTTCAAGAAAGGCTTAGGTGTTTGTTCAATTTGTTTGCGCGCGGAACTTGGCGAGCGCTTGCGCGTAGGCGGCAAGCACACTGTCCGCCATCACATCCGCGGAGAACTCGGCCTGCACGCGGGCGCGCAGGGTTAATGCTTCGTTACGCGAGCGCGTGGGGTCGCCGAGCGCCGCGGTGATCGAAAGCGCGAGTGCCTCCGCGTTGCCGGGCGCGACCAGGCTTGCCGTCTGCGGTCCGAACACCTCCGGGATGCCGCCGACATTCGTGGTGATCATCGGCACCGCGGCTGCGGCGGCTTCCAGCACGATGTAGGGAAGCGACTCGGCGCGGGATGGTGCGACGAACAGTCGGCCGAGCCTGAAGGCGTCGCGCGCCGGCATCGGCGGCAGGAAGCGAACGGCGGATGAGAGGCCAAGCCGCTCCGCCTGTGCACGGAACTGCGCCGCATCCGGGCCGTCGCCGACGATCGTTGCGGTTACGGGCCGCTCCCGCGCGAGCTGCGCAAGCGCATCGAGCAGCACGTCGACGCCCTTGAGCATGCGCAACTCGCCGACGAAAACGACATCGGTGGCATCCGCTTGCGGCGTGAGCTCGGCGAACTCTGCTGCCGTCACGCCGTTGTGCACCACGCGGACAAGGCCGGCTGGCTCACCGACCTTGGCGGTGAACACAGTCCGTCCATAGCGGCTCTCGAACAGAAACAGTTCGGTGCGCCGCATCAGCACCTGCTCGAGCGTGAGGTACAGGAGGCCAACGGGCGAACTGCGGCTGTAATGGAGGCTCCCGCCGTGGGGCGTGTAAGCGCGGATCGCGCCGCCGCAGAGCCGCGCATAGGCGCCGCCCTTCGCGCCGTGCCCGTGGAGGATATCGGCGCTGGTTTCGTGGGCCCGCCGCGCCACGTGACGCTGCGCCGACAGATCACTTGGGCCGACGTGCCGGCTCATCGGCACACGCGTCAGCCCAAGCGCAAGCTGACCTTTGAGCGATTCGAACGCCGCATCGGCCCGCGCTCCGCCGGTCGAGGAATCCGCCACGATGCCGATCTGATGCCCGCGCGCCGCCTGCGCGCGCGCGAGATCGATCACATGACGAAACAGCCCGCCGACCGGCGAGCGCAGGACGTGGAGGATCTTGAGGGGCGTACCCTCCGGCACGCTTTAGAACCAGCGTTCGGCGATCTTGATGGTGTCGCCGGGGCGAACCGGATAGTTGGGCGACACCACGCGCTTCTCGGTCAGACCGTTCATCTGCCGGCTGATCTCGATCTGCTGCTTTTGCGCACGTGGCGTGTAACCGCCAGCGATCGCCACCGCGGTCTCGACCGTCATGTTCGAGACATAGGGATACTGGCCGGGCAGGGTGACCTCGCCGAGAATGAAGAACGGCCGGTAGGCTTCGACCTCGACGGCCACATGCGGCTCGCGCACATAGCCCTGGCGCAGCTTCGCTCCGATGGCGGCCTGCAATTGAGCGGGGGTCCGGCCGCGCGCCGGCACTGAGCCGATCAGCGGCATCGTGATGCTGCCGCTGGTGTCGACCGCGTAGGACGCGCTCAGGCCGTCCTGTCCGAACACCACGACCCGGAGCTTGTCACCCGCATCGAGCCAGTATCCGGCCTCTTCCCCTCCCATCGCCACGGCTTGCGGCATGATCGGCTGCGGCCCCATCGGGCCGGCGAGCGGCTGCGCCATCACGCCTGGCTGTGCGACGACAACGGGCTGTGCGGTGCGCGTCGCACCAGGCCGGAGCATCGCGGGCAGCGCGATATCCTGCTGCCAGAGCGGCGGTGCATTGCGCGAGAAGGGGCCCGGTCCGCCCGATTGCATGCAGCCCGCAAGCGTGACCGCCGCGAGCGCCAACATGAGAAAGCGGCTTGACCGCATGGGGACCGAATCCGCGCCGTGAGTGACGACTGACCCGCCCGATTAAGGCTTTACATGGTTAACAAACCCTCACCAACGCGCATTTCGCTACCGGAATTAACGTGACGGCAACCTTAATCGTTTGTGATGCGACCCGGATACGCCTCGGTCGCGTACTGTTGGAGTCGGCGATGAGTGAACAGGGCCGCGTGGTGGTGAACGACGCGAGAGACGGCGAGCTCGATCTCGGCGCCGTGGGCCGCGCGCTGATGCGCAAGAGATGGTGGGTGCTCGGGCCTGCGCTCGCGGTCGCGGCGCTGACCTTCGTCGGCGTCAACCTGATTACCCCGAAATACAAGTCCGAAGCCCGCGTCCTGATCGAGGGGCGCGAGAACGTCTTCGTCCGGCCGGTCGCCGAGCAGAACACGATGGATCGCGAGCGCACGGTCGATCAGGAGGCGGTGACCAGCCAGGTTCAGCTCGCGCTGTCGCGCGATCTGGCGCGTCAGGTGATCAAACAGTTGAAGCTCGGTGAACTGCCTGAGTTCGACTCCACGCTGCGCGGCGTCTCGCTCATTCGCTATTCGCTTGGCTTCCTCGGGCTCGCCAAGGACCCGCTCAGCATGACGCCCGAAGAGCGCGTGCTCGAAGCGTATTACGAGCGGCTCACGGTCTTCCAGGTCGACAAGTCGCGCGTCATCTCGATCGAATTTCAGTCGGCCGACCCGGAGCTCGCCGCCAAGGTGGCCAATGCGGTCGCGGAGAATTATCTCGCGTTCCAGCAGAACGCGCGCCAGGACCAGACGCGCGCCGCCGGCCGCTGGCTCGCGGGCGAAATCGAGGGGATGCGCAAGCGCCTCGCCGAGGCTGAAGCCAAGGTCGAGGAATTCCGCTCCAAGACCAACCTGTTCGTCGGCCCCAACGGCACCACGCTGTCGAGCCAGACGCTCGGCGAATCGAATCGCGATCTCGCCGGTGCGCGCTCGCAAAAGGCGGAGCTCGAGGCGAAGGCGAAGTTCATCCGCGATGTCCTGAAGCGCGGGGCCTCAGTCGAATACTCGGACATGATCAATTCGGAGCTGATCCGCAGGCTCAACGAGCAGCGCGTGACGCTACGCGCGCAGCTCGCCGAGCAGTCATCGACGCTGCTCGACGGCCACCCGCGCATCAAGGAGCTCAAGGCGCAGATCGGCGATCTCGATCGCCAGATCCGCGACGAGGCGGCGCGTCTTGCGCGGTCATTCGAGAACGACGCACGCATTGCCGGCGCACGGGTCGAATCGCTGCAGGCGACGCTCGACCAGCTCAAGCAGCAGGCGGCCTCCACCAATGGGCAGGATGTCGAGCTGCGCGCGCTCGACCGCGAGGCCAAGGCGCAGCGCGACCTCCTGGAATCCTATCTCGCCAAGTATCGCGAGACGACCGCGCGCGACAGCCTCGGCTCCGCGCCGACCGACACGCGCATCATCTCGCGCGCGCTGGTGTCGAACACCCCGTATTTCCCGAAGAAGCTGCCGATCGTGCTGGTGGCGACGCTTGCCGCACTGTTCATCTCGGCGGGCTTCATCACCACGGGCGAGCTGCTCGCGGGAAACGTCTACCGCACCGGCGCTCCGGTCGAACCGGCCGCCGAGCCGGTTGTGGCGGTGGCCGAGGAGCCTGCGCCAAAGCGGCAGGAGGCCGCTCCCAAGCGGCGCTGGCTGCCCAAGGGTTTCATCCGCGCAAAGGCGGCTGAGGACCCGGTCAAGGTCGAGCCCGTTGCGGCCGCCGAAACAAGCAGCGCACCTTCGGAGCCCGCACGGGACATCACGATCGACGATCTCGCGGCCGCGCTGCGCGAAGCCGGAGAGGGCGGCAAGCGCGTCGCCGTCATCAGCGCCGCGCCGGGC
>JBAVXH010000128.1:0-23303 GCA_049698215.1 Xanthobacteraceae bacterium | reverse complement strand
AGAGAGAGAGAGAGAGAGAGAGAGAGCGGAGCCAAGCCTCGCCAGCCTACGCCGCGTCCTTGCCAACCAACGCCGGCGCCGCCCCGATCTTTTCCACCTCGAATGGCGTGGTCTGGTAAAGCTCATTGATCCAGTTGCCGAACAGCAGGTGTGCGTGGCTGCGCCAGCGGTTTTCCGGTTGGCGGGTCGGATCGTCCTTCGGAAAATAGTGGCTTGGCGGCGCGATTGGCTTGCCCGCCGCGACGTCGCGGAAATACTCGTCGGCAAGCGAGTTCGAGTCGTACTCGATGTGATTGAACATATGCAGCGCGCGATGCGTGGGATCGTGCAGCAGGCAAAGTCCGGTCTCATCCGACTCCATCAAAACCTCGAGCCCGCTCGCTAGCGGAATGTCATCGCGGTGCACCTCGGTCCAGCGCGAGACCGGAACCGAGAAGTCGTCGGAAAAGCCGCGCAGATACGGAGAGGCGTGGGCCAGATTCCGATGGCGATAGACGCCGAACGCCTTCTCCGGAAGCGGATACTTCGGCATGCGGTGGAAATGATGCACGGCCGCCTGCGCGCCCCAGCAGACGTTGAAGGTCGAATGCACGTTGGTGAGCGTCCAGTCGAAAACGTCGCACAGTTCGTTCCAGTAGGTCACCTCCTCGAACGGCATGGTCTCGACCGGCGCGCCCGTCACGATGAAACCGTCGAACTTCTCCGCGCGGATGTCCTCGAAGTCGCGATAGAAGGAGATGATGTGGTCGCTCGGGGTGTTGCGGGCGACATGATTGGTCATCTTGACCAGCGTCAACTCGACCTGCAGCGGCGTCACGCCGAGCAACCGGGCGAACTGGGTTTCGGTTCTGATCTTGTTCGGCATCAGGTTGAGCAGGCCAATGCGCATGGGGCGAATGTCCTGACGCACCGCGTCGGCTTCGCGCATCAACATGACGCCTTCGGCTTCGAGCGTCGCGCGAGCAGGAAGCTCGTTCGGAATCTTGATCGGCATCGGCTCAACTCACGCTGCCGCGGCCGCCGACGCTTCCGCGCTCGCCCAACAAAAAACCCGGCGAGCCGATGTGCCAGCGCCGGGTTCAAACACCCCGGCCTTTTAGCAAGTTGTTTAACGTGGCTTGCAAGCCGACCGGCTCAAATTGACCACGACGATGGCCCACAGATAAGGACACTGCAGACGCCTCGTCAAGTCCGGGCTGGCGCTGGGCGTGCGCCAATGTTTTCTTTGATTTCAGGCGGTTGGCCCCCTACAACCGCCCATCATGACCAAGCCGCCGCCCACGCTTGCCGACCTGCGCCGAGAGATCGACCGCATCGATGAAGGCATGCATCGGCTCCTGATGGAGCGCGGCGACATCATCGACCGGCTGATCGCCACCAAGAAAACCGCCGAATCCGGCTCCGCGTTTCGCCCGGCGCGCGAGGCCGACATGATGAAGCGGCTGGTCGAGCGCCACCGCGGCATCCTGCCGCTCGATACGGCGGAGAGCATCTGGCGCGTCATCATCGCGACATTCACCTACGTGCAGGCGCCGTTCTCGGTGCACGCGGACTTGTCCGCGGGCGAAGCCACGATGCGCGATTCCGCGCGATTCCATTTCGGCTTCACGGTGCCGTTCGTGACGCATGTCGGAGCGAGCGGCGTGGTCACGGCGGTGGCGGCCTCGCGCGGGGATATCGGTTTGGTGCCCGCGACAGACGGCTCGAGCCCATGGTGGACCGCGCTCGAAGGCGACGACACCCCGAAGATCATCGCGCGGCTTCCCTTTGTGGAGCGCGCCGACCACCCGGCCGGCCTGCCGGTGTTCGGCATTGCGCGGCCCAACCCGGACGCGATCGTGCACGACATTGAGACCTGGAGCATCCGCCTGTCGGGCTGGGGCCCCCCGGTGGCGCGTTCGCTCGATCCATCAACGGAAGTGATCGCTGTGCCGGATGGCGCCTTCGACGGCGCCGCGCTGCTCGTCTCGGTACCGCAGGGGCGCATCGATGTGCTCGCCGGGCTGCTCGTGAACGCCGGCGCTTCGGTGCGCTCGAAGGCTCTCGTCGGCAGCCATGCGAGGCGTTATACGGTCACCGCCGAAGGCGCCCGGCCCGTCGGCCGCTGAAGCGCCTCCCCTCCGGAGCTTTGTGAAATGTCCGTGCTCGAGCGTCCACAACCGCGTCCCGGCGTGCTCAAGATCCAGGCCTATGTACCCGGCAAGAGCACGGCTCCCGGCGTTGCGAAGGTCTTCAAGCTCTCCTCCAACGAAACGCCGCTCGGCGCGAGCCCGAAGGCGCTCGCGGCCTACAACGCGGCGGGCGCGCATCTACACGATTATCCGGACGGCGCGGCGACCGAGCTGCGTGAGGTGATCGGGCGCACGTATGGGCTCGATCCGTCGCGCATCGTGTGCGGCGCGGGCTCCGATGACCTGCTCAATCTGCTGGCGCGCGCCTACCTGCAGGACGGCGACGAGGCGATCCACACCACGCATGGATTTCTGGTCTATCCGATCGCGACGCTCGGCGCCGGCGCCACGCCCGTGGTCGCGCCGGAGAAAGAGTACACCGCGGACGTCGACGCTATCCTCGCGCGGGTGACGCCGCGCACCAAAATCGTGTTCCTGGCGAACCCGAACAATCCGACCGGCACCTACATCCCGTTCGATGAGGTCAAGCGCCTGCATGCAGGCCTGCCGAAGCACGCGCTGTTCGTGATCGACGCGGCCTATGCCGAATACGTGAAGCGCAACGACTACGAGTCCGGCATCGAGCTGGTCGCGACCTCCGAGAACGTCGTGATGACGCGCACGTTCTCCAAGATCTACGGACTCGCCGCGCTGCGCCTTGGCTGGCTCTACGGTCCGGCGCATGTGGTCGATGCGGTCAATCGCATTCGCGGGCCTTTCAACGTGAATGCGCCATCGATCGCGGCCGGTGCCGCGGCGCTCGCCGATGTGGGGCACGTCGAGCGCTCGCGCGAGCACAATGAGAAATGGCTCGCGTGGCTCACCGACGAAATCCGCAAGCTCGGCCTCACCGTCACGCCGAGCGTCGGCAATTTCCTGCTGATCCATTTCCCCGAGACCAAGGGCAAGACCGCGAAGGACGCCGACGCGCTGCTCACCTCGCGCGGGCTGGTGATGCGCGCGGTCGGCGCCTATCACCTGCCGAATGCGCTGCGCATGAGTGTCGGCACTGAGGAGGCGAACCGCGGCGTGGTTGCGACGCTTGCCGAGCTGATGGGGAAGCAGGGGTGAACCCCATCATCGACCGCCTCGCGCTGATCGGCGTCGGCCTGATTGGCGGCTCGATTGCGCGCGCGGCGCGCGAGTACGGCGTTGTGCGCACGATCGTCGCGACCGCGCGCAGTGAGGCGACGCGCCGCCGCGTGGTCGAGCTCGGTATCGCGGACCAAGTCGTCGAGACGAACGCGCAAGCCGCCAAGGACGCCGACCTCGTGATCGTCTGCATTCCGGTCGGCGCCAGCGGGACGGTCGCGGCGGAGATCGCGGGTTCGCTCAAGCCGGGCGCGATCGTGTCGGATGTCGGCTCGGTCAAAGGGCAAGTCCTCAAGGACATGACGCCGCACATCCCGAAGGGCGTGCATCTGATCCCGGCGCATCCGGTCGCCGGCACCGAGAACTCAGGGCCCGACTCCGGCTTCCCCGAACTGTTCGTCAATCGCTGGTGCATCCTCACGCCGCCGCAAGGCGCCGACACCGCCGCCGTGGAGAAGCTCAAGGCATTCTGGACGGCGCTCGGCGCGAACGTCGAAGTGATGACCGCCGAGCATCACGACATGGTGCTGGCGATCACCAGCCATCTGCCGCATCTCATCGCCTACACCATCGTCGGCACCGCAGAGGAATTCTCCACCGTCTCGCGCTCTGAGGTGCTGAAGTTCTCGGCCGGCGGCTTCCGCGATTTTACCCGCATTGCGGCTTCCGATCCGACGATGTGGCGCGACGTGTTCCTGCACAACAAGGAGGCGGTGCTGGAGATGCTCGCGCAGTTCAGCGAGGATCTTGCCAAGCTCACGCGCGCGATGCGGCGCGGCGACGGCGACACGCTGTTCGATCATTTTACGCGCACCCGCGCGATCCGCCGCGGCATCGTGCAGATCGGCCAGGATTCGGCCGCGCCCGACTTCGGCCGCGCGCATCCCGGGAAGACCACGGCGCCGATTCCGAGGCCGTATGCGACGGATAACGAGTGAACTCAGATCCTCATCCTGAGGAGCGTCCGCAGGACGCGTCTCGAAGGATGGCACACGTGGCCATGCTTCGAGACGGCCGCTTCGCGGCCTCCTCAGCATGAGGTCAGCGTTTTCGTAGATCCCGCAGCACCTCCCGCGCCGCGTTGTGCCCCGGCAGTCCCGTCACCCCGCCGCCCGGATGCGTGCCGGAGCCGCACATGTAGAGGCCCGGAATCGGCCCGCGGTAGTCCGCATGCCCGAGCATCGGGCGCGCGGAGAACATCTGCCCGAGATCGAGCGCGCCGTGAAAGATGTCGCCGCCGACGAGCCCGAAAGTGCGCTCAAGATCGAGCGGCGAGAAAATCTGGCGCCCGAGCACCGATCGCTTGAAGTTCGGCGCGTAACGGTCGACCGTCTCGGTGATCAGGTCGGCGACTTTCTCGCGATGATCGTCCCAGGAGCCGTCCGGCAATTCCGGGGCGACATGCTGGCAGAACAGGCTCGCGACATGCCGGCCCTTTGGGGCGAGAGTATCGTCGAGGGTGGACGAGATCACGACTTCGACGATCGGCTGCTTCGACCAACCGTGCGTGCGTGCATCGAAATAGGCCTGCTCCATGTATTTCAGGCTGGGGGCGATGATGATGCCGGCGGTGTGATGTTCGGCAGGCTCGCGGCCGGGCAGACAGGTGAAGTCCGGCAATTCGGAGAGCGCGACATTCATACGGAACGTGCCCGAGCCACAGCGCCATTTCTCGATGCGCTCGACGAAAGAGGACGGCAGCGCCGCACGATCGAAGAGCCGCAGGTAGAGAAGCTTCGGATTGAGGTTCGAGATCACCGCGCGGGCGCGAAACGTCTCGCCCGCCTCGGTCACCACGCCAACCGCCCTGCCCTTCTCGACCATCACCTCGCGCACGGGCGCATCGACGCGGATCTCCGCCCCGTTCGAGGCGGCAGACTTCGCCATCGCCTGGGTGATTGCGCCCATGCCGCCGATCGCATGGCCCCAGGCGCCCTTCTTGCCGTTCACCTCGCCGAAGCAGTGGTGCAGCAGTACGTAGGCCGAGCCGGGCGTGTAGGGGCTCGCGTAATTGCCCACCACGCCATCCCAGCCGTACACCGCCTTGATCGGATCGCTCTCGAACCAGGCGTCGAGATAGTTGCCGGCCGAATTGGTGAAGAGATCGAGCAATTCGCGCTGCATATCGAGGCCGAGGTGGCGCAGCCGGTTGGCGATGCGGCCCGACTTGATCAGCTCGGCAATCGCCGTGAACGGATGACCCTCGACCACGTTCGGTGGTGTCTCGAGCGCGAGCGCGCGCAGCACGTCGGCCACCGCTTCGAGCCGCGCCTGATAGGCGTCGAGCCGCTCGGCATCGCGCGCGGAGAACTTTGCGACTTCATCGCGCGTACGGCCGCCGCCGGTTTTCAGATAGCGCCCGTCATCGAGCGGGAGGAAATTCGCGATTTTCCGCTCGACGATGTTCAGGCCGTGCTCGGCGAGCCGCAGGTCGGCGATCACCTTCGGCGCGAGCAGCGAGACCGTGTAGGAGGCCACCGAGTTGCGGAAGCCGGGGTGGAATTCCTCGGTGACTGCGGCGCCGCCGACGACGCCGCGGCGCTCCAGCACGATCACCTTGCACCCGGCCATCGCCAGATAGGCGGCGCAGGTCAGGCCGTTGTGCCCGCCGCCGATGATGACTGCGTCATAATACTGGTCTTCCGCTGGCATCGCTTTCAGAACACCGCCGGGACCTGGCCCAGCGGGATCGGCCCGAACGAGGCGGCACCGTCCTTGAAGCGCACCGGCACGGAGACGCCGCGTTTGCCTTCGATCTCGACCGGCTTCCCGAGCAGCCCCAGCAGTCCAACGGCCACATTCTGCGCCTGCGGCGCGAGCCGCGCGCCAAGACCCGGCACCGCGCGATCGATCGCGTTGAGCGCGGGCGCGGCGCGGTCGAGACTGAGCGCGACGCCCTTCTGCTGCGCGATGGCGGGCAAAATCTTCTCCAGCCCCGCGACATTGAGCTGCAGCGCGCCATCGAGCCGGCCTGTCTGCGTCAGGCCGAGGGTGCCGGTCGCGGTTGCCAGCGTCTCGCCCTGCGCGATGCGCGCGCTCTGGATTTCGAACCGGCCGCCTCCCGCCTGCCAGTCGCGCAACAGGACCGGCAGCGGCTTCACGGCAAAATCCTTTATGCCATGCAGGACCGCAGCAAGGTTGGCATCGAGCGCATCGCGCGCGTACGGGCTCAAGCCCGGCGCGGTTGCGGTCTTGAGACTGGCGGCGAGATCGATCGCCGGATTGTGCGGCCATGAGCCGAACTGCACGCGCGCGTGAAACTCGGCATGCTTGGCATCGAACAGGGGCGTGCCCGGCGCATCGGCGAGCTTGAGATCATCCACCACGATCGAGGCGCGGTCGGGCTTGTCGGGCGTGCCGCGCACGCTCGCCTGCGCGAGCGTCCAGGTCGCAGTCGTATGAGGCGCCTGGCCCAGATCGGCCGCCGTGAGCGGCCCGGTGAATTCGGCGATGATGAGCTTCGGGTCCCAGATCTGGGAGATGACGAGAATCTCCTTAAGCCTGAGAGCGAGCGGCGGCTGCGTGTCTTTCAGCTCGACGGAAACGTCCGTGCAGCGCGCCTCGATGCGGAACGGGTACCCGCCGACCGCCTGCCTGCCGCACGAGAAGGCGCGCCCCGCGCCCGCCTGCTGGGCCTGCCAGGCGTTGATGCGCGCTTCCGCCTGGCTCGCCGCGTAGTACCAGAAGCCGCTCCATCCGACGCCAAGCAGCAGCACGACGATGAGCGGCGTTGCGATCAGCCAGCTGCGGCGGCGCGGCGCAAGGTCAGGGTGATAACTCATGCGGCGGGTCTGGCTCCGGCATGTGGCTCCATCATGGCGACTTCATAGCAAGACCGCTTGCAGATTGCACCGCGGCCCTGTTAGGCGAAGCCCCGGCGCCCGAATCCTCATGCAATTGCACATCGAACATCGAAACGAAGAGCTCTGGGTGTTCGGCTATGGCTCGCTGATCTGGCGGCCCGGCTTCGACTACCTGGAGAGGGAGCCGGCGCGGCTGATCGGGGCGCACCGGGCGCTCTGCGTATTCAGCCACGTCCATCGCGGCACCCCGGAGCGGCCGGGGCTGGTGCTCGGGCTCGACCTTGGCGGCGCCTGCCGGGGCATAGCCTACCGGGTGGGGGCAAAGCAGCGCGGCGATGTGATCGCCTATCTGCGCGGGCGCGAGCAGGTGACGAGCGTCTATCGCGAGATGCTCCGCTCGGTGACGCTGCTGACCGAGCCCGAACGCCGCGTCAGCGCGCTGGTCTACATGATCGACCGCGGGCATGCGCAGTATGCGGGACGGCTCGACCTCGCGCAGCAGCTCCATCTGGTGCGGCAGGGGCACGGCCAGTCCGGCCAGAACCGCGACTACGTGCTCGCAACCGTGCAGGCGCTCGAATCGCTCGGCCTCTACGACCGCGACCTCCACCTGCTCGCCGAGAAGCTGCGCGGCGGCCACGAGAAGGTGACGGCCTAATCGTTCTGCGCACCGGCGGTCAGCCCGGCGATGAAATGCTGCTGCATGAAGAAGAAGATCAGTACGGGCGGGATCGCGGCGACGATCGAGCCGGCCGAGATCAGATGCCATGAGGCAAGCCACATGCCGCGCAGCGACTGCAGCCCCGCGGTGAGCGGGCGCACGTCGTCCGACTGCACCAGCACCAGCGACCAGAAATAATCGTTCCACACGAACGTGAAGGTGAGCGCCGCGATGGCGGCGATGGCGGGCCGCACGAGCGGCAGCACGATGTGCCGGAAGATCTGGAATTCGCTCAGGCCGTCGTTGCGGGCGGCATCGAGCATGTCGTCGGGCAATTGCTTGATGAAATTGCGCATGAACAGCGTGCAGAAGCCGGTCTGGAACGCCGCGTGGAACAGGATAAGCGCCCAGCGCGTGTCGTAGATCCCAGCCGCGATCGTGAGGTTGCGCACCGGAATCATCAGGATCTGGAATGGCACGAGATTGCCGGCGATGAAAATAACGAATAGCGCGAGATTGCCGCGAAAGCGGTACTTGGCGAGCGCAAAGCCCGCCATGCAGGCGAGCGCGACCGCGCCCACGACGGCCGGCACCGTGATCAGCACGCTGTTGAGGATGAACTGGGCCATGCGCGTATCGGCGAACACGGCCGCGTAGTTCTCAACAAGGCGGAACTCGCTCGGCCAGCCCCACAGGTTGCCGCGGTTGAGGTCGTCGATGGAGCGGACCGACGTCAGCGCAACGCCGAGCATCGGGAGAAGCCACACCGCGAGGCTGGTGTAGAGCGCGGCGCGGTAGGCGAGACGCGTCGGGCGCGGCGCCCGCTCGATCGGGGTGGGAAACATTACGCCCTTTCCCGTGCCAAGAGCCGCCAGAGGAAAAAGGCGACGCAGCACCCCATCAGCGCGAACAGCACCGCCGCGATCGCAGCCGCGTAGCCGTAGCGCAGGCTCAGGAACGTCTGCTCGTACATGTAATAGGCGAGCACGTTCGTGCTGTTGTAGGGCCCGCCTGCCGTCATGATCATCACGAGGTCGAAACTACGCAGCGCGCTCACCACGCAGACCATCGCGGCGATGAAGGTCACAGGGCGCAGCTGCGGCAGCACCACATGCCAGAGCAGCATGTGATCGCGCGCGCCATCGAGCCGCGCAGATTCGATCAGCTCGGGACGCATCCCGGTCAGCCCGGTGAGGTAAAGCACCATGCAATAGGCGGTCTGTGGCCAAAGCCCCGCGGCGATCACCGCGAAGATCGCCCAACGCTCGCTCTCGAGCGGCGCGACCGGCCCAAGGCCGGCCTGCGCAAGCAGCGGATTGACGAGCCCGAACTCCGGGTTCAGGAACCAGGCGAAGATCAGCCCGATCACCACCTGGCTGACGACGAAGGGCATCAGAAACAGCGCCCGAACGGCACGGATGCCGCGCACACTCTGATTCAGCAACAGCGCGAGCAAAAGCCCGAGCATGGGCGCCGCGAGATAGAGCACAAGCCAGAAAAGGTTGTTCCGAAGCGCCGTGAAGAACACCGGATCGCCGAACAGTTCGGTGAAATTACCTAAGCCGACCCAGGTCTTCGGCCCGACGCCGTCCCAGTCGTAGAGCGAGAGGGAGAGGCTCATCCCGATCGGAACGATCACGAAGACCGCAAACATGAGGCAGGCGGGCGCAAGCAGGATCAGCGGCGTGAGCGTGCGCTGATGCCGCCACCACCAGGCCGAAATGCCTCTTCTCGGGGCGGGAGCGACGGCACCCGTCATCGCGAATCCACAATGTGCTCAGTTCTTGTAGATGCGTTTCCTCGCCCGCTCGATGCCCTCGAGCACCTGGTCGAGCCGTTCCGGATTGATCATGAATTCTTGAAAACCCTTCATGGCAATGGTGGCGAGATCCTCGTTGGTATCGCGGTCGAAGAATTGCGAGAGCGCCTCCGCGTTCGAGAGGAGCGCCTGACCCTTCTTGAGGAAGCGATCGTCGGCAACGGCGGCCTTCTGGTTGAGCGGAAGCAGCAGAAGCGCGCGGTTGATCCTTTCCTGCCCGTCGGCGCGCAGAACATAGGCGAGAAATCGCCGTGCATCCTTTTTGTTCCCGGCCGCCGCCGGGATGTGGATCGAGTTGGTCGGCGCTTCCTCATGCCGGCCGGCCGCATACTGCATGGCTGGGAACGGTGCGAAGTCCATGCGGTCGCGTATCTCGGACGGGAAGTTCGCCACGATGTAGTTGCCGATCAGCATCATGGCGGCGCGGCCCTGATAGAGCAGCGCCTGACTCTCCTGCCAGCTCAGTGACGCGTGGTTCTTGGCAAAGCACCCGAGGTCGAGCAGTTCGCGCCATCTCGCGAATATCGTGCGCACGCGCTCGTCGGTGTAGGGTACCTCGCCACGCGTCAGCGCCATGTGAAACGCATGGCCGTTGCTGCGCAGGTTGATGTAGTCGAACCACGCGGCCGTGGGCCACAAATCCTTCGAGCCGATCGCAAACGGCTCGACTCCGTCGGCTTTCAGCTTTCGACATGTTTCCAGGAGATCGGCCCATGTGGCAGGCGCCTGCTTCACGCCGGCGCGGTCGAGCAGGTCGCGGCGGAAATAGAGGCCGATCTGATAGTACGAATACGGCACCCCGTACTGGCGGCCGTCGACCGAGACGAGGTCGATGCCGGCGCGTGAAATCGAAGCCCGCACCTCCCCGCCGAACAGATCGCTCACGTCGGCGAGCAGATTGCGGCTGACAAATTCGCGCATGCGGTTTCCGGCGAACCAGAACACGACATCGGGCGAGGCGCCGGTCAGCCAGTTGCGGATCGATTTCTTGTAGCTCTCGTGATCGTAGATGTTGAATTTCACGTCCACGCCGGGATTGTCGCGCCGAAAGTCCGCAACGACCGCTTCCCACGCGGCGCGCGGCGTGGGGTCGGACGTGTTGGCGTTGATGATGAGGGTGCGCGCCGCGGCGGGACCGGCCAATGCCAGCACGCACGCCAAAACGAGGCCTGACGGCCTGCGCATCAGTAGCTCCAGTCCCCGGCGGCCGCCCTGCCGCCCTATGCCTGGTGAGCCTATCCCGTCGAACCGCCTGCCGTCATGGGCTTCGCCGGCGCAGGGACACCGTACCGCAGGGAATGGAACTTTTAGGCGCTCCAACGAGTCTCGTTGTTTGGGTAGGACCGGACGGCCTAGTATCGCATCCGTGAGTTCGCGCGGGGAAACAGCTTGGCGGATATCGAAAGGGCGCTCGGTTTGCCGGCCCTGAAGGAGCCGGTCGGCGGCCTTTCCTGGATTTCGACCGCCGAAATACTGGAGAGTATCGGGCAGGCTTTCTACGCGCTCGATCGCCAGCTGCGTTTTGTCTACGTCAACCAGGTCGCCGAACGGGCTTGGCGGCGGCGCCGCGAGGATTTGCTGGGCGAGGTTGCGACCGAAATCTTCCCGCATTGGGTGGGCACGGAATCCCACGCGGCGCACCTGCGGGTTCTGGAAACCGGCGAGCCGCTCAACATCGAAACCTACTCGGCGATTGTCGGCGCGCCGGTCGAGATCAACATCTTCCCGCGCAGCGACGGCCTCGCCGTCTATTTCCACGACATCAGCACGCGCAAGCGCATGGAGCACGAGCTGCGCGAGCGCAACGAGATGCTCAGCCTCGCGGAGAACTCGGCCGGCATCGGCGTGTGGGACATGGATATGTCGACCCGTCTGGTGAGCGCGACACCGCAGTTCTTCCGCATCCTCGGACTGAAGCCCGGCGTCGAGCCCGTGCCGATCGAGCTGTTGCGCGCGGTGCGCCATCCGGACGACCGCGAGCACGTGGTGAACAATTTCAAGACCGCGTTGGAGAGCGGCGAGGATCAGTACGAGGCGGAGTACCGTATCGTGCGCCCGGACGACGGACGGGTGCGTTGGATCTTCGGCCGCGGGCGCATCTTTCGCGATATCTCGGGGCAACCTGTTCGCTATGCAGGCGTCGACATCGACATTACGGATCGCAAGCGGACCGAAGAGGCGCTGCGCGAGAGCGAGGAGCGCTACCGTACGCTGATCGAGAATGCAAACGACCTCGTCTTCACGCTCGATCTCGATTTCCGCATCACGTCGGCCAACCCAGCTGTGAAGTCGTTGCTCGGCTACGCGCCGGACGAACTGATCGGCACGCCGCTCAGCCGCTACGTTCCGCCCGATCAGCTCGCCAAGCACCAGGACATGCTTCGGCGAAAGCTCAGCGGCGAGACGAGCACGACCCGCTACGAAATGCAGGTAATCGCGCGCGACGGCCAGGTCCGCACGCTGGAGACAAACTCGCGGCTTTCGCTCGACCGCGATGGAAAACCAAATGCTATCCATGCGATCGCGCGCGACATCACCGAGCGCAAGAAGTTCGAGGAGCACCTGTCATTCACGACGCGCGAACTCTCACACCGCACCAAGAACGTACTCGCGGTGGTGCTCGCGATGGTCCGCCAGATCGGCAAGCAGACCGCGAGCTTCGAGCAGTTCGAGGAACGCTTCTCCGGCTGCATCAAGGCGCTTGCGTTTTGCCATGACCTTCTGGTCGAGAGCGACTGGCAGGGCGCGGACCTGCGCAGCCTGATCGCGCTGCAGGTCGCGCCGTTCGGCGGGCTTGATGAGAAGAAGATCGTCGCGAGGGGCCCCGCGATTACGCTCAGCCCGCAGGCGACGCAGCTGATCGGCCTCGCGCTGCATGAGCTTGCCACCAACGCGGCGAAACATGGGGCACTCACGGTGCCGGCCGGCACGGTGACGATCGAATGGCAGCGCGCGAACGCGAACGGCGCGACGCGGCTTTCCTGGCGCGAGCAGAACGGCCCGCGCGTCAAACCGCCGACACGGCGCGGCTTCGGCCACACCGTGCTGGAGCGCATGGCGGCGTCGCTCGGCGGCGAGGTCTCGCTCGAATTCCTGCCGGAGGGTTTGCGCTGGAGCCTCCTGCTCGACGCGGTGCACATCGTGCGCGGTTAGATCACGCCCCGCGCCCGCAGATCCGCAATCGTCTTCGCATCGCGCCCGATGCTCGTCATGATCTCGTCGGTGTGCTGGCCGAGCTCCGGCGTCGGCCGGTACTCGCCCGGTTGCGGCGCCGCCGTGAGCGTGATCGGCTGACCCACGACCCGGATGTCCCCGAGCTCGGGATGCCGCACAGGCTTGGCGATCCCGAGGTGCTGCACCTGCGGCTCCGCGAAGGTCTGATCGATCGAGTTGATCGGCCCACACGGCACGCCTGCCTCGTTGAGGAGCTTCACCCACTCGGCGCTCGGCTTCGTCGCGGTGACGCGCCCGATCCGTTCGCTCAAAGCCCTCCGATTGCGCGAGCGCAGTTCGCTCGTCGCGTAATCCGGGTCGGATATCAAATCGGTGGCTCCGGCAGCTTCGCAAAACCGCCGATAAAGCTGATCACCTGACGCGGCGATGTTGATGTGTCCGTCCGAGGTCGGAAACACGCCGGTCGGGATCGCGGTCGGATGATCGTTGCCAGCCTGCTTCGGCACTTCGTGTGAGATCAGCCAGCGCGCGGCCTGGAAATCCAGCATGAAGATCTGCGATTCCAGGAGCGAGGTGTGAACCCACTGTCCCTTTCCGGTCTGCTCGCGCTGCATCAGCGCAAGCAGCACTGCCTGGAACAGGAACAGCCCGGTGGTCAGGTCGGCGATCGGAATTCCGACGCGAACCGGCCCCTGCCCGGGCAGCCCGGTAATCGACATCAGTCCGCCCATGCCTTGCGCGATCTGGTCGACGCCGGGGCGCTTGGCGTCCGGCCCGTCCTGCCCGAAGCCCGCGATGCTGCCGTAGACGATGCGCGGATTGACCTTCGATACCGCCGCATAGTCGATGCGGAGCCGGTACTTCACCTCGGAGCGATAGTTCTCGATCACAACGTCCGCGGTCTTGCACAGGTCGAGGAAGATCGCCCTGCCCTCCTCGCTCTTCAGGTTCAGCGTCATGTTGAGCTTGTTGCGGTGCAGGTTCTGGTAGTCGGGGCCCAAACGATTCGCGCCGGTCGCCTCGCCTTTCGGTCCGCCGGGGACCTCGATCTTGATGACCTTGGCGCCCCAGTCAGCGAGTTGGCGTGCACAGGTCGGACCGGCGCGATGCAGCGTCAGGTCGAGGACGGTCAGATGCTCAAGCGGCAACGCCATGTGTCGGCTCCCGGAATGGAGAGCCGATCCTTCACCGAAACGATTGCCGCTGCAATTCCCTCTCGCCTTCGGCGATCAGCCGCGCGGTCGCGGTCTCAATATCGGCCTCGACACGCGCCGCGAAGGTATCCTTGTCGAGTCCCGGCGGGATCGGATCGAGCACCTCCAGCACGATCGTCCCGGGATAGCGCAGGAATTTGCGGCGCGGCCAGAACACGCCCGAATTGAGCGCGACCGGCAGGCACGGCACATCCGTCGCCGCATAGAGATTGGCGAGCCCGCTCTTGTAGGCGGGTGGTGCGCCCGGGGCGGTGCGTGTGCCCTCGGGAAAGATAACGATCTGGCGGCCGCGCCCAAGTTCCTTGCGCGCGCTTTCGAGCATGCCTGCCATCGCGCCTCCTTTCGAGCGGCGGTCGACCGGCACCTGGTCGGCTTTCCAGAGAAGCCAACCGAAAAATGGAATCCACATCAGCTCCCGTTTGACGATGAAGGCCGGATCGTCGAACAGCGTGAGCAGTGTGAAAGCCTCCCAGAACGATTGATGCTTGGAGGCCACGAGCAGCGCACCGGGCGGAATCTTCTCGCGCCCGCGCAACTCGACACTGATGCCGGCGACCGCGAGCAGCACGTTGCTCGTTCGTCCCCACGACTTCGCAATCGCCATGAAGGCGCGGCGCGGCAGGAAGAACGTCGGCAGCGCGGCGACAATGTGCAGAACGAGGTTGAGATAGAACAGAACGTTGAACGCGAAGGAGCGCAGCGCGAGCATCTTTAGCTTTTCGCTCCGACACTGCCGCCCGAGCGCTCGCTCAGCGCGGGCGTGGATTCGATGCGCATGCGCAGCTGCGAGACCACGAACTTAGCATATTCGGACAGGATCAGCCGCGCGGTCGGCCCGCTCGCCCACCAGGGCTCATTGCGCAGCTTCTCGGTCACGACCGGAAACGGCACCAGCGCAATGTCGGGCATCTGCAGCTCGAGCTCCGCCATGGTGCGCGGCATGTGATACGCGGATGTTACCACGATCAGCGAAGTGAAGCCGCGGTCGCGCGTCCAGCGCCGCGTTTCAATCGCGTTGCCGACCGTGTTGATCGCCGAATGGTCGAGGTCGACGCAACACGCCACCAGCGCCTCGTGCCGCGGGTTCTTGCGCGCAATCTCCGCCGACGATGTGGTGGGGTTCACGCCGCTGATCAGGAGCCGCTTGCCGTGTCCTGCTGCCAGCAATTCGATCGCGTCCGAGATGCGCGAGGCGCCGCCGGTCATGACCACGATGCCGTCGGCATTGCGGCCGAGCGTGATTTCCGTGGCGGGGACATGCCAGACGAACCAGACGAAGCCGCCGCCGAGAACCGCCAGAATCGCGAGCGCAAGAAGGACCGCTCCGCGCATCAGGCGCCGCAACGGCCTCTGCGCGGGCTTCGCCAAGCCGGACGCTTCCGGTCCCGGAGCCGCCATCTCTGGTCCTCTGCGACGACTATAGGGCCATTCAGGCGCGGCCGACAGGGCAGGGTCATTCCATCGTCTGCAAGGTGCGGTGCACGGTCAGCCGCGAGGTCCCTGCGGTCACGCCGGCGACCAGCACGACAAGCCCGATGATCGCGCCATATCCGGCGGCGCCGAGCGACAGGTTGCCGAACAGGTTGTCTTCCGCGCCGCCCTTGAACCAGTCCGACAACAGACCGATCAGGAGAAACAGCACGATGGCGGTGCCACCGCCGAGCGCGCCACCCTTCAGGCCGAGCAGGAGGAAATGGCGCTGGAATTCGGCCGCGATGAAGTCGCGCCGCGCGCCGATCACGTGCAGCACATCGATGATCTGCCGGTTGGTCGACATCGCGCCGCGCGTCGCAAACATCACCGACAGCATCGTGGCGGCGAACACCAGCGCCAGCACTGCGAGCCCGGTAAGCGCCGCGTGGCGCACCATCGCGCGCATGCGGTCGATCCACCCGCGGTGATCGTCGAGCGTCGCGCCCGGGATCTGCGCCGCAAGTTTCTGGCGCAGCGCGGCGAGATCCGGTGTCTCCCCGGGCCCCACGCGCACCACGATCATGCGCGGGATCGGCAGATCGTTGAGCACAAGCCCGCTACCGATCCAGGGCTCGAGCAGACCGGCGGATTCTTCCTTGCTGTAGGCACGCACCCCGGCCACACCCGCCGTGCCCGACGCGAGTGCGGAAGCGTTACGAACGTCCGCCTCGACATCCCGCTGCTCGGAGGGACGGATCTGGATCGTGACCTCGCGCGCGACCGCGGATTGCCATTCACCCGCCGCCGAGCGAACCAGCACGGTCGCGCCGAGGGTCAGCGCCGCGAGGAATGTCATGATGGCGATCACCGCCATCAGCGCGCGGCCCGAGATCGAGTCCGCCGGGACGATCGCGGCCTCTTTGGCGAGCAGATACTTCTCCACCGCGGCGCGCAGTCGTGACGGCGGCGCCTCCTCGCGCTGAGGCTTTTCCTCGTCCTCGTAATAATCGGTCTGCGCAGCCATTGTGCTCATGCGTAGACTTGCAGCCGCCCCTCATGCAGCACCAGGCGCGGCGCATCATAAAGGTCCATCAGGGCGATATCGTGGGTAGCGATCACCACGGCGGTTCCCGACTTGTTCAGCTCGATCAGGAGCCGCAGCAGGCGCCGCGCGAGTGAAGGATCGACGTTGCCGGTCGGCTCGTCGGCGAGCAGCAGGTGCGGCTGCGCGATGACGGCGCGGGCAATCGCGGCGCGCTGCTTCTCGCCGCCCGAGAGGATCGGGGGCAGCGCCGCCATGCGGTCGCCAAGCCCAACCCATTGCAAGAGTTCCGTCACCTCGTTGCGGTAGCTCGACTCCTCCCGCCCGATCACGCGCAGCGGCAATGCGACGTTCTCGTAGGTGGTGAGGTGATCGAGCAGCCTGAAATCCTGAAACACGACGCCGATGCGCCGCCGCAAGGTTGAAAGCGCGTCCTGCGACAGGGTCGCGATCTCATGCCCGAACAGGTTGATCAGCCCGCGGGTCGGTTTCAGCCCAAGGAACAGCATGCGCAGCAGCGAGGTCTTGCCCGCTCCCGAAGCACCGGTGAGGAACTGGAAGGAGTGCGCCGCAAGCTCGAAGCTCACGTCGCGCAGGACTTCCGGCCCGAGGCTGTAGCGCAAGCCGACATTTTCGAAACGGACCATGCGTTCTTCCGAATCGGCTCTAGTGTCCCGATTCCGAAGTTCGCCCGACCTTGCAGCACGCTATGATGCGAACTTCGGAATCGATGGACACTTGCAACCCCTATGAATCTAGTGCCCTTTTGAACCTGAAGTTCGCAACCGTGTTTGCGGCTTGGTGAGTGCGAACTTCAGGTTCAGGCACTAGGGCCGACTTTTCACCCGCGCTAGTGGAGCGGATTTGATATTCGCTACCCACCCAGCCGCGGGCTCGCGAAGCGAATGTCAAATCCAAAGCTCCACTAGAACGTAATACTTGCTAGTGGGTCCTTTGATTCTAACATTCGCAACAGAGCTCGCCCCACAGGGATGCGAATGTTAGAATCGGACCACTAGCCTGTTGTCACCGGGCGCCATTAACAATGCATTAACGATATTTGGCGCGATCGTGGCCAAGTCGCGGGGCCGGCGCGGCTTTTTATGGTTTCCGGTTCGTTAACGGACCGCTGCTACGGTCGCCGCAGTCTCCCAGGCCCCAAGAATGCTGATCGTCTGCCCGACCTGCGCGACCGCCTATCAGATAGCGCCCACAGCCCTTGGGGCGGGGCGGACGGTGCGCTGCGCGCAATGCAAGAACGCCTGGTTTGCGACCGCCGAGCCCGAACTTGAGGAAGCGGTGGTGGCGGCTGCTGCTGCTGCTGCTGCTGCGGCGGCGGCGGCGGATTTCGCACAGGCACCGGCTCAGGACCTGCTCCCGCCGGCCCCCCCGGTGCCCGATAACCCATTCGCGGTCGCCGATGCCCCGCCGCTGGTCCCCCAGGACCCGCCGGACGCCGAGAGCCCGCTGAAATTCGACCCCGGCGTGCCTGATCAAGGGGAAACGATCGCCGCCAAGCGCGCGCGGCAGGTCCAGGCAGACCGCAAGGATCGGCCCGGCTTGCTGCGCCGGTTGTTCAGCTTACCCGTGCTGATTGTTGCGATGCTCGCGATCCTGCTCGGCGCCTTGAACTGGCGCGCAGCCGTGGTACGGCACTTCCCGCAGACCGCGGCGCTCTATGCGGCGCTCGGGCTGCCGGTGAACCTCCGCGGCCTGTTCTTCCAGGACGTGAAAAGCCGTACCGAATTCGAGGATGGCGTGAGCGTGCTGGTGATCGAGGGAACCATCGTCAACCTGACGACCCGCACGCTCGACGTGCCGCGGCTACGCTTTGCCTTGCGCAATGCGTCGGGCCACGAGGTGTATGCCTGGACCGCGCAGCCGGCGAAATCGACGCTCGGATCCGGAAATGGGCTCCCGTTCCGCGCGCGGCTCGCCTCGCCGCCGGGAGATGGCCGCGATGTCATCGTGCGCTTCCTCAACCGGCGCGACGTCGCCGCCGGCTCGTAAGGGGCGGGCAACTTGGCCGCCCCCACCGATACCCACATCCGCGTGCTGTTCGATGCCGATCAAATCGCGGCGCGCAACCTCGCGCTGGCGCAGGACATCAAGGCCGCGAAGCTGGAGAACCTGCTGGTCATCGCCGTGCTCAAGGGCAGTTTCATCTTTGCCGCCGACCTGATCCGCGCCTTGCATGCGGCCGATCTCGCGCCGGAGGTCGAATTCGTGTCGCTGTCGAGTTATCGCGAGGGCACCGTCTCCTCCGGCACCGTGACGATCCTGCACGACGTGGAAAGCGACGTGCGCGGCCGCGACGTGCTGCTGATCGACGACATTCTGGAATCCGGCCGCACGCTTGCCTACGCGAAGGACCTCTTCGCGGCGCGCGGCGCCAAGCGCGTGTTTACCTGCGTGCTGCTGGAAAAGCCCGGCAAGCGCGCGGTGTCGCTCAATCCCGATTTCGTCGGCTTCGTCTGCCCCGACCTGTTCGTCGTCGGCTACGGCATGGACGTGGCGCACGCCTACCGCCAGTTGCCGTTCGTCGGCGTGGTGGAGAAGAATATCTAACCATGGCCCGCATCCTTCTGGCCGAAGATGAGGACGCGCTGCGCGCACTCACCGCCCGCGCGCTGACCGATTCCGGGCATGAGGTGATTACCGCCGTCGACGGCGCCGATGCGCTCGACGTTCTCGCACGCGAGGCAGGGCGTTTCGAACTGTTGCTCACCGACATCAAGATGCCGCTGATGGACGGCATCGCACTGGCGCTTGCCACCGCGCGCGACTATCCGGCGATCATCATCCTCTTGATGACGGCCTACGCCGACCAGCGCGAGCGCGCGTCCAATCTCGACGCGCTGATCCACGACGTGATCCTGAAGCCGTTCACGCTGGCCGAGATCAAGGCGGCAGTGAATGAGGCTTTGGCCGCGAAGCGAAAGCATGACGGCCCAGGCTAGCGGCACCTGCCTAACCTGCAGCCGACTGGCCACATCGCTCCCAAATCATTGGCGACGGGCGAAAGAAAAATGCGCCAATTTAATGTTATATATAAGATTGTGCTTCGTCGCCTTACATATCCTTGGTTGCCAGACTCTTGCCATTTTTCCGGTGCAGCGTCGCGGTTGTGACACTTTTGTGACAAGGCGGGGCGAATGGCAGCAGCACATTACGACGTTCTTATCGTCGGCGGCGGAGTGACCGGTCTCCTATGCGCACACAAATTCTCCGCCATCGGCCTTAGCACGGCGCTCATCGAGCGCGAGGAGCAGCTCGCCTGCGGTCCGTCGACGCGCAATGAAGGATGGCTTCACCGGGGCACCTACCATGCCGCCTCCATCCGGGATCGCACGACGGCAATCCAGGTCGCCCACCGCTGCATTTATGGCCATGAGCAAATCCGCCATATCGCGCCGGAAGCGATCGAAACCTTCGACAGCCCTGCCTTTGCCTTGGTGCGGGAAAACGATCGCGTCGCCGAGGTGGTGTCCCGCTGGGATGAGGCCGGCGTAGCCTACAAGCCGATGATACGGGCACGCGTGGCCCCGACCTTGGACGGTATCGACATCGATCGCACGGCGGCGATCTCAGTATCAACACCCGCCTCGTGTACCGGAAGCTTCTCTCGCAGGCGCGCCGTGCCGGCGTCGACGTGCTCGTGGGCGCCACCATCATCCATATCGCGGTGGCCGACCGTGAGCTACGATTGATGCAGAGCGACGGCGAAACGCGGTCCATCTCTGCGGACCGGATTGTTTATGCGGTAGGCTTCGGGGCGCGTGAGCTATTCCAGCGCTTTTTCGGAATCGAATTGCCGATCCGCTTTTGGAAAAGCCATTTGATTGTGACGCGGCGAATCAACCAGCACGGGGTGTTTTTCCTCGATCCGCACGAGGCCGCCATGATGCAGCATGGCGAATACAGCGTGGTAGGCCTGAACGAGGACGCGCTCCTGTGCAACGCGCCCAGTTACGACGTGATTCCGGAACGCGCGGATAATCTCTTCCGCGCACTGCAGCGGCTCGCCCCGTCTTGGGGCGCGAACGAATTCATCAATGTGGCCTGCACGAAGGTTGACCTCGCGACGGAAACTAACGGCGCACGCTCGCTCGCGGTTGCGATCCGCGAACCGTTGCCCGGCCACGTCTGCATCCTGCCCGGGAAGATGACCGAAGCGCCGTTTCTGGCCGATGCCATCACGCGGCATGTCTACGAGCGGGTCAATGAACCGTTGATTTCGCGGCGTCCGTGCGACTCTTTTGGCGATACGCTGCAGCAGGTTCCTGCCCATGCCCTTTGATCTTGCGCCGCTCGACCGCCTGCGCCGCGAACAGGGTTACCTCACCGTTGGTGAAGTTTTTGGTTTGATCGAAGCGGGGAACGTCATCCTTGATCCATTCTCTCTCTTGCTCGGTCGGCACGTGCGTCTGGGCAGTCAAAACATGTTCTATCCGACCGTCTCGATCTGGTGCGACGAGGCGAGCGAAATCACGATTGCCGATCGCAACACGTTTCATACCGGTACCGTGCTCTATGCCGCGCCAGGCCGTATTGTTGTCGGGACGGGCAATGAGCTTGGCGAGCGCGGCTTTGTCGCCAAAGCCAATCGTCCCGGGGCCTTCATTGAGATCGGCGATCACGGCCGCTATCTCGGCGGCGCCACCGTTTACGGCATCAGCAGGCTTGGCTCGGGCAGCCAGATTCTCGGAGCGATTTCGGTCGAGAATTGCACGCTCACTGAGGGAGCTTCCTACACCGACCCTGATCCTGACCGCCGTGGCGCGGTTCTCAAGGGCACGGGCGTTGCACGAGGCCTGATTTTGCGACGTGGTGAGGTTATCCAGGGGAACGGCGTCTTCACGCACGAAGCTATCAAGCCGCAGTCGTTCTATCACGCGTGAGTCTTGCCATGGACCCGTTGTCGCGCAAAGGCGTCTCTTTGGGACTGGGCTTGTTGTCGATCGGCCGCCGCTGGGGCGTGACTGACGGCGAGCCCCCAGCGCGCGAGCACGCATACGCGCTCCTCAGTCACGCGATTGCACGCGGAATTCATTTGTTCGACACGGCGCCCGCCTATGGGCAGAGCGAAGCGATCTTTGGCGAATTCCTTCGTGCCGCCGGCACCGACGCCGCGCGTCTCATCATCGCAACCAAGATGGGAGAACATTGGATCGAAGGAACGGCGGGCACCCATACGGACCACCGTTTTGAGGCGCTGCGCCCGAGTATCGATCGAAGCCTGGCGCGGCTCGGACGCATCGATGTGATGCAGGTGCACAAGGCAACCAGGGAGAATCTCTTCAGCGATGGCGTCTTAGCGGCGATCGACTATTGCCGCGGCAAGGGCATAGCCCGGTTCGGCGCGAGCATCAGCGACGTTGATACTGCTCTCACCGCTTGTGCGTCGCCGGTCTATTCGGTGCTCCAGTTTCCCTTCAATCTAACCAATCAGCGGATGGCGCCAGTGTTCGCCGCCGCTAGGGCGCACCGCAAGATCCTACTTATCAATCGGCCCTATGCGATGGGCGAATTGGCAGCCGGAAACGGAGTCGCAAAGCAGCGCGCGCTTCGAGAAGCTCTTTGTTTCATTCGCGCGCAAGATTTCGACGGCTACATTCTCTCTGGCACACGCACCGAAGCGCATCTGGATGAGACGATAGCCGCCTTTGGGCCGGCGCCGTGACCTGGACCCTCTATGGTATCTCGGCCGGATTGATCCTCGGCCTGTACGACATTTTCACCAAGCATGCGATGACGAACAACGGCGTCTTTGCCATTGTACTATGGTCATCGACCTTTGGGGCGCTCGCCTGGATCGTGGCCGGCGCGGCGTTTTCCTTGACCGGAGTCCATGGCGACGTCTGGGGCACCTCCTTGGCCGACCAGCTCTGGCTGGTACCAAAGGGCGCCATGATGACCCTGTCATGGATATTCGCATACTTCGCTGTCCGTGAATTGTCGATCTCGTTCGCGGGCGCGGTGCGGGCATCCGGGCCGGTGTTGACGTTCGTGGGCGGGCTGATCGTTTTCGGCGAGACCCTGACGTGGCTGCAATCTCTCGCGCTCGGCCTCTCGACTGTCGCTTACTACATTTTCGCGGTCATCGGACGGCGCGAAGGCCTCACGATCCGTTCCGTTCGCGCGCTCCTGTTCATGCTTGGAGCGACACTGCTGTCCTCGCTCACCACGGTCTATGACAAGGCGCTTGTCCAGCGCCTGTCCTTGGACGTGTTATCGCTGCAGCTCTATTCTGCGCTCCATCGATTCATCTTCTCGGCCGCCATCGCGTGGTTCTTCTATCTGTTCACAGCACGCTGGCAACCCTTGCGCTGGAGCTGGTCAATTCCGCTGGTTGGCATCGCCTGGGTCGGGGCAGAACTCGTGCACTTCGCGGCACTTTCCGATCCCGATGCGCAAGTCGCGCAGCTTGCTATCTTCCGCCGCGCAAGCCTGATCGTCGCGTTTGCCTATTCGGCGATTGTCTTTCAGGAAAAGAATGTGGCTGCGAAATCCGCGATGATCGCACTATTAATTCTTTCGATCATTTTCCTTATCGTGTCTTGATTGCTGAAACCGGAAAGACGCGTTTCAATGCGCCGAAGCCACGCGGGCACGTTCCGCGCATGCGAAGCCGAGCGCTACATCGAACACATAGGCGGCGTATCGCTAGTCGCGCTGCCCGCGTGGGGGACACGAGTTGATTATCAAAAATCCTTCAGCAGCCGCTCGATGTAGTCGAGCTCGAGCTGCGGCCGCAGGGGATCGGCGAAGCGCTTGCGCAGCTCTTCCAGGATGCGGCGCGCGCGCTGCACGTCGATCTCGCCCGGCACCTTCACGGTAACGTCGTCGCCGTAGTCGCGCCCGCGCAAGGGGCGGCCGAGCGGATCGGTGTCGTTGTTGGCGCGTGCCTGCCC
>JBAVXH010000127.1:0-4709 GCA_049698215.1 Xanthobacteraceae bacterium | reverse complement strand
TTCCTTATCTTCGGCAAATGCTGCGCGAGCAACCTCAGATCCTCGACGAACCGCGCATATTCGCGCGCCTGCGATTGCGCGTCCGGCAACCGCAGCAGGAACGAGGGGTGCACGGTAATGAAGCCTTCGAGGCCCTCCCGTAGCGTTATCAGCCGGCCACGCGCGCGAGAGATGGTCGTGTCGCGGCCCGTGAGCGCCCGCGCCGCCGTCGCGCCGAGCGCCACGGTGAGGCGCGGCTTGATCAGGGTGAGCTCCTGGTCGAGCCACCAGCGGCAAGCATCGATCTCGTTGTTGTTCGGCTTCTGGTGAATGCGGCGCTTGCCGCGCGGCTCGAACTTGAAGTGCTTCACGGCGTTGGTGACGTAGACGCGCGAGCGGTCAATGCCGGCTTCGGCGAGAGCACGGTCGAACATTTGCCCGGCCGGGCCAACGAAGGGCTTGCCAGCCAAATCCTCCTGGTCGCCGGGCTGTTCGCCGACGAAGACGAGAGGCGCGTTCGGCGGTCCTTCGCCGAACACGGTCTGCGTGGCGTTGCGGTAGAGCGGGCAACGCTCGCAGTGCTTCGCTTGCTCGCGCACAGCCGCGACCGTGGTGCCCTCGGGCAAGCTGGCTTGCGCCGCCGGCGCGGGTGCCTTCGCTTTGCGTGGTGTGCTTGGGGCCCGCTCGACCATCTGCCGCGCGCGCGCGTCAGCTTCGGCCAGCAGACCTGGGATCAACTCGGTCTCGGGCATGTTGTGCCAATATTTCTTCGGCATCTGGGCTCGCATGGCATCGGGGTTCGCGCGCGCCGGGTTGAAGGTGGCCCGATAATAGGTGCGCCACCAATCCTCCAGCGCGTCGCTCGCTGGTGCGTCTGCATGCGCAACGCCTTCCGACTCGGAAAGGTCCTTGCCGTCCCAGTGCAACGCGCCCTGCGGTGTTAGGATCGACCAGCGCATCGCGGCAAAGCGGCCGATGAAGAAGTCCGCCATCCGGCGCAGGATGAAATGCTCCGGCTCGAACCAGGCGATGAAGCGCTCGCCGTCCTCGGCTTCGACGCGGCGGAAGCGCAGGAAGGCTGTCATCTTGTGCATGTCACGGCGCACGGATTTCTCCATGCGCTGCAGCCGGTGCACCAGCGAATCGGAGGCGACGGACATGAGCTCGCGCTCGCCGTGTGTGATGCGCCAGAGCAATTCATAGAGCAGCGAAAAGCGCTCGGGATCGCGATGACACACGACATTCTCGGCGAGGCGCACATAGGCCGCCGGCACACTGAACGACACGCTGCTGTCCGGCGGCGCCTTGCCGCCGAGCAGATCGCCATCCCGCACGCGCCACGTCACGTCGCGCGGCGCGACCTCCGTGCCGATCAGCCCGCGCGCTGCGTCGCGGAAGTCTTCGAAGGCATCCTCGCGGGAGAGCGCCACGCGAAACATCTTCTCGTCAAGAAATTGGCAGCTCATGCGAATAACGGCAGTTGCTCGGGTTGCGGCGCCAGTATCGCACGCAGGCTCGCGGATGTGTGCTCGGCCACCGGGCGCCAGTCAGCCGCAATCAGGAACGGCCGCGCGCGGCGGATTGCTCCGCAGAGGCGCGCAAGGTCGTCGAGCCGAAGCGTACGATGTCTTCGGGCGACGATGATCCGGTCTATGGTTTTCTGACCCAGCCCCGGGATGCGCAGCAGCTCTTCGCGCGCGGCCGTGTTGACGTTAATTGGGAACCGCGCTCGATTTCGCAAGGCCCAGGCGAGTTTCGGATCGATTGCCAGATCGAGCATGCCGTCGTCCATGCTCGACGCGATCTCGTCCGCCGAGAATCCATAGAAACGATAGAGCCAATCGGCCTGATAGAGCCGGTGCTCGCGCACGAGCGGCGCGGCCTTGACCGGCAGCAGGCGGCTCGAATCCGGGATCGGGCTGAAGGCCGAGTAATAGATGCGCTTGAGGTCGTAGCTCGCGTAGAGCGAGGCGCTGGTCGTGACGATCTGCGCGTCGTTGGCGCCGTCCGCGCCGACGATCATCTGCGTGCCCTGGCCGGCCGGCGAAAAGCGCGGCGCGCGGGCGTCCGCGTGGCTCTCGGCGATGCGCACGCGCAGGTTCGCCATCGTGGTCTTGATCGAGGCCGCGCGCTTTTCCGGCGCAAACGTCTTCAGGCCGGTCTCGGTCGGCAACTCGACATTGATCGAGAGCCGGTCGGCGTAACGGCCCGCCTCGGCGATCAGCGCCGGGTCGGCATCCGGAATGCTCTTGAGGTGGATGTAGCCCTTGAAGCCGTGCTCCTCGCGCAAGCTTCGCGCGACGCGCACGATCAGCTCCATCGTGTAGTCGGACGAGCGAATGATGCCGGAGGAAAGAAACAGCCCTTCGATGTAGTTGCGCTTGTAGAAATTGAGCGTGAGGTCGACGACCTCCTTCACGGAAAAGCGCGCGCGCCGCACGTTCGAGGAGCGGCGGTTGATGCAGTAGGCGCAATCGAACACGCAGGCGTTGGTGAGCAGGATTTTCAGCAGCGAGACGCAGCGCCCGTCCGGCGTGTAGGAGTGGCAGATGCCGTGGCTGGTCGAGCCGAGCCCGCCATTGCGCGAGTCGCGCTTTTCCGCGCCCGAGGAGGCGCAGGAGGCGTCATATTTGGCGGCGTCGGCCAGGATTTCGAGCTTCTGCAGCGTCGAAAGCATGTTCTCTTTTTGTTCTCATTGGCTTTCCGAGTCAAGCGCGGGCTAGAAGAGCCACTGCGGGCTCCAGCCAGGCAGGCAAATGAACTACCGAAATCTCGGGAAAAGCGGCGTGAAGGTCTCGCCTTTGGCGGTCGGCACCATGACTTTTGGGTCGGCGACCGACGAGGCGACGGCCGGCCGCATCGTCGCCAAGGCCCGCGAGCAGGGCGTCAATTTCATCGACACGGCGGACGCCTACAATGCCGGCAAGTCCGAGGAGATCGTCGGGCGCGCGGTCGGAAACCAGCGCAACGATTGGGTGGTGGCGACCAAGCTCGCCAATGCGATAGGCGAGGGGCCGAACCGCGGTGGGCTGTCGCGCAAATGGGTGATGCAGGCCGCCGAGGATTCGTTGCGTCGGCTTGGCACCGACTACATCGACATCTACTACCTGCACAAAGAGGACCACGCGACGCCGCTCGCCGAAACCGTGCGCGCGATCGGCGACCTGCTCCGCCAAGGCAAGATCCGCTACTTCGGTGTCTCGAACTATCGCGCCTGGCGCGTCGCCGAGATCTGCAATCTGTGCGACCGGATGGGCATCGACCGCCCTGTCGTGAACCAGCCTTACTATCACGCGCTCTATCGGGTGATGGAGGTCGAGGTTCTGCCCGCCTGCGCCTACTACGGCCTCGGCGTGGTGAGCTACTCGCCGCTCGCGCGCGGCGTGCTCACCGGCAAGTACCAGGTGGGCGCCGAAGTCCCGAAGGACACGCGCGCCGGCCGTGCCGACCGGCGCATGCTGCAGACCGAATTCCGGCCCGAGACGCTCGCGGCGGCGCAGAAGGTGAAGGCCTGGTGCGAGAAGCGCGGCGTCGAGCCCCAGCAGTTCGCGGTCGCCTGGGTGCTCAACAACAGTCTGATCAGCGGTGTGGTCGCGGGCCCGCGCACCGAGGCGCAGTGGGACGGCTACGCGAAGGCGCTGGACTGCAAGATCACCAAGGAAGACGAAGCCTTCATCGACAGTCTGGTCACGCCCGGCCACCCCGCCTCGCCGGGCTACAACGATCCGGCCTATCCGATCGAGGGAAGGCCGACATGGATTGGTTGACTGTGTTTTCGCTCATGCCCGCGAAAGCGGGCATCCAGCTCTTTTCTCTGGGTCCCCGCTTTCGCGGGGACGAGCGGAAGCGGAGCTTTTGATGCAAGGCAGTTCCACCATCGACGAAGCCGAAGTCGCGCGCTTCTCGGCGCTCGCCGCCGAATGGTGGGATCCGCGCGGCAAGATGGCGGTGCTGCACAAGTTCAATCCGGTGCGGCTCGCCTACATCCGCGACGCCGCGTGCAAGAAGTTCGGGCGCAACGCGAAGCAGCTCGATTGCCTGAAGGGCTTAGCGATTCTCGACATCGGCTGCGGTGGCGGAATTCTGTGCGAGCCGCTGGCGCGGCTCGGCGCGAATGTGCTCGGCGCCGATCCGTCCGAGAAGAACATCGCGGCCGCGAAAGTCCATGCCGAGCAGGGCGAGCTTGCGATCGACTATCGCGTCACGACCGCGGAGGCGCTCGCCGATGCGGGCGAGCGTTTCGACATCGTGCTCGCCATGGAAGTGGTCGAGCACGTCGCCGACGTGAAGCTGTTCGTTTCGCGCTGCGCCGAGATGGTGCAGCCGGGCGGCTTGATGATCGCCGCCACCATCAACCGCACGCTGAAAAGCTTCGCGCTCGCCATCGTCGGCGCCGAGTACGTGCTGCGCTGGCTGCCGCGCGGCACGCACAGCTGGGACAAGTTCGTCACGCCCGACGAGCTGGAGATCGCGATGGAGCGCGCCGGGCTGCGCACCACCGACGAGCGCGGCGTGATCTACAATCTGCTCGCCGACCGCTGGGAGCTCTCGACCGACACCGACGTGAACTACATGGTGCTGGGGGAGAGGGCGGCCTAGCCTCTCTTCCCCTTCTTTCCCCTCGCCCCGTTCTTACGGGGAGAGGGTGGACGCGCGTAGCGCGGCCGGGAGAGGGGCCATGCATCCAGCGCGCTTGCCCCTCTCCCGCCTCAGACCTTACGGTCTTCGGC
>JBAVXH010000126.1:0-6652 GCA_049698215.1 Xanthobacteraceae bacterium | reverse complement strand
CGCCAAGGCGCGCAGTGCGGGGAGCGCCGCGAAGCCCTCCGCCAAGCGCGTTCGTGCGCCGAAAAAGGCGCTTGCCAACAAGCAGAGCATGCTGGCCGCCGAGGCGCGTGCTGCGCGCAGCGCCAAGCAGGCCGCCCGCAAGGCCGAGAAGCGCAGCGTCAAGACCGCGAAGGGGGCCACGGCTGCGACGAACGGCAACGGCCTTCCAAAGCCGTCGAGCAAGCCGTTCGGCCAGGCCGGCAAGGCGCTCGAAGGCGTGCGCATCCTCGACTTCACGCACGTGCAGTCTGGACCGACCTGCACGCAGCTCCTCGCCTACCTGGGTGCGGACTGCATCAAGGTGGAGCGCCCCGGCGTCGGCGACATCACGCGCGGGCAGTTGCGCGACGTGCCGAACGCCGACTCGCTCTACTTCACGATGCTCAACGGCAACAAGCGCTCGATCACGATCGATTCGAAGCACGCGAAGGGCCGCGAGATCCTCGATCGCCTGATCAAGCATTGCGACGTGCTGGTGGAGAACTTCGCGCCCGGCGCGCTCGACCGCATGGGGCTCACCTGGGAGCACATCCACAAGCTCAACCCGCGCATGATCGTCGCGTCGGTGAAGGGCTTCGGTCCCGGCCCCTACGAGGACTGCAAGGTCTACGAGAACGTCGCGCAGTGCGCCGGCGGCTCGGCCTCGACCACCGGCTTCCGCGAGGGCCCGCCGCTCGTCACCGGCGCGCAGATCGGCGACTCCGGCACCGGCCTGCATCTCGCGCTCGGCATCGTGTCGGCGCTCTACCAGCGCATCCGCACTGGGCGCGGGCAGAAGGTGCTCTGCGCCATGCAGGACGGCGTGCTCAACCTCGCGCGCGTCAAGCTGCGCGACCAGCAGCGCCTCGCGCACGGGCCGTTGAAGGAATACAGCCAGTTCGGCGAGAACGTGCCGTTCGGCAAGGCAGTGCCGCGCGCCGGCAACGACTCGGGCGGCGGCCAGCCCGGCTGGATCTTGAAGTGCAAGGGCTGGGAGGACGATCCCGACGCCTACATCTACTTCATCACGCAGGCGCCGGTGTGGGGCGAGATCTGCGACCTGATCGGCAAACCCGAGTGGAAGACCGATCCGGACTATGCGACGCCGAATGCGCGCCTGCCGCGGTTGAAGTCGATCTTCGGTACCATCGAGGAATGGACCAAGACCATGACCAAGTTCGAGGTCATGGACAAGTGCAACGCGCTCGACATTCCGGTCGGGCCGATTCTCTCGATGAAGGAGATCGCCGAGGAGAAGTCGCTGCGCGACACCGGCACCGTGGTCGAGGTCGATCACCCGACGCGCGGCAAGTATCTGACGGTCGGCAATCCGATCAAGCTGTCGGATAGCCCATGCGAGGTGGCGCGCTCGCCGCTGCTCGGCGAGCACACCGAGGAGATTCTCGGCAAGGTGCTGGGCTACTCGGCCTCGGAGATCACCGAGATCAAGGGCTCGGGCGCCATCACGCCGGCCGAGAAGGGCTCGCGCGCGGAAGCGGCGTAGCGCGCAGACTGTCGTCCCGGGCGACCGCAGGGAGACCCGGGACCCATAGCCACCGACCTATCGAGAGCGCTGGGGTTATGGGTCCCCGCTTTCGCGGGGACGACGACTGAGAGTTTGGGGAGACACTGATGCGTATCGTGGTCCACGGCCAGCAGGCGTTCGGCAAAGTGGTGCTCGAGGCGCTCTTGAAGCGCGGCGAGAACATCGTCGGCGTCTATGTCGCGCCGACCAAGCCGGGCGCCAAGGCGGACCCGCTGCTCGAAGCCGCGATGACGGCGAGTCTGCCGGTCTATCAGCCCGCCTCCTACAAGGACCCGAAGGTGTGGGAGGAATTCCGCGCGCTCAAACCCGACCTGCAGGTGATGGCGTTCGTCACGCTGTTCGTGCCCGAGGACTTCCTCAACATCCCGACGCACGGCTCGATCCAGTATCACCCCTCGCTGCTGCCGGCCTATCGCGGCGCGTCAGCCATCAACTGGCCGATCATCAAGGGCGAGACGGAAACCGGGCTCTCGATCTTCTGGCCCGACAACGGGCTCGATACCGGCGATGTCCTCATTCAGAAGAAGACGCCGATCTCCGGCACCGACACGCTCGGCACGGTCTACTTCGACCGCCTGTTCCCGATGGGCGTCGACGCGATGCTCGAAGGGGTCGACCTGGTGAAGGCCGGCAAGGCGCCGCGTATCAAGCAGGACGACAGCAAGGCGACCTACGAGGGCCGCTGCGGCCCTGGCAACGCGCACATCGACTGGGGCAAGCCCTGGGAGCAGATCGACCGACTGATCCGCGGCTGCAATCCCGCGCCCGGCGCCTGGACCACGCTGGACGGCAAGACGATCAAGATCTTCGACGCCAAGCCGATCCCCGCAACGAGCCCGAAGGGCATCGCGGGCAAGCTCGGCGAGATCGTCGCGATCGACAGCGACAGCCTCACGGTCGTCTGCGCCGACGGACGCTTCAAGGTCACCCGCGTGCAGGCCGATGGCCCGAAGCTCGGCGCGGGCGAATGGGCCAAAGCCGCGGCTGTCGCGGCCGGCGCCAAGTTCGGCTGACGCTCCTCCCCTCTCCTCAACGACACTTTCCCTCCTGACGGATCAGAAAATCATGCCCGCCTCGCAGCATCAGTCACCGAAATCCGACATCGAAATCTCACAGGCCGCAAAGCCGAAGCGCATCGCGGACGTCGCGAAGGACAAGCTCGGCATCGCGCTGGAGAACCTCGAGCCCTACGGCCACTACAAAGCCAAGGTGTCGATGGACTTCATCAAGTCGCTCAAGAGCAAGCCGAACGGCAAGCTGATCCTGGTGACCGCGATTTCACCGACGCCCGCGGGCGAAGGCAAGACCACCACCACGGTCGGCCTCACCGACGCGCTGAACCACATCGGCAGACGAGCGATGTGCGCGCTGCGCGAGCCCTCGCTCGGTCCTTGCTTCGGCGTGAAGGGCGGCGCGGCCGGCGGCGGCTACGCGCAGGTGATCCCGATGGAGGACATCAACCTCCATTTCACCGGCGATTTCCACGCCATCACGTCGGCGCACAACCTGCTCTCGGCGCTGGTCGACAACCACATCTACTGGGGCAATGCGCTCGGCATCGACTCGCGCCGCGTCGCGTGGCGCCGCGTGATGGACATGAACGACCGCGCGCTGCGCGAGATCGTCTGTTCGCTCGGTGGCGTCGCGAACGGCTATCCGCGCGAGGCGGGCTTCGACATCACGGTGGCGTCGGAGGTGATGGCGATCTTCTGTCTCGCCCGGGACCTCGAGGACCTCAAAGCACGCCTCGGCAACATCATCGTCGGCTACACGCGCGACCGTAAACCCGTGCGCGCGAGCGAGCTGAAGGGTCACGGCGCCATGACGGCGCTGCTCAAGGACGCGATCGCGCCCAACCTGGTACAGACGCTGGAAGGCACGCCCGCCTTCATCCATGGCGGCCCGTTTGCCAACATCGCGCACGGCTGCAACTCGGTGTCGGCGACCACCGCGGCGCTGAAGCTCGCCGATTACGTGGTGACCGAAGCCGGCTTCGGCGCCGACCTCGGCGCCGAGAAATTCCTCGACATCAAGTGCCGCAAGGCCGGTCTGAAGCCCGACTGCGTGGTGATCGTCGCCACCATCCGCGCGCTCAAGATGCACGGCGGCGTCGCCAAGAACGACCTGAAGAAGGAAGACCTGAAGGCGCTCGAAAGCGGCATGAGCAACCTGCAGCGCCACATCGAGAACATCAAGAAGTTCGGCCTGCCCGCCGTCGTCTCGATCAACCGCTTCTCGGCCGATACCGACGCCGAGATCGCGCTGGTGAAGGAGAAGTGCAAGGCGCTCGGCGTCGAGGCGCTGATGGCCGACCACTGGGCAATGGGGGGCGAAGGCGCGGCGGATGTCGCCAAGGCCGTCGTCAAGATTTGCGACGACGGCAAGGCGAACCTGAAGCTGCTCTATCCCGACGAGATGCCGCTGTTCGAGAAGATCCGCACCATTGCCAGGGAAATCTATCGCGCCGACGACGCGACCGCCGACAAGTCGGTCAAAGACCAGCTCAAGACCTGGGAGGAGATGGGCTTCGGCAAGCTGCCCGTCTGCATCGCCAAGACGCAGTATTCGTTCTCGACCAACCCGGACGCCAAGGGCGCGCCCACGGGCTTCAATATTCCGGTGCGCGAGGTGCGCCTCTCGGCCGGCGCGGAGTTCATCGTGGCGATCTGCGGTGAGATCATGACCATGCCGGGCCTGCCCAAGGTGCCCTCGGCGGACTCGATCGACGTGAACGAGCAAGGTAGGATCGTGGGTCTGTTCTAATCTCTCTCCGCCTCATCCTGAGGAGCGCCCGCAGGGCGCGTCTCGAAGGACTGAGGCGGCCACCGGCCATTCATCCATGCTTCGAGACGGCCGCTTCGCGGCCTCCTCAGCATGAGGTCGGAGCAACTTGCCAAACAAGGAGACGACAATGCTCAAGTTCTATTACTCCGGCGCGCCTAACCCGACCAAGATCGCGCTGATGCTCGAAGAGACCGGCCTGCCTTACGAGCCGATTGCGGTCGACACCCGCAAGGGCGACCAGCACAAGCCGGACTTCCTTGCCATCAACCCGAACGCCAAGGTGCCGGCGATCGTCGACGGCGACGCCACCGTGTTCGATTCATCCGCGATCCTGCTCTATCTCGCCGAGAAGACCGGCAAGTTCCTGCCCGCCAAGACCGACAAGGGCCGCGGCGAACTCCTCTCCTGGATGTTCTTCGTGGCGTCCGGCGTCGGGCCGTATTCCGGCCAGTCGGTTCACTTCCGCGTCTATGCGCCGGAGAAGATCGAGTACGCGATCAATCGCTACGCCTACGAGGCGCAGCGCCATTTCGGCATCATCAACGAGCGATTGGCCAACAACAAATACATGCTCGGCGACACCTACACGATCGTCGACATGAACATCTGGGGCTGGTCGCGGCTGATCCCGAACGTGCTCGGCGAAAAGGGCTGGGAGCAATTCCCGAACCTGAAGCGCCTGACCGACGAGATCAACGCGCGTCCCGCCGCCGCCAAGGCGACCGCGCTGAAAGACCGCCACAAGTTCAAGACCGAGATGGACGACGAGGCGAAGAACGCCATGTTCCGCCATCTCACCGTGAAGGTGGCGTAAGGGCCGCGCACTCGGCTCTCTCCTTCTTTCCCCTCTCCCGCCTTGCGGGAGAGGGTGGCGAGCAGCGGAGCTGCGAGCCGGGAGAGGGCCCCTCTCCCGCCCTCGCTGCGCTCGGGCACCCTCTCCCCGCTTCGCGGGGCGAGGGGAAAGAAGAAACCCTCTCCCTCAATCCTCCAGCGTCATCGCCAGCCGCTTCGCTTCCGCGACAAGCGCGGAGGCAAGCGGCGTCATCGGCTCGCGTTTCGGAACGACGAGCCCGACCTCGTGCACCGCCTCCGGCTCGACGATCGGGATCGCGCGGATCGTATCGGTGAGGCCCAGCGTCTCGGCAAGCTTGGAGGGCATTACGCTCGCCCACCGCCCGGTGCGCACATGGGCGAACAGCACGATCATCGAATTCGACTCGAGGGTCGGCTGCGGAATCGCACCTGCTCCGCGCAAGAGGCCGTCGATGATCCGCCGGTTCTGCATGTTCGGCGTCAGCAAACAAAGGGGCACACTTGCGACTTCGGCCCAGGTCACGCTCTTGCGGTTGCCGAGCGGCGCGTCGGCGGAGGTGAGCAGGCGGTAGCGCTCGCGATAGAGCGGCACGGCGGTAACGCGGCCGAGCGGCTCGTTGTCGAGGTAGGTCACGCCCGCATCGATCTCGAGATTTTCGAGCTCGCCGAGCACCTCGATCGAGGTGCGCGACATGATCGTGAACTGCACATTGGGGTGGCGCTGCCGGAATGGCGTCGTGAGGCTCGCGATCATCGCGAGCGCGGTCGGGATCGCGGCGATTCGCAGCCGCCCGGTGAGGCCGTGACGCAGCGCGTTGATCTCGGCGCGCATCGCGCGCTCGTCGCCGACGATACGGCGCGCCCAGTCGAGCACCTTCTCGCCCTCGGGCGTGAAACCGCGAAAGCGCGAGCCGCGATTGACCAGCAGCACGCCCATTTGCCCCTCGAGCTGCTTTACCCCGGCCGAAAGCGTTGGCTGGGTGACGCCGCAGGCCTCGGCGGCACGGCCGAAATGCCGCTCGCGGGACAGGGAAAGAAGAAATTCAAGCTTGTCGATCAATGTGTTAGCCTTCTCCGGACACCGATCACGACGCTCAGGTTGGACGAATCTATAATAGACAATCTCGATTGATCAATGGAAATTAGGCGGTTGTTCTTTATCGACCAGTTTGGTTCTTCTCCAGAGAAGAACCAAGAACAAGGGCTTTGATGGACGCCAAAACACCGATCGAGCACGCCGGGTCCGGGCGGAAAAGACAAGGCCCGCGCCGGACGCCGAAGGGCCGCCAGGTCGATCCGGCGGCCCTCGACGAGGTGCGCGCGCTGCTCGGTGAGAGGCCGCGACGGCGCGATCTGCTGATCGAGCATCTGCATCTCATCCAGGACCAGTACGGCCACTTGTCTGCTGCGCATCTCGCTGCGCTCGCGCACGAGATGAAGCTTGCGCAGACCGAGGTCTACGAGGTCGCAACGTTCTACGCGCACTTCGAT
>JBAVXH010000125.1:0-3372 GCA_049698215.1 Xanthobacteraceae bacterium | reverse complement strand
CCGCTGAACGTGTCGCGCGCCGCGATCGCATTGGCGAAGCGGCCGTCTGCATCGAGGCCGAGCGCGGTCGCGATCTCGCGCCACGGCTTGCCGATCGCCTCGGCGGTGCGCGGTCCCATCGCGTCGGCGAAGGTCGGCGCGGCGAGCTGGAAATGCTCGTCCGCATCCATGGTCCAGACGAAGCGCAGCGGACGTTCCGGGGCGGGGGGCGCGGGGATTTCTCCGAACTTGTCCGCCGTAACCGGCGCGGATTCTTCCTCAACGATGCTCGGCGCACGCGGCTCTTCGAGTTCTTCCGCTTGCTCGGCCGCTTGCTCTGCGCGAGCTTCAACCCTTTCGCGCGGCAGCAGCGCGAGCAGCACCGTGTTGCCGCCGCTGCCGAGCCGCTCGGCGTCCGCACCGAGGCTCTCCAGCGTCGCGCCGGCTGCAAGATCGCCGTTCGTGTAGAGCAGCGCACCGTCGGACGAGAACACCGCCAGAGGCTCGCGGCTCGCGCCGAACAACGATGCGGCTCGCTCGGCGAGCGGCAGCACCTTGCGCGCCGGTTCGGAGGCCGTCACCAGGATGCCGGCGAGGCCGCCAATCTCGACGCGCGCGCAAGCGCACACCAGGCTCGACCCGATGTCGCGCAGCCGCTCGTATCTCTGCGACGTCGGCGGCAGCGTCTCGGCAAGGCGCGCGATGTCGGCGCCAAGCGGCTCGTCCGCGCTGAAAATCCGCTCCGTCAGCGCGGCGACGCTCGGCGCATTGAGCGCAACCGCGCCCGACGCATTGGCCCAGAGCACGCGCGCTCCATCCGCCGCGAAGAGCCACGCCGGGATCGCGCTCATCGCGTAAGGCGCGAGGCGTGCGTCGCGGGTGAGCGCAAGGATGTCAGGAGCCGCCACGGTCATTTTTTTGGGTTCGCGCTCGGCCTTCAGCAGCGTAAACAAACCCTTAATAGGGCGCGCCTTTTGCCTCGTCCACGCGTTGTCCACCGGCACTCCCGGTTAGCCTTAACGGGGCAACGCGTCGGTGCCCATGCGTTTGCATTGATGGCGTTTCGCGCCGATGATGATGCCGCAACGTCCCGCGTGGCGAAGGAGACCCCAAATGGCCGACAATCCCTGGAACTTCGACGTACCCACCCAGATGCGCCAGTTTGCGGAGCAAAGCGTCGAACAGGCGAAAAAGGCCATGGATGGCTTCCTGACCGCCGCGCAAAAGACCGCCGCGGCGCTGGAGACCCAGGCGAACACCGCCCAGTCCGGCGCCAAGGAGGTGCGCGAGAAGGTGATGGGCTTCGCCGAGCAGAACGTCGCCAACTCGTTCGAATTCGCCCAGAGGCTGCTGCGCGCGAAGGACGTGCAGGAGGTGCTGGCGCTGCAGCAGGAATTCATGAAATCGCAGATGCAGGCGATGCAGGCCCAGGCGAAGGATCTGGGGACCGCTGCCGCGAAGGCCGCCACGGACGCCGCCAAGCCAAAATCATAAGTAAATTCAATGTCGTAGTTATTTTTTGTGCGATGCACAAATTTACCTTGCGTCGCACCATGGCGCGCGCTATATAGGCTCCATCGGGACATTATTTGCGGCTGCTGGTGAGAGCCAGTCGCGCGCTGACCAAGCGAGAGGACCCCCCATGACCGACACCACCATGAAGCCGAAGCCCGCCAAGGCGCCGGCCACTGTCATTCCGATGTTCGAAATGCCGAAGTTCGACATGCCGTCGTTCGACATGCCGAAGATGGAAGTTCCGGCCGCGTTCCGCGAGTTCGCCGAGAAGGGCGTCGCGCAGAGCCGGGACGCCTACGAGAAGTTCAAGGCCGTCGCCGAAGAGAACACCCAGATGCTCGAGACGGTCTACACGACGGCCAGCCAGGGCTCGACCGAGTACGGCCTGAAGGTGATCGAGATCGCCCGCTACAACACCAACATGGCGTTCACCTTCGTCGAGAAGATGTTCGGCGTGAAGTCGCCGTCCGAATTCGTCGAGCTGGCGACTGCCCACTCGCGCACGCAGTTCGAGACGCTCTCCGCGCAGGGCAAGGAGCTCGGCACGCTCGCCCAGAAGCTCGCGACCGACACCGCCGAGCCGATCAAGAGCGGCGTCTCCAAGGCGATGAAGAAGGTTGCGTAAGGCGCCATAAGCGCCACAAAGGTTAGTTGCGTGAGTAGCCCGGGCCGGTTGCCCGGGCTTTGTTTTTTGAACGATGCGCCGTGGCACGTCGCGAACAATGACTCTCACCCAGTAGACGCGGGCGGTCGCCATGATCGAAATGCTTGTGGTCTACTGGGTCGCCCGCCGGAGCCTGTCATCGGGCCGCGCTTTGCGCGGACCCGTCGGCGGGCGATGACGACGCGAGGGTCGAACGGCCGAAACCCTTGCCAAGGAAGGGTGTTGCTCCTAGTTTCCGCCCGCCGCGCCAAGCGGGCCTCGTGCAGCTGTAGCTCAGATGGTTAGAGCGCCGGTCTGTGGAACCGGAGGTCGGTGGTTCGAAGCCACCCAGCTGTACCACTCCTGACCCAACCCACACACTCGTAGCCCGGCTGAGCGAAGCGACATCCGGGATCGGCTGTCCCGCATATCGCTGCGCTCGTGCGGGCTACGGACTTGAAACGGTGGAGGCGCGGAATGAGAAAGAAGCGCTTCAAGAGTGTCTGGGACGCAATCGAGCCCTCGCGCGCGCAGGCCGCGAACATGAAGGCGCGCGCCGGGACGATGATCGCGATTCAGAAAGCCGTGTCGAAGTGGCGCCTCACGCAAGCCGCCAAACGGCTTGGGCTGACGCAGCCGCGCCTCAACGATCTGCTGCGCGGGCGCATCAACAAGTTCAGCCTCGATGTGCTGATCAATATCGCGATGGCGGCGGGGCTTGAGGTGCGGTGGAGGTGAGGGCGGCGTAGGGCGGATTGGCCAAAGGGCGTAATCCGCCAAACGGCGCAATACGCTTCGCTGTTGCGCCCTGCGGGTGACGGCCTATCGCCCGACGGTGCGAGGAGGAAGAGTGGATGAGGCTGTTCGCCTCGACGGAAGCGGCGATCCGCCGGTTCGTGTAGCTCGTAGGGCGGGCAAAAGGTGCAAAGCACCGTGCCCGCCATCTTGATGTTATGGCGGGCACGCGCTCCGCGCTTTGCCCGCCCTACGGCCTTTGAGGGGATAAGTTTTGCGACTATCCCTAGTAGTCCTATCATTTGAAAAAAATCACAATTTCTCCACCTTTCCGCCCTCCCCTTGCCGCACCCTTCTCCCATGTTGCATGCGCCTCGCTCTCCGAGGGGTGTCAACCGGTGACGCGGCTTGATGGAGCGGGCGGGATGCGCGGGCGGAGATCAGCCAAGGCGGTCCCGGGGCGAATGCCAAGGAGCATTCGCTTGTGCGGCGCCTGCGGG
>JBAVXH010000124.1:0-2649 GCA_049698215.1 Xanthobacteraceae bacterium | reverse complement strand
CCCCCACCGCGGGTCGGCGCAATGCGCTCTGCTTCGCGTCGCTTATTGCGCCCTACGGCATGCGCGCTACGAGGCCAACCGCATTCACACATCAATTCGCGGCGCCGTTGAGCGACTGTTGCGCTCGGCTTCGTCGATCAGCGCGGCGCTGCGCCGCGATTGGCAACCGCGCACGCCGATGCCGCGCAAGAGCAGCGTCAGCACCGCGGCGGGGAGAAACGTGATGTAGGCGAGAAGGCCTTCCTGGCCGTCGAAGGAGACGATGGGCGGCAGCGTGGCGGCCGCCCAGCGCATCGGGCGGGTGCCGGGCGGGCTGACGCAGCCGATGAGCAGCACCGCGGCCCAGACGAGGAAGGCCACCGCGATCAACCAGAACAGCGCATAGAGCGGCCCCGCCGTCGTCTCGCGCGCCGACGACGCGACCAGCAGCCAGGCGATGAAGCCGCCGACGGCCCCGCCGACCAGCGCGTAGAAAAAGCAGCTGACGCGGAAGAACAGGTCGTCGGCCGAAAGCGAGGCTTTGATGCGATCCCAGAACGCCTGCATGGCGCATGTTAGCAACGGCGCGTAGGGTGGGCAAAGCTTCGCGCAGCGACGTGCCCGCGTCTTCTCGCCCGGAAGAACGCGTGGGCACGGCGCGTAACCGCGCCTTTGCCCACCCAATAGGCTTGGAATCAGCGGCTCGCCGTGATGACGCGCGGCTCTCGTCCGTTCTTCTTGGCGCGCTTCAGGGCGGCGGTGGCGCGGCGCATCTCCTCGCGCGCCTTGGCGGCCAGCCTCTTCTCCTCGCGCGCCTTCTCGATCGCGCGCGTCCGCTCCTCGGCGACGCGCTGCAATTGCGCCATGCGCTCCGACTGCTCGATCGCCGAGAAGTGCGCGGCACGATGGCACGGCACGGCACGCGGCACGGTGAACACGACCGCCTTCTCCTTCACGCCGCGCCACTCCTCGACCGGCTTGCCGGTGATGACGCTCACGTAATCCCGCGTTTCCCGCGGCAGGCCGGAGCGCTGCGCCAGCCAGTCGGATACGCGCTTCGGCCCCGCATTGTAGGCCGCGGCCGCCAGCCCGATATTGCCGAAGCGATCGGCGAGCGTGCGCAACAGCCTGCCGGAGGCGGGCAGCGCTTCGCGCCCATTGAAGGCATCATCGAGGCCAACTCTGTCGGCCGTGTCGGGCATGAACTGCGCGATGCCCATCGCGCCGACGGGACTGATCGCCTGATGATCAAAGCGGCTCTCCTGCCAGATCAGGTTGGCGAAGAAGCCGAGCGGCAGCGCGTTCGCCTGCGCGACCTCGACCAGGCTGGAGCAGAGTTCGCTCTGCGGCAGCGCCGGCGCGTTCGATTCGGCGAGCGCGATGCGCGCGCGCTCGAGCGAAGTGGGCGCCGCGTCCTTCGGGGCGTCGATCGTGTCAGGTGTATCGGGATCGGGCTGCGCGGGCGCATCGAGCAGATGGAAGAAGGATTCCGCAGCGCCCGGCAGCGCGGCGAGCTGGTTTCTTGCCTTCTCGATCAGCTTGAGCCGCAGCGGCACGTCCGTCGTGCGCTGCTGGATGTTGGCCGAACTGGAACTGACGAAGAGATAGAGAGCTCCAAACGCGCAGGAGCAAGCGAGCTTCAGCCGCATTGATGTCCCTGTGTCCCCGGCGCGCGATGCAATGCCGCGCGCACCATGTCGTATTTTTGTGGGCGGGAGGCTTTGCGCTCCCGCGCGTCAGATGCGGATCAATGCTGACGAGAATGTGGCGCCAAGGCGCGGAAGAATACGGATAATTGCAGTAATGGAAGGTTCCCGAGAACTGTCAGAAAGTTCCGCTGCGAAAGCGGGGACCCAGCGGGAGGGGTCGATGCGTTACGCCGCGCGCTTCTTGCGGCCGCGCTTGGTGGTGCGCCGCGCATTCTTGCCGCCCATCGCGCGGGTGCTCTCGCGTTTTCCGTGCGCACCGACATGCGCGCGGCCTTCGCGTTCCTGCTGGCCGGTCTCGCCGCGCCGCTCCTTGGTGGCGGTCTTGCGCAGGCGCCGCTTGTTCTCGGACTTGCTCTGATATTTGGAGTCGCCGGCCTCGGAGAGCGCGATCGCGATCGCCTGGCGGCGGCTCTTCACCTTGCCGCCCTTGCCGCCGCGACCGCTGCGCAACTCGCCGTGCTTGAACTCGTGCATCACGCGGCCTTCGATCCGGCGCTGACGCGGGGTGGGTTTGGCCATGATGTTGCTCCTCTCGGGGCCGCCCTTGCGGCTCAACGCAAGAATGGAACTTGGTGTTCCGTCGAATCACACGGCCAAATGGAACAACCCCTCACAGGGACCGGTTGAGCGTCATCGGCCTCGGCTCAAGCCGAGGCGACAGAGGAGAACGCTCATGAGAACCTGGTCTCTCTTGCTGGTCGGAGCCGCCGCGCTCGTCGGCTCGTCCGGCGCCATCGCGGCGCCGATCGACGGAAGCGCCATCAAGGCAGCCGCCGAACAGATCGGCGTCGGCGAAAGCGTGCACTGCCGCCCGTTCCGCCACTGGCATCGGTGGGGTTATGGCCGCGGATGCCGCGGCGCCACGATCTACTACTACGGGCCGCGTCATCGGTATGGGTATCGTTACGGCCATCGCTACGGTTATGGCGGCGGCGGCGTCGATGTGCGGATACGCTCCGGC
>JBAVXH010000123.1:0-5785 GCA_049698215.1 Xanthobacteraceae bacterium | reverse complement strand
GTCGGAGGCGGCGCGTCGCATCGCATCAAGCTCGCGCTTCGAGACGGAAGCCACCAGCGCGGCGACAAGCTCGGTCTTGGACGGGAAGTAGCGATAGACGGTGCCGGTCGCGACGCCCGCGCGCTGCGAGACCGGCCCGATCTGCACCGCGTTGATGCCGGCTTCCGCGGCAAGCGCGCCAGCTGCAGCAATGATCGCGTCATGCCGCGCCGCAAGGCGGCGAACGACGTTTTCGGTGCGGCGATAGGCCATGGCGACTCACTTCGGCAAGAAGTGAGCCAGCGTTCAAATTAATGCGCAAGCCTCTGAGGTCAGCTGTTTTGCGCCGCGAGCGCCTTGGCGCGGATCGCATCCAGCGTGGTGGCCGGGCTGATCGCCTGCGGATCGACCTTGAGGTGGATGATCGCCGGCTTGCCCGAAGCCTTCGCGGCGTTGAATGCATCCGCGAACTGCTCGGTCTTTTCGACGGTTGCGCCGAACCCGCCGAAGGCGCGCGCATAGGCGGCGAAGTCCGGATTGCGCAGAAATGTGGCGCTGATGCGCCCCGGAAATTCGCGTTCCTGGTGTGCACGGATGGTGCCATACATGCCGTTGTCCATGATCAGCACGATGATCGGCAGATCGTATTGCACGGCGGTCGCGAACTCCTGCCCGTTCATCAGGAAGTCGCCGTCGCCAGCGACGCACACCACGGTGCGCTCCGGATAGAGCCGCTTGGCGCCGACGGCCGCGGGCAGTCCGTAGCCCATCGATCCGGAAGTCGGGCCGAGCAAGGTCGCGAACTTGGTGAAGCGGTAGAAGCGGTGCATCCAGGTGGAAAAGTTGCCGGCGCCGTTGGTGATGATGCTGTCTCCCGGCAATTGCCCGCGCAGCCACACCATGATCTCGCCGAAGTTCACCGCGCCCGGCTGCTTAGTCGGCTGCTCGGTCCAGGCGAGGTAGTCCTCGCGCGCCTCCTTGGTCCAGGCGCACCAGCGAATCTCGTTCGGCGGCTGCAAGCCTTCAAGGGAGGCCGCGAATGCGGTCGGCGTCGCGTTGATGGCAAGGTCGGGCCGGTACACGTGGCCCAACTCATCCGGGTCTGGATAGACGTGAACGAGCTTCAGCTTCGGATTGGGGATGTCCAGCAGCGTGTAACCCTGGCTCGGCATTTCGCCCATGCGCCCGCCGACCAGCAACAGGAGGTCCGCCCCCTTCACACGCGCGACCAGCTTCGGGTTGACGCCGGTCCCGAGGTCGCCCGCGTAAGAAGGATGCGTTGCTGGAAACAGCGGCATGCGGCGGAACGAGGTGGCGACCGGCAGATCGAAGCGCTCCGCGAAGCGCGCGACTGCGGCGCTCGCCGCTTCCGACCAGCGGCTGCCGCCGAGGATCGCGATCGGCCGCTCGGCGGCCCATAGCATCTTCTGCAAATGCGACATATCGGTGAGGCCCGGCCAGGTCTCGATCATGTCCGCCGCGAGCGCATCGCCGACCGAGACACGCTCCATCAGCATGTCCTCGGGCAGTGCGATCACCACCGGACCCGGCCGGCCATTCATCGCCACGTGAAACGCGTGCGAGACGACCTCCGGGATCCGCTCCGGATCGTCGATCTCGGTCGCCCACTTCGCCACGGTGCCGAACACCGCGCGGTAATCGAGCTCCTGGAAAGCCTCGCGGTCGCGCATCTCGCGCGCCACCTGACCGACGAACATGATCAGCGGGGTCGAATCCTGCTTGGCGATGTGAATGCCGGGCGAGCCATTGGTGGCGCCGGGGCCGCGCGTCACGAACGCGATGCCGGGCCGCCCGGTGAGCTTGCCGTGCGCTTCCGCCATCATGACGGCGCCACCCTCCTGGCGGCATACCGTTACCGCGACCTCGCGATCGTGGAACGCATCGAGCGCCGCCAGATAGCTTTCGCCCGGTACGCAGAACACGTGACGCACGCCGTTGACCAGGAGCTGGTCGACCAGCACCTCGCCGCCCGAGCGCATATTGTCTTTGCCGCGCATCGATTGCCCTCTCCGGCTCGCGTGCCGTCCGCACCCCGGCAAGATTAGCATTGGAGATCAGGCTGGTGAACGGCGCACGAAACGCCAGCCAACGGGGTCTGCCGCCGAATGAAGCGCGCCCGCCGAGTGTCAGGTCGAGGAGCGCTTCTGGGTTGAAATCTGTTCGACGAGGTCGACGATGGCACGGCGCAGATTGCTGTCCTCGATGTCGCCATAGGCACGGAGCAGCCGGAACGCACCGGAGACGGTCAGCAGCTTCAGCGGCGACGCCGCGCCGTCCTCCCTCGCGTCCCCAGCGCCTGCCATGTCCTTGGCACCAAAGAACGTGCCGACCTCGATGCCTAAAACTTCGGCGATCTTGGTCAGCCGGCCGGCGCCGACGCGGTTGACGCCCTTCTCGTACTTTTGCACCTGTTGAAATGTCACGCCCAACTGGTTGGCGAGCGCCGTCTGCGACAAGCCGCGCGCCAGCCGCTCGATTCTGATCCGGTGCCCCACTTCAATATCGACCGGATCAGGCCTTTTTACTGACATCATAGTCTCCATTGCGCGCGCCAAAGCCGCGCCTGTGGGGGCGGCAACACTTTCGCCAAACTTCACCACATATTGTCAAGCGAGAAAGGTGACTCGCAGCGCCGCGCGATGCATAGCCTTATCAGGTGAGACTTTTCGGTTAAGCAACGCGATCAATCGCCGCTACGTCATTTTGAATCGATTAACAACGCTGCGTCAATTGAGGAGTTGTGGCCTGTCGTCCGCTTCGTTCACCGCGTGCACAGCGAGCGCCGCGCTCTTGGCGGCTTCGGCAGAACAAAAAGTGAGCACGCCCCGCGAATCGAGAGCCGCTTTGACCGACCTGGAATCACGCGCCAGAACGATGAACGTTTCGAGCGTGGCTCTGGTGTGCTCCGGCATCGTGGCAATCGCGCGAATGAGCTGGGTAAAGCCCGGCTCCTTCGACCAGTAATAGAGCTCGAGCATATCGGCTGGATCGCCGTCGCAGGCCGCAAGCGCGCGCAACAGCCGTGCCCGCTCGCGCTCCCGCGCCTTTGCTTTCCGGTGCGATCGCTCGCCCTCATTGCTCATTCAGCGCCCCTTGCACACAGCCATGGGTCGCCCGAGGGGTCGAAGGACAGACTATTGATCGTCGTCAATTGATGAAGCGATAAATGACGCTTGGCCGCTCGCCGCGACCGGCCGACAATCCCTGCCACCACGCTGTTCCCCCAGCGCCATTCCGGCTTTCACAGTAATCTAAAGTGGATCGTCTGCAAGAGCTTTGGTCGATTAATAGTGAACGTGCAACCATTTGGAACTTTTCTCTTCACATCGCCGGTGCGAACCGAGGCCGCTTGACCGGATGCATGGCGCCCCTCCTCGCCGCGAATCGAAACGGTCTCACCGAACGACGCGCAAGTTGGTATGTGTCGGCCTGTGCATAAGACCGGCCCGCAGGACGAGATATTTGCGCTCTTGAGCGATCCGGCGACGCACGGCGGCGCTGAGGTCAGGCGGATCGACACGCACGCGGCCTCGGTGTTTCTCGCCGGCGATCGCGCCTACAAGGTCAAGCGCGCGGTCCGCTTTCCGTTCCTCGACTACTCGACCCTCGCCAAACGTAAGGAGGCTTGCGAGGCCGAGCTCGCCGTGAACCGGCCGTTCGCACCACAGATCTATCTCGGTGTCGTTCCGATCACCCGAACCGATAAAGGGCTGGCGCTTGGCGGCGACGGCGAGGCGGCCGAGTGGGCGGTCGAGATGCGCCGGTTCGACGAGAACGCGACGCTCGATAGGCTCGCGGATCAAGGAAGGATCGATTCTGCGCTCGCCGATGAGCTGGGGCGAGTCGCGGCGGCTGCGCATGCACAAGCGCCGGCAGCCGACGGCGGCCCGTGGATCGACGCGCTCGCGCGGTTCATCGAACAGAACGATTCCGGGTTGCGTGATTTCGCTCGGCTCTTTGCTCGCACCGATATCGACGCGCTTACCGCCGCAAGCCGCGACGCGCTCGACCGATTGCTCCCCCTGCTCAAACTTCGCGGCCAACAAGGTCTCATCCGACACGCCCACGGCGACCTGCATCTCGGCAATATCGCGCTGATCGACGGCAAGCCGGTGCCGTTCGATGCGATCGAATTCGACGCGCTGATCGCGGCGGGCGACGTGCTCTACGATCTCGCATTTTTGCTGATGGATTTGGTCGAGCGCGGCTTGAAGCAAGCCGGCAGTGACGTGCTCAACCGCTACCTGGCCGAGACACGCCGGGACGGCGACCTCGACGCACTCGCGGCGCTGCCGCTCTTCATGTCGCTACGCGCCGCGATCCGCGCCAAAGTGACCGCGGCACGATTGGAGAACGCAAAGCCCGAAGCGCAGGACGGAATCGCAAAGGCCGCGCAGAAGTACTTTCGGCTTGCGCGCGAACTGATCGCACCGCCTCCCCCGATGCTCATCGCGGTCGGTGGCCTGTCCGGCACCGGCAAATCGGTGCTTGCGCGCGGTCTGGCGCCTGACCTGGCGCCCGCTCCGGGCGCCGTACTGCTGCGCTCGGACGTGGAGCGGAAAGTGCTCTTTCGCGTGGGTGAAACCGAACGCCTGCCAGCGGAGGCCTACGGTGCGGCGGCGACTGCGCAGGTTTACGCGGCGCTTGGCGCAAAGGCGTGCCGCATCATCGGGGCCGGCCACTCGGCGGTCGTCGATGCGGTGTTCGCGCGCGAAGGCGAACGTGTCGCCATCGAGCAGATTGTATCAACATGTGGCGTGACATTTCATGGCCTGTTTCTTGTTGCCGATCTCGAGACGCGCATCGCGCGGGTTGCAACGCGCACCGGCGATGCCTCGGATGCGGACGCAAACGTTGCGCGGCAACAGGAAGCCTATGATCTCGGTGCGTTGACTTGGACGAAGGTCGATGCGTCAGGCGCACCAACCCAGACGCTCGATCATGCCCGGGCTGTGCTTGCGCCCTGATGCAATCCCGCGCGCGTTGCCCGATAATCTGCCGGCCCATGAACCGCGCCCGCCCATGAACCAAAGCTTCCGTCGCGCCGCGGTCGGCATTGCCGGGTTCTGGGCATTCTTCAATCTCTACGGCCCGCAATCGCTGCTGCCATTGCTCGCCGGGGAATTCAACGCGAGCCCAGCCGAGATCAGCCTGATCGTCACCGCGACGACGCTCGCCATCGCCATCTCGGCTCCCTTCGCCGGCGCGATCGCCGACATGCTCGGCCGCAAGCGCGTGATCGCGGCGGCGATGATCGTGTCCGCTATCCCCCTCGTCATGATGGCGCTCGCGCCGAACCTGCACGCCCTGATCGTCTGGCGCTTCACGCTCGGGCTCGTGCTGCCGCCGATCTTCACGGTCGTGGTCGCCTATATCGGCGAGGAGTGGCCGGCCGCGCAGGCGATGGGCGCCATGGGCCTGTACATGGCGGCGAGCAGCCTTGGCGGCTTCTCGGGACGATTCGTGTCCGGCCTGCTCGCCGATCTCACCGGCTGGCGCGCCGGCTTTCTGATTGTCGCCGCCGCAACCTGCCTCAGCGGACTTGCCGTCGCCGCGATCCTGCCGCGCGAACGCAACTTTACGCGCTCCGAGGGGCTTGCGGAGTCCGGCCGCCAGATGCTGCGCCACCTGCGCAATCCGCAGTTGCTCGCCACCTACGCGGTCGGCTTCGGCACGCTGTTCACGTTTGTTGCACTGTTCACCTACGTCAACTTCCTGCTCGCCGCACCGCCGTTCAGTCTGTCGCCGACACTGCTCGGCGCGATCTTCGTGACCTATCTGGCAG
>JBAVXH010000122.1:0-2560 GCA_049698215.1 Xanthobacteraceae bacterium | reverse complement strand
CCAGCCGTTTCTCCCGCAGCATCGCCAGCGCACGGGCGACGCGGGCGCGGGTGGCGTGCGGCATGATCACGTCGTCGATGTAGCCGCGCTCGGCGGCGACGAACGGCGAGAGGAAGCGGTCCTCGTATTCCTCGGTGCGCGCCGCGATCTTGTCCGGATCGCCGATGTCGGCGCGGAAGATGATTTCGACTGCGCCCTTCGCGCCCATCACAGCGATCTGCGCGGTCGGCCAGGCATAGTTCACATCGCCGCCGATGTGCTTTGAGGCCATCACGTCATAGGCCCCGCCGAACGCCTTGCGCGTGATCACGGTGACCAGCGGCACGGTCGCCTGCGAATAGGCGAACAGCAGCTTCGCGCCGTGCTTGATCAGCCCGCCGTACTCCTGCGCGGTGCCGGGCAGGAAGCCCGGCACGTCGACGAAGGTGACGATCGGAATGCCGAACGCGTCGCAGAAGCGAACAAAGCGCGCGGCTTTGCGGCTCGCATCTGAATCGAGCACGCCCGCGAGCACCATCGGCTGATTCGCCACGAAGCCGACGGTGCGCCCCGCAATGCGGCCGAAGCCGGTCACGATGTTCTTGGCGAAGGCGGCGGACAGCTCGAAGAAGTCGCCCTCGTCTGCAACTTTGAGGATCAGCTCCTTGATGTCGTAGGGCTTGTTCGGATTGTCGGGGATCAGCGTGTCGAGCGATTTGTCCGCGCGCTCGATGTCGTCGAAGCTCGGCCATTCGGGCACGCCCGCGGCGCAGTTCGCGGGGAGAAAGTCGAGCAGCCGGCGGATCTGCAGCAGGCACTCGACGTCATTCTCGAACGCGCCGTCGGAGATCGCGGACTTAGTCGTGTGCACGCTCGCGCCGCCGAGTTCTTCCGCGGTGACGACCTCGTTGGTGACGGTCTTCACCACGTCGGGCCCGGTCACGAACATGTAGCTGGTGTCCTTCACCATGAAGATGAAGTCGGTCATGGCGGGCGAGTAGACGTCGCCGCCCGCGCACGGGCCCATGATGACGGAAATCTGCGGGATCACGCCCGAGGCGATCACGTTGCGCTTGAACACCTCGCCATAGCCGCCGAGCGAGGCGACGCCCTCCTGGATGCGCGCGCCGCCCGCGTCGAACAGGCCGACGATCGGCGCGCGCGCCCGCATCGCCATGTCCTGGATCTTCTGGATCTTCAGCGCATGCGTTTCCGAGAGCGAGCCGCCGAACACCGTGAAGTCCTTGGCGAACACGAACACGGTGCGGCCGTTCACCGTGCCCCAGCCGGTGACGACGCCGTCGCCCGGCGTCTTGGCCGCCTTGTCCATGCCGAAGTCGGTCGCGCGGTGCTCGACGAACATGTCGAACTCCTCGAAGCTATCCTTGTCCATCAACAGCGCGACACGCTCGCGCGCGGTCAGTTTGCCGCGCTTGTGCTGCGCGTCGATGCGTGCCTGCCCGCCGCCGAGCCGCGCGTTCTCGCGCCGCACCTCGAGCTTTTCCAGGATGTCTTTCATGCCCTTGTGTCCAAATCCGCAATCGGCATCGCAACATTGTCATTGGCACGTGAAGCGGGCAACCTTCATCGCAGAGGCAGAGGAGAGACGCCATGGCCGTGACTCGTCTTGCCGGCGCCGTCGAGGGCATGCCGCGCCTCTTGCTGCGCCTCGAAGGTGCAGCGCTCGCGCTCGCCGCCGTGTACATGTTTCACCGCCTCGGCGTGAACTGGTGGTGGTTCGCGCTGATCCTGGTGCCCGATATCAGCCTGCTCGCCTACTTCTTCGGCACGCGGCCGGGCGCGATCGCCTACAATGGGTTGCACATCACGCTCGTGCCGCTCGCTCTCGCAGCCCTCGGCTTCCTGCTGCCCTCGTTCGACCTCATCGCGATCGCGCTCGTCTGGGCGGCGCATATCGGCGTCGACCGCGCGCTCGGCCTCGGCTTGAAATACGGCGCGGGCTTCGGCTTCACCCACCTCGGCCGCATCGGCGGCGCGCTGGCGGGATCTTAGGCGATCTTCCCGCTTGCGCGCAGAATGAAGATCAGCACCTCGGCGACGGCGCGATAGAGCGCCTCGGGAATATCCTCGCCGAGCTCGACCTGCGACAGCGCCTCGGCGAGCGGCGCGTTCTCCTCGACCGGCACGCCATGCTCGCGCGCAAGCTTCAAGATCGCCTCGCCGATCTCGCCGCGCCCCCTGGCGACGACGCGCGGCACCGGCACGGCGGACTTGTCGTAATGCAGCGCGACCGCGAGCGGAAGCTTGCTCATGAGGCGCGGTCCATGAAGCGGCCGGGCGCGGCCTGCCTTGCCATCGCAGGCGGCGCGCCGACCCGGAACTGAAAATCTGCAGGCTCGAGTTCGGCCGCGCGCAACGCTTCGCTCAAGCGCGGCGCATGCTCGTTGAGCCGCGTCGCAGTCGCCGCACGCTCCACCCACAAGGTGACGCTGGTACGCGCGCCGGAGAGCGCAATCATCGCATGCACCGGGCCCATCGGCTCGACGTCGAGCGAAAAGCGTGCGCGCCAGGTGCGCGTCTGCGCGTCGGCTTGCCGCGCGACGCCGTCGCGGCTGACCTC
>JBAVXH010000121.1:0-18160 GCA_049698215.1 Xanthobacteraceae bacterium | reverse complement strand
CAGCTCTCCGGCGGGCAGCGCCAGCGTGCCGCGATCGCGCGCGCGCTGGTGCTCGAGCCGCGCATCGTGATCTGCGACGAGCCGACCTCAGCGCTCGACGTCTCGGTGCAGGCGCAGATCCTCAACCTGCTCGCGGATCTGCGGCGCGACCTGAAGCTGACCTACATCTTCATCAGCCACAATCTCGCGGTGGTCGAGCATGTCGCAAGCGAAGTCGCCGTGATGTATCTCGGCCGCATCGTCGAGCGCAGCGAGACCGACGCGCTGTTTCGGACACCCCGCCATCCCTACACGCAAGCCTTGCTGGCAAGCGTGCTGACGCCCGAGCCCGGGCGCGGCGTGCCGGATGTCGGCCTCGGCGACATCATGCCCGATCCCGCTAACATCCCGCCGGGCTGCCGGTTTCATCCGCGTTGCCGCATCGCGGTCGAGCGCTGCCGCAGCGAAGCGCCGCAGCCCATGGTCCGGGACGGCGGAGCGATGGTAGAGTGCCATCTGGCCTAGCCGGGAGTGAGGGAGAGCGACATGAGAATGGTGAAGCTCGGTGCAATTCTCGCGGCAATCGCGTTGAGCGCGGCGCCGGTTTCGGCGCAAAAATCCGCCGATACGCTGCGCATCGCGATGCGCGACGCACTGCCCAACATCGACCCCTATTACAACAACCTGCGTACCGGCGTGATCATGCATCATCACGGCTGGGACGGGCTGGTCTACCGCAATCCCGACACCTTCAAGCTCGAGCCGCTGCTTGCCACCGAATGGAAGACGCCGGATCCGACCACGATCGAGTTCACACTGCGGCCGAACGTGAAATTCCATGACGGCAGCCCGTTCACGGCGGACGATGTTGTGTACACGCTCAACCTGATCGCCGATCCGACCAGCAAGGTCTCCACGCCCGCGAACTACGCCTGGCTCTACAAGGCGGAAAAGACCGGTGATCTCTCCGTGCGCGTCAAGCTGAAGCGGCCGACCCCGGCAGCGCTCGAATATTTCGCGATGGTGATCCCGATCTACCCGAAGGCGTATCGCGAGAAGGTCGGCCCGGAAGCTTACAACAAGGCGCCGGTCGGCGCCGGTCCCTACAAGATGGTGAAGGTCGAACCGGGCGTCTCGATCGATTTCGAGCGCTTCGAGGATTACTGGGCCGGCAGTCCGAAGAAGCCCACGATCAAGAAAATGAACGTCCGGTTCGTTCCGGACGCCACCACCGAGATGACCGAGCTGCTCGCCGGGCGCGTCGACTGGATCTGGAACATGAACCCGGACCAGTTCGACAACGTCAACAAGCTTCCGCCCCTGCAGGCGGTGCGCAAGGAGACGATGCGGATCGGCTACCTCTCGCTCGACGCCTCCGGCCGCACCGGCCCAGACAATCCGATGACCAAGCTGAAGGTCCGGCAGGCGGTCTGGCACGCCGTCGACCGGCAGACGATGGCCGACAAGCTCGTGACCGGCGGCAGCCGTGTGCCTGCCGCGCCATGCTTCCCACCGCAGTTCGGCTGTGACGCCGAAATCGCAACGCTGTACGATTACAATCCCGCCAAGGCGAAGCAGCTTCTCGCGGAAGCCGGATATCCGGACGGCTTCGATGTCGAGCTGACGACCTACATGCTGCCGCAGTGGGCTGCGGCACTGCAAAATTACCTGCAGGCGGCCGGCATTCGCGCCAAGATCAACCAGATGCAGGTGCAGCCCGTCACGCAGCGCGCGAAGGCGGGTGAGCTTCGCATGTATTTCGGCAGCTGGGGCAGCTACTCGATCAACGACGTCTCCGCGATCCTGCCGAATTTCTTCGACGGCGGGGCCGACGACTACGCCCGCGATCCCGACGTGATTAAATGGCTGATGGAGGGCGGCTCTTCCAACGACGCGGATGTGCGCCGCAAGGCCTATTCGTCGGCTGTCCAGCGCATCACCGAGCGCGCCTACTGGATGCCGATGTTCACCACGGTGACCACCTACGGCTTCTCCAAGCAGCTCGATTTCGCGCCCTATCCGGACGAGTTGCCGCGCTTCTTCCTGGCGAAGTGGAAGTAGGCCGGATCAAGCCGCTTCCTTCACGATCATCTGCCGCCGCAACAGGTCGCGGTACGGCCCGCGGCGCCGCATCAGTTGGTCGGGCGGGCCGTCCTCGACGATGCGGCCCGCCTGCAGAACCACGATGCGATCGAAATTGCGCACCGTGGAGAGGCGGTGTGCAATCGCAATCACGGTGCGGCCGCGCATCAGGCGCGCAAGCGCGTCGCGGATCGCGTCCTCGGATTCGCTGTCGAGCGCGGAGGTGGCTTCATCAAGCAGCAGCAGCGGCGCATCCTTCAGAAACGCGCGCGCGATCGCGATGCGCTGGCGCTGGCCGCCTGAGAGCTTGGTGCCGCGATCGCCCACGATGGTCGCCATACCCTGCGGCAATAGGGCGATGAAGTCGTTGCAACGGGCCGCGCGCGCTGCGGCGAACACCTCTGCGTCGGTTGCCTCCGGGCGGCCGTAGCGAACGTTCTCCATGATGGAGCGGTGGAACAGCGACACATCCTGCGGCACGACGGCAATCGCGGCGCGCAGGCTCTCCTCGGTGACGCGCGCGACATCCTGTCTGTCGAGCAATACGCGGCCCCGGTCCACGTCGTAGAAGCGCTGCAGCAGCGCGAACAGCGTTGTTTTCCCCGCACCCGAAGGTCCGACGAGTCCGACCCGCTGGCCCGAGTCCAGATGCAGGTCCAGATTCTCGAACAACTGGTGGCCGTCGCGGTGGCGGAACGACACGTTGTCGAATGTTACGCTGGCGCCGGCCCTGCGCAGCGGCACCGCGTGCGGATGATCGCGCAGCTGGTGCGGGACCAGCAGCGTTTCGAGCGCTTCGGCAAGGCGCGCGAGATGCTGGATCACGTCGACCAGCGCGACGGCGAGATCGCGCGTCGCATGCAGTACGGAAAGGCCAAGCGTACAGGCGAGCACCACATCACCGGTCGTGATCGCGCCGCGGTGCCAAAGCGAGATCGCCCAGGCGAGCAGGCCAATCGTGAGCGCCACAGTGATGAGCGCATGGATGATGCGCAGGCGTTCCAGATACCAGAGGCTACGCTGGCGCGCGGTCATCTCGCGGTCGATGGTGCGATCGAAGCGGCGGTGCTCGCGGCGAAGCCCGCAGTAGGCGCGCACCAGCGGCATATTGCTGACCACGTCGATCATCTCGCCGTCGACGTTCGCGGTCTTGTCGGCGAAATCGTGATGTAGCGCGCGGCCCGCGCTTGCCATGCGGAACATGGCGACGACCACGACCCCACCGACCACGGCCAGCGTGAGGGCCATCGGCCCGCTCAATGCGGCCACAAACCCGATCGCCACCACCACCGCCGCGCACGGCGGCAGCACGTTCCAGATGAACATCGTTTCGAGCGTATAGACGGCGTTGGACGTTGCGGTGACACGGCTGGTCAGCATGCCCGGGAGCCGGTCCGCGAAATAGCTCGGCGAATGACCCGTAAGGTGGCGGAACAAATCGCGCCGCAGGTCGCCGGTGACGCGCACGAAAGTGAAGCTCGCGATCCAGCCTGCGACACGCCACAAGAGATTGTCGGCGGCGATCAGCCCGACGAGCAATGCGAACGCGAACCAGATGCCATGCGACGTCGCCGGACCAAGCGCGAGCTGATCAACCAGATATTTCACGCCGTATTGAGTCGTGACCGAGCACACGACCGCCGCAAGGACCGCTGCCACAATCAGGGCGTGGGACGGCGCGCGGAAACGGACATAGCGGAAAATGAACGCGAAGGGCCGGGTGGCGTAGCCACACAGACCATCGGGATCCTCGGACGTCGTCGTTCTGTCGGTCATCGTCCGCCGTTGGGGATTGATCGAAGCCGCCCTTGCCGCAACTACGCCGCAGTTCCCACGAGCCGCGTGCGGCCTGAACGCGCGGCTCTACACAATTTTTGCAAAGCCTCGTCGCGGCACAAAGGTTCCAGCGCGCAACAAAAATAGTTTCCTTGTCTGACACGCTTTTTGCGCGTTCTCTCATTGTCTGGGTGCTGGCCGGTGCGGGGGCGTTTCCGAGTCCGACAGGAGACATCATGCGCATTGCACAAGTCGCGCCGCTGACCGAAGCGATTCCGCCCAAGCTCTATGGCGGGACCGAGCGCGTGGTGCACTGGCTCACCGAGGAACTCGTGGCGCTCGGCCACGACGTGACACTGTTCGCAAGCGGAGATTCACAGACCAGCGCGAAACTTGAACCGTTCTGGCCGCGCGCGCTGCGGCTCGACGGATCGGTGCGCGATCCAAATGCACTGCACATGGCGATGCTGGAACATGTGCGTCGGCGCGCCGATGAGTTCGACTTTCTCCATTTCCATCTCGACTATTACCCGTTCTCGCTGTTCTCGCGTCAATCGACGCCCTTCGCCACCACGCTGCATGGGCGCCTCGATTTGCCCGAACATCAGCCGGTGTTCGACACGTTTTCGGACGTGCCGGTGATCTCGATTTCCAATTCGCAGCGGCGGCCGCTGCCGCAGGCGAACTGGGTTCGGACCGTTTATCACGGCCTTCCCGAAAAGCTGCTGGCGCCGCAACCGGCTAAGCCTTCCTATTTCGCTTTTCTCGGGCGCATCGCGCCGGAGAAACGCGTCGATCGTGCGATCCACGTCGCGGAGCATTGCGGCATCCCGCTCAAGATCGCCGCAAAGATCGACCGGGCGGATCGCGACTACCATGACGAGCAGATCAAGCCGCTGCTCGATCGGGCGCGCAATGTCGAATACATCGGCGAGATCGGCGACAAGGACAAGGCCGCGTTTCTCAGCGGCGCGATCGCGCTGCTCGTGCCGATCGACTGGCCCGAGCCATTCGGGCTCGTGATGATCGAGGCGATGGCCTGCGGCTGCCCGGTGATTGCCTATAATCGGGGCTCCGTGCCCGAGATCATCGAGGACGGGGTCACCGGCTTCGTCGTCGAGGACGAGGAGGGCGCGATCGGCGCCGTCGATCGCCTCGCGCATATTTCGCGTCAGAAGGTGCGCGAGCGTTTCGAGCAGCGTTTCACCGCACGGCGCATGGCGCTCGATTATCTTGCCGCCTATCGCGGCCTGATGGACCGCGTCGCGCCGCGGCTCCGCCTCGTCTCGAGCGAGGATGCGCCGACCGCGGTGACGGCGGGCGCGGCGAGCGGCTAGACCAAGAACTCCGCTCATTCCCGCGCAAGCGGGAATCCAGTTCTTTCTTTTCCTGGCTCTGGGTCCCCGCTTTCGCGGGGACGAGCGGCCCCGAGCCTGGTCTCCGGCATCAGCGCCCAGACGCCGGCAAAGCCCACCGCCGCAATCGCGGCAAGCCCCGCGAACGCGACGCTGCTGCCGAACGTGTCGCTCAGGTAGCCGGCGAGTGTCGGGCTGATCGACGCGCCGATCCCGACCGCGGTGCCGACGATGCCCTGCGCGAGATTGAGGCGACCGGTGCCGCGCGTGATGTCGGTGACCATCAGCGGAACCATAATGCCGAGCGTCGCCGCCGTGATGCCGTCGAGGATCTGCACGGCGACGAGTGCGTAAGGATTGGTAACGAGCGCGAACAACAGGCCGCGCAGCGCAAGCGCGCCGAACGCCAAGATCAGGAACGGCCGGCGGCCGAAGATCTGCGCGTTGTGTCCGACCCAGGGAGAGATCAGTGCGACGATCAACTGCGGCACGACGATGCAGGTGGCGATCAATATCGTTGCCCATTCGCCGCTCGACCGCGTGGTGAGCACGCTGCCCATCAGCGGCAGCATCGCGGCGTTGGCGAGATGGAACACCAGCACGCAGCCGGCGAGAATGAACAGCGGCACCTTGTGCAGGATGGTGCCGATCGGCGCTGGCGTGTGCTCGGGCGTGTCGGGGATAAGGCCGCCGTGGGCGAGCTCCGGATCGACTTCCCGCGGCCGGATGCGGCCCAGAGCCAGCAACGCCGGGATCAGCAGCGCGGCCGTCACGAAAAACACCCAGCGTGGCGAGAGCAAATAGCCAACCGCGCCCATCACGGCGGCGGCCACGCCGTTGCCGATCGAAGCGAAGCGCGCGTTGCGCCCCAGGCGCTCGCCGATCGCCGCGTGGCCGACGAGGCCGAGGCTCATCGCCACGACGCAGGGGCCGAGGACGCAGCTTGCACCGGCATGTACAGCAGCAGCAGCAGCAACAGCAGCAAAAACCGGAACCAGCGCATAGGTGAGCGCCGCCGCCGCGATCGCCATCAGCGCAACGCCGGCAACCAGCCGCTCCTTGCGCGCCCAGTCGACCAGCGCGCCCCCCGGCATCTGCAGGAGCAGCGCGATGATGCCACTCATCGAGAGCACGAGCCCGATGTCGACCTGCGTCCATTTCTGCGAAGTCAGATAGACCGCGATGAACGGGCCGAACCCGGTCTGCACGTCGGCGAGAAAGAAGATGAACCAGTCGAGACCGCGCAGGCTGCGCGTGGACGGGTGCGGGGGCTCACTCGCACCTTCCTGCGGCGGCACGGGCGCCAGCGCGGGTTTCACGCGCGGCGCAGACGCCTCATCGCCCGCCGGCCGCTCGATCGGACGTAGTTGACCCGACAGACTGCTTCTCCGGCTTCCCTCACCAATTCGGCAGCGATTGCAAACCGCCCGCCGCGCCGAGCACGACGACGGCTTGTTTGTCCTTGTATTCGGGCGCGGCTTTCACCTGATCGCGCGTGAGTTCCAGCGTGACGAGGTCGCGCTTGGCGCCATCGAGGTCGAAGCGCAGCGCGCTCCAATCGATCGCGATCTTGCGGCTGCCGACGCCGAGAAAGCCGCCGAAATCGATCACCGCAGCGCGGACGCGCCCTTCCCGATCGACAACGATATCCACGATTCGACCCATGCTCTCATCGGCGCTGGTACGAACCTCCTTGCCGAGCACACTCTGCGCCTGGCGGGAGCCGAGCACGGTGACCGAGGGAGGGTTGATCGTTTTCTGCTGTAGCGAAACGGGGGCCGATTGGAGGACCGGCCTCTTGGAATCTGACGCTTGTTCCGCTGCCGAGGAGTTAGCCATCAGGCAGAGCGCACCGACGGGGATGAGCCATAGTTTGCGAACGGTATTGCGCATGGTTGCCTCGCGTCCCTAAACACGGGGAAACGCGCAGGCGGGCGCGCCGGTTCCTCGCTCGTTACGACGACTGGATCACCGAGGCCTGGATCGGCCCGCGCGTGCGCAGCACCGCGAGCGAGACCTCTTCGCCGTGCCGGCTGACCTTCAGATCGGCTGTGGAACCGGCGACCTGCAGATTGCGTAGGATCACCTCGTCGAGGAATTGCGGCAGTTGCGGATTGCGCAGGAAAATTTCGTTCGTGGCCGGACGGAACTCAAGCCCCAACAGCGCCTCGATCAACGAGAACACCGTCGCGCTCGCCCAAGCCTGCGGCGCGCAGGCGACCGGATAGAGCGTCGGGCCGCGCCGGCGCTCGCGCTGGAAGCCACAGAAGAGTTCCGGCAGGCGTCGCAGATCCATGTAGGTCGCGGCCTCGAACAGGCCTCGGGTGATCTGCGCGACGGGGCGCTTCAATCCATAGCGTGCAAGACCGAGCGCGATCAGGGCGTTGTCGTGCGGCCAGATCGAGCCATTGTGATACGACATCGGATTGTAGCGCACCTCGCCGCGCGCCACGGTGCGGACACCCCAGCCGGAAAAGAACCGCGGGTTGATGAGCCCATCCGCCACTAGCGAGGCGCGATCCGGCCGCGCGATCCCGGAGAAAAGGACTTGCCCGGCGTTGGATGTGCGCACCTGACATGGCTGCTTCTCACCGTCGAGTGCGAGCGCGTAGGTCCCGATCTCGGGACACCAGAACGCTTCATCGAAACGCTTCGCGAGCCGCGCGGCCTCGGTCTCAAGTTTGCGCGCGAGCTCATTGTGCCCTAGCCGCCCGGCGCAGCGCGCCGCGAGCTGCTTGGCGGCAAAGACATAGCCCTGAACCTCTGCCAGCGCGATCGGGCCAGTCGCCATGCGGCCGTCGGCATGGAAAATCGCATCGTGCGAATCCTTCCAGCCTTGATTGGCCAGTCCCTTGTCGGTCTGGCGGAAGTATTCGACGAAGCCATCCTTATCGCGATCGCCCGGCCCATCGATCCAGGCCAGAGCCGCTTCGATCGCCGGCCACAGCTCGCGCAGCGCCTGCTCGTCGCCCGTCCGCTCCACATAGAGGCCCGCGAGCAGCACGAACAGCGGCGTCGAATCGACACTGCCGTAGTAGAGGCGGAATGGCACTTCGCCGAGTGCGGCCATTTCACCCGAACGCATTTCGTGCAGGATCTTGCCCGGCTCGGCGTCGGAGGCGGCATCGGTGGTTTTCGCCTGCAGCGCCGCGAGCCGGCGCAGCACGCCGCGCGCCATGCCGGGGTTACACCACAGCATCTGTAGCGCCGTAATGATCCCATCGCGGCCGAACGTGGTCGAGTACCAGGGTATGCCCGCATAGGGATAAGCGCCCTGCGGCGTCTCGGTCACCAGCATCGCGAGGTCGGCGGCCGAGCGGCAGAGGATCTCGTTGAACAGCTCGTTCGAGGTCTCGACCGTGGCGATGCCGCGCGTTCCGGCGCGCAGCTCGCGATGCGCCGCCAGCAGTCCGCGCAGGAACGGCGCCGGCCGGTGCGCACGCTCCGCGTTGCAGGTTACCGCCAGGAAAATCGGCTTCGACTCGCCCGGCGCGAGCACGAGACGGTAGGACGCTTTCGTGCTGGAAATTTCGCTCGGCGCAGGATCGAACGTGAGCAGCGTGCGTCGCGTCACGTTGTCGAGACCGAGATAGGACAGCAGCGCCTGATCCGGCGCGACAACGCTGCGCGAGACTGTGCCGCGGCGCGGCCGCTGCAGGCCGCGCACCTCGAACAGATCGGCAAAATCGCTGTCGAAGTGCAGCGCGATCTGCAGCGCAAGCGGCCGGTCGCCATGATTGCGCACGGCGAGCCGCTGATAGGCGGTGCCTTTCCACAGGAAGAGCGTGCGCGCGATGTGCACGATGTCCTTTTGCAGCACGATCTGCGCGCCGACGGCGTCGTAGTAGTCGGGATTGGTGAGATCGACCGCCAGCAACGTGTTGTCGTCGCGCACATTCGAACCAAGCAGCAGGGGTTGCCCGCCGTTCAGGCTCAGCTCGAGGAGAGAGAGAAAACGCGTGTCGGCATGATAGAGCCCGTCGGTGCCGCTAGCGGTCGCGCCGACATCGCCGAAACTGTCGGTGACGATGAATGTATCGCCATGCTTGAGCGCGCGGCGCGGGCGCGAGGCCGGCGCCGTGGCGAGAACGGAGAATTCCGATTCCGCCGGAGCGTCTACTTCATTGGCTTTGATCTGCAGCGCAGGCTGGGCGAGCATGTTGACCTTGGGTGTTCGGTATTGCGCCGCGACGCATGATCGGACGGAAAAGCGAGGTTCGCGAGCGATAGCCCCGCCAATGCGGCGACTCATCCTGGGTTCGCGCGAGCACTAGCGCCCAATTGAGCGATTATGCGAGTCGGCGCAACGGCGCATCCGAAATTTCGCGTATTCGTGACAGGCGCGCGAGTTCCATTTTACGCAATAACCGCGGATGTCCTGGAAACTACTGGCCTACACGGTCACCCGCTCCAGCTTCTGCAGGCAGCGCACGACCTTGGGCATCGGCGTGTCCGGAAAGCTCGTCTTCCAGTTGGTCACGCCGACTTCGCCCAGATAGATGTCGCCCTTGGAATCGAGCGCGATGCCGTGCGGCGCGAGAAACTTGCCAGTCTCGAGCCCCGGCCCATTCTCGCCGCCGAGGCGTGAAACCTTCTTGCCCTGGTAGTCCACGATGGTCAGGCGCGGGCCGATGTTCTTGTACTGCCGGTTCACCGGCATGCCGGAGCCGAGCTCGCCGACGATGAAGTTGGGCTTCTTGCCGCCGCAGCAGCAGAGCGCGCACGGGCGATGCAGGTTGTTCCATTGCGTCTCGTACTTGCCGTTTCCGTCGAAGACCTGCACGCGGTGGTTTTCGCGGTCCGCCACGTAGACCCAGCCGTCCTCATCAGCGACGATGTTGTGCACCAGGTTGAACTGACCTTCGTCGGTGCCGGGCTCGCCCCAGGTCTTGATCAACTTTCCGTCGGGCGTGAACTTGTGCACGCAGGCATTGCCGTAGCCGTCCGACACGTAGATGTCGCCGCGCGGCGAGAGTGCCGTGTGGGTGCAGCGGTTGAACGGCTCGTTGCTCATGAACGGCGCGGGCTTCTCCGGAATGCCTATGGTGAGCAGTACCTTGCCGTCCGGCGTGCACTTGCGCACCGTGTGGTCGCCGTCGTCGGTGCAGTAGAGGTTGTCGTCGGAATCGATGTGCAGGCCGTGCGCACGGTGGAACAGCCCCTCGCCCCAGCTCTTGATGAACGAGCCATCGCGATTGAGCACCACCATCGGGTGCTCGCCGCGATTGAACACGTAGATGCGATCCTTGGAGTCGACCCCGACTGCCGCAACGTCGGTCAGATTCCAGCCGTCGGGCAGCTTCGCCCAGTTCTCCACCACGCGATAGCGATGCTCGCCCGAGCCAAGTACCAACGACATTCCCTGCCCTCCCGATGTTTCCCGGATTGTCGCAAACGCCGCCGCAAAGCACGAGAGGCCTCATGCATGGCGGCCCCGCGTGCACGCATGGCGCATGCGTTGATTCACGCGGCTGCCTGCGCGAACCTAGTGGAGCGGATTTGACATTCGCTACCCACCCAGCCGCGGGCTCGCGAAGCCCCGCCGCACAGGGATGCGAATGTTAGAATCGGACCACGAGCCGGCAAAACGGGGGAAAGCATGCGGGGCAATCCGGTTCGCGCCAAGCTGCGCAAGGGCGGCACAGCATTCGGCCACATGGCGTTCGAGTTCTTCACGCCGGGCCTCTGCCAGCTCATGGCCAACGCCGGAGCCGAATTCTGCATCTTCGACACCGAGCATTCCGGCGCCAGCATCGAGACGCTTAAAGCACAGGCCGCGTTCGCGCGCGGCACCGGGCTTGTGCCGATGGCGCGCGTACCGGGCTCGCACTATCACCTGATCGCGCCGGTGCTCGACGCCGGCATGATGGGCATCATGGTGCCGATGGTCGAGAATGCCGAGCAAGCTGCCGACATCGCCAAATGGTGCCGCTACCGGCCGCAGGGCGTGCGCGGGCTCGCCTTCGGCATGGCGCATGACGATTATGCGGGCGGCGATCACATCAAGGCGATGAAAGCTGCAAACGAGCGCACGCTGGTGATCGCGCTGATCGAGACCGCGGCCGGACTCGAGAACGTCGAGGCCATCATGGCGACGCCGGGCATCGATGTCGGCTGGATCGGACACTTCGATCTCACCAACGCGCTCGGCATCGACGGGCAGTTCGACCATCCGCGCTACAAGGCGGCCGCCAAGGCGCTCCTTCGCGCCTGCGAGCGCAACAACAAGGCCGCGGGCTTTCTCTGCGGCGACGTGAAGACCGGCAAGCAGTATCTCGACTGGGGCTTTCGCGCGCTCGCCTACGGCGTCGACAGCGTCGTGTATCAGGCCGCGCTCAAGGCTGGCATCGAGGGGTTGCGCGGGAAGTGATTCCCTCGCCCCGCGAAGCGGGGAGAAGGAAAGCGGGCCGCATCCAGGAGCTCTTTGACGCTATGGAGAGGGTTCGCTAGCGTTCCGCCATGGGAGAAAACGCCAACCTGCCGCTGGCCGGCGTCACCGTCGTCGAGTTCTGCCACAGCGTCGCCGGCCCCTACGCGGGCTCGATCCTCGCCGATCTCGGCGCCGATGTGATCAAGGTGGAGAGCCCCGATAAAGGCGACTATGCGCGCGACTGGGGGCCGCCCTTCGCGCACGGCACTTCGACGCTGTTCCATGTGCTCAACCACAACAAGCGCGGGCTCGCGCTCGATTTGCGCGACCGCATCACCTGCGAGCGGCTGATCGCGTTCATCCTCGACCATGCCGACGTGGTGCTGCAGAACATGCGGCCCGGCGCGATCGACAAGCTGGGGCTCGGCGCCGCCGCGTTGCGCGCCAAGAAGCCGTCGCTCATCTACTGCGACCTCGGCGCCTACGGCCGCACCGGCCCCTTGAAAGAGCGCCCCGGCTACGACCCGCTGATGCAGGCGCACGGCGGCATCATGAGCATCACGGGCGTGGAGGGCGGCGAGCCGGTGCGCGTCGGCTGCTCGATCGTCGATCAGGGCGCCGGCATGTGGGCCGCGATGGGCATCCTGGCGGCGCTCAACCGCCGCCATGTGACCGGTGAAGGCTGCCATGTCTCGACCTCGCTGTTCGAGACCGCGATTGGCTGGATGGGCGCGCAGATCGGCGCCTATCTGTCGGGGGGCCCGATGCGCCGCCCGATGGGATCGGGCGTGGCTGAAATCGTGCCGCATCAGGCCTTTCCGACCCGCGACGGCTACATCATGGTGGCGGCCGGCAATGACAACTTGTTCCGCGCGCTCTGCGGCGCAATCGAGCAGGACTTTGCCGCGGACGCGCGCTTCGCCACCAATTCGAAGCGCGTGGAAAACCGCCGCACGCTCATCCCGATGCTGGAAGAGATTTTCCGCGCGCGGCCGATCGCCGAGTGGCTGACCCGGCTCGATGCGGCGGGCGTGCCGGCGGCGCCGATCGAGAACGTCGCGCAGGTCGCGGCGTCGGCGCAGACCGCCGCACTCGGCATGCTGCAGAAAGCGCCCGACCTCGACATGACGCTCGCCGGCCTGCCGCTCGAATTCGACGGCGTGCGCCCGCCCTATCGCCACTCCGCGCCGGCTCTCGGCGAGCACAACGATCTCCTCTCCGAACCGCCTGTCCCCAAGAAAGCCGCGTCATGAAAGACCTGAAGTACGAGACCCTCGCGTTGGAGGAGCCGGGCGAGCACCTGCTGGTCGTGCGCATCAACCGCCCCGAGGTGCGCAACGCGATTTCGACGCAAGTCGGCGCCGATCTGCACGACGTGTTCACCCGGCTGATCAACGACACCCGGGACTATCGCTGCGTGATCCTCACCGGCACCGGCGACAAGGCGTTCTGCGCGGGCGGCGACCTGAAAGAGCGCAACGGCATGACCGACGAGCAGTGGCTCAAGCAACATGCGCTGTTCGAGCGCATGACACTCTCGTTGCTCGACTGCCCGATCCCGCTGATCGGTGCGGTGAACGGCGCGGCGTTCGGCGGCGGCTGCGAACTCATTCTCACCTGCGATTTCGCCTATGCGAGCACGAGCGCGCGCTTCGGCCTACCCGAGATCACGCTTGGCATCATGCCCGGCGCCGGCGGCACCCAATTCCTGCCGCGCACCGTTGGGGCGCGCCGCGCCAAGGAGATCCTGCTCACCGGCCGGCCGTTCTCCGCCGAGCAGGCGCTGGAATGGGGCGTGGTCAACCAGCTCTGCGCGCCCGAGAAGCTGATGGAGGAGACGATCGCGACCGCGCAGGCGATCGCCAACAACGCGCCGATCGCGACCCGGCAGGCCAAGCGCTCGATGCACTACGGCATGCAGATGGACCTGCGCTCGGCGCTGTTCTTCGAGATCGACGTCTACAACAAGATGGTCGGCACGCAGGACCGGCTCGAGGGCGTGCGCGCCTTCAACGAGAAGCGCAAGCCGGACTTCAAGGGACGCTAGACTAGCTGGCGCTCGCGTTTCCGAATATCCAGGTTTTCACTGTTCATTCCCGGCAGTGTCAATTCTGCTTGTGCAGGAATCCCGCGATCATTCCCCTGCGTGCCGCCGTCTCGGAGAGTTCACCCACAGCCGTGGCATTGTCGAACAGCTCTCTTTGCAGCTTCGCCGGTAGCGTACCCCACTGCATGACGACTGCCGCCCCAAGGCAGCGCAACATGAGATCCTCGTCGTCCGCGATAGTGAGGTCCGCGGACGGGTCACCGTCCGGCCCGTGCACTGTCTTGTCGTAGTTGTCCGCGAGCCATTGCTCATTGTTCGCCAGCCCGGTGAACCGCTTCTCGAGGGCCTGAAAATCACGCGCCTCGCTCGCTACCGTTGAGCCCTTGACGCGCTCCGCATACTCGGCCGCTTTCGCGCGAAATTGCTCGGGCGTGAACATGTCTGGACCTTTCCAAGAGGTCCGGGATGCATCGGAGTTGCGATTTGTCGCGGACCAAGACGGCACATGGTGACGACGAGAGCCGATAACCAGCCCTGCGCGCTGATTCGACGCCGCGATCCCTCAGTTAAACATCGACATCGGCCGAATAAGGGCGTACGGTTTCGTACAGCAGCGCTTTCGGAGCGCGCTCGCCCCGACCATTTTTACGAATCTAACTCCGCTTCGCAGCGGGAGAAGGGTCACTCTTGAGCATTTCAAACCTGGCGGACGAACGCCAGCTTCGCCAATCCGACGCGCATGCTCCCGCGCGCGGGACGGATAGCGCCGCCTTGGCCGCCTCGCTCCTGCGCGAGAAAGAGCTGCTGCGCGAGATGGGCGTTCTGTCCCTGCAGCAAGACCTGATGGCGCAGGAATTCGATCACCGGCTGGGCAACAGCCTGCAGATGATCGTGAGCCTCCTGTCGCTGCAAAGCCTCGCCGCTCCGACGCCGGAGGCGGCGGCTCAGTTGACCATTGCGGCCGGCCGCGTCGCCGCGTTCGGACGCGTGCATCGGCGATTGCATTTCCTCGATCGTCAAAAGAATGTCGAGCTCAAGCAATACCTGCGCACGCTCTGCGTCGATATCGCGGACCTGCTGCTGCAGAAGGGCGCCGGGCGGGCGGTCGTGGTCGAGGGCGCGGAGATTACGCTGCCGACCGCGCTTGGAATACCGCTCGGCTTTCTGGTGGCCGAGGCGATCACCAATTCGGTGAAGTATGCGACGGGCGACATCATCGTCCGTATTGAGGCCGCTGTCCCGACCGTGCTGCTTTCGGTCTCGGACGACGGACCGGGGTTGCCTGCGGATTTCGATCCGATGAAGCAGAAGGGACTTGGAATGAAGCTCATTCAGTCCCTCACAAAACAAATTGGCGGAACCTTGCAGTTCGCGCCCGGCGAGGGCGAGCGCGGCACGCGGCTGACGGTGTCGTTCACGGCATAAAAAGCATGACGATGGCGCTGCCTCCGATTTGAAGACGCTTCGACAGCCAGCACTCACACCGAAATGCAATCTCTCCAATAAGGAACTCCAACGACAAATTCCTCCTCGCGTCACGTCGACGCCGCAGAAGCGACTCGCCTCGGAGTCAAATCGGGCTGGTACGGAACGAAGGTGAGCGGGACGTTCGTCACCGGACCGCATGCCACCGATGAGGATTGTCTTCGACAGATCAAGACGCTCGGTCCCGTGTCCGACGTTAGGATCTAGAGTCCGACGTTCCGGGTGGCTGAACGTGCGTCCGCCCGTCCGATCGATTTCCTACGGGTCTAGACTAGTCTAGTTCTATCTTTTGCGCATGATCCTTGTCGAAAACCGGTATCCATCCCCGATCGGGGTCGAGGACATGCTTTTCGGGATTGTGCGCGATCAAATCAGGGAGTGACACATGGCCAAGGCACCGCCTTCCGCCAAACGCGACCGCATCAGGACCTTCGTGCCGGCGCTCGTCGATTACACGAATGATGTCGTGTACGGCGACCTGTGGGAGCGGCCGGGTCTCTCCAAGCGCGACCGCAGCCTGATCACGGTCGCGGCGCTGATCGCGACCTATCGGCCGGAACAGCTCGAAACGCACCTGGGTCGTGCGCTCAACAACGGCGTCACCAAGGAAGAGATTTCCGAGATCATCACGCATCTCGCGTTCTACGCGGGCTGGCCGGCCGCGATGTCGGCGGCGCAGCTTGCCTACACGGTGGTGGTCGAAGGCAAAAAGAGCGAGTGAGGAAACGATGGCAACAAAGGACACACTGGTCGGGTTCATCGGGCTCGGCACCATGGGCGGCAAGATGGCCGCGAACCTGCAGAAGGCCGGCTACAAGCTCGTGGTGCATGACCTGCACCGGCAAGCCGCGAGCCATCATCTCAATGCCGGCGCCGTGTGGGCCGAGAGCCCACGCAAAGTCGCCGAGCAGTGCGATGTGCTGTTCACATCGCTCCCCGAGCCGACGGACGTGGAAGGGATCGCGGCCGGCGACAACGGGCTGCTCGCCGGAATCCGCAAGGACGCGGCGTGGTTCGACCTCTCGACCAACTCGCCGAGCGTGGTGAAGAAACTCAACGCCACCTTCGCCGAAAAGGGCGCGCACATGCTCGATGCGCCGGTGAGCGGAGGACCGGCGGGCGCGGCCTCCGGCAAGCTCGCGATCTGGATTGGCGGCGAGAAATCCGCCTTCGACAAGTACAAGCCTGTGCTCGACGCGATGGGCGACAAGGCGGCCTACATCGGGCCGATCGGCGCCGCCACCATCGCCAAGTTGGTCCACAACATGTCGAGCTATGCGGTGACCTGCGCGGTCGCCGAGACCTTCGCGCTCGGCATCAAGGCGGGTGTCGAGCCGCTCGCGCTGTGGAACGCAGTGCGCCAGGGCGCGGCCGGGCGGCGCCAGACCTTCGACGTGGTGATCGATCAATACCTGCCGAACAACTACGATCCGCCCGCCTTTGCGCTGAAGCTCGCACACAAGGACGTGTCGCTGGCGAACCAGCTCGGCCGCGAGCTCGGGCTGCCGATGCGCATCTGCAATCTCACGCTGGCCGAAATGACCGAGGCGATGTCGCGCGGCTGGGAGGGGCGGGATTCGCGCGCCGTGATGCTGCTGAGCCAGGAGCGCGCGGGCATCAAGGTCGCGGTCGAGCCTGAGAAGATCAAGGCGGCGCTGGCGGAGAAATAATCTCCGCACTCTCACGCTCATTCCCGCGCAAGCGGGAATCCAGCTCTTTCTTTGCTTGGCTCTGGGTCCCCGCTTTCGCGGGGACAAGCGGCTTCGGTGTCACATTGGATTCCGCCTTAGATGTGCGAGCATCAGCGCGTTCACCTCCCCCGGCATCTGGTCGGCGGTGAAATGCCCGCCGCCGGGCAACACGGCGAACTCGTACGGCGCTGAGACGAACTCGCGCGTCCATTCGGCAGCGGGGGCGCCGACCGTATCGTCGGCGTCGCCCCAGATGTAGAGCGTCGGCACGCGGATGACGCCGAGCGGCGCGCGGATCGCGCCCCGCGCGCGATACCAGGCGAGCGCCGCCTCCATGGCGGCCGGATTGCCGAGTACCGCGAGATGCTTCTCCTGCGCGGCTTTCGGGACGCCGGCCGCATCCCAGCGCACGCGCAGCCAAGCGGCATCGTTCTCGAGCACAACAGAGGCCGCGCCCGGCTCGAGGAATTCCCGGTGATGACGCGAGCGGCGCTTCTGCTCGCCATCGGGCAAGGCGAGCGCGCGATTGAAGGCATTCGGATGCGGGCGCGACAGGATGGTGAGCGAGGCGAGCCGCTCGGGATACTGATCAGCGATGCCCCACGCGATGCTGCCGCCCCAGTCGTGGCCGACGAGATGGAAGCGCTCAAGCGCGAGCTGCGCCGCGATCTGCATCGGGTCGTCGACGAGCTTGTCGAAAATGTAGTTGCCGGTGTCGGCGGGATCCGGCCGCGCGCCCGGCGAGTAGCCGCGCTGGCTCGGCGCAATCGCGCGATAGCCGACCCGCGCCAGCGCCGCGATCTGCGCATCCCAAGTGTGGAAGGATTCCGCGAAGCCATGCAGCAACAAGACAGGCGCGCCCTGCTCAGGCCCGTCGCTCAGCACATCGAAGGTCAGCCCCGGGGTAGTCGTAGCCTGGATGACCTCAGCCATCACGCGATGCGATAGCGGTTGGAGCCCGAGAGCAACGCGGAGGCTTCCTTCACCATCCGATCCACCACATCCTTCGCAGGCGGGATATCCGAGATCATGTCGACCCCCTCGCCCGCGATGACGGCCGCCGTGTCGAAATCGCCGCTCTCGCGCGCCTTGTCGTAGCGCGCAGCCTCGTCGGCCTGGTGCTGCATCAACTCCGCCTCGCGCCCGCGCCATTGCTCGGAGAACTCGTTGCCCAGCACGCGGCCGGTGTACGGCGCGGGCCAGACGTTGCGGCGCGCGATATCGAACAGGATACCGCGGATGGTCTTGTCGCCGCTTGCCGAAACGATGCGCTCCTTGGCGCCGTGTGGACCCATCGCCTCCAGCGTGGCGTAGAAGCGCGTGCCGACCAGCACGCCGTCGGCGCCGAGCATCAGCGCGGCGGCAAGCCCGCGCC
>JBAVXH010000120.1:0-6589 GCA_049698215.1 Xanthobacteraceae bacterium | reverse complement strand
GACATCGGCCTCGCCATCGATGTGCCAGTGCCGTCCGGCGCCCTCAGGGCGCGCGCGGGCGCGACGGACGCCGGACGCCGCGGTGAGCTGATCTTGCGGCTGATCGCCCTTGAAAACCTGTCCCACTTCAAACAGCGCGACATCCGCAAAACCGCGGTCCGCGCTCTTCTGCGCGCTGGTCACGAGACCCGGGACAAGGCTTGGGCGCATGTCGGAAAGATCGGCCGCGATCGGATTGGCGAGCACGAGCTCCGCCTGTCCGCCGCCAAAGAGCTCCGCCTGAGCCTTGCCGATGAACGACCAGGTCACGGCTTCGACCATGGCGCGACTCGCCAGCGCGCGTTTCGCCCTGCGGGTGCGCAACTGCAGCGACGTGAGGATCGGTTTGCGCGCATCCTCGCCGCGCTCAAACGGCGTCAGCGGCACCTTGTCGACACCGACGATGCGCACGACCTCCTCGACGATGTCGGCCTTGCCCTCGATGTCCGGGCGCCACGACGGGATCGCGACCTTCACGGTCTCGCCCGAGCCGGCAACGAAGAAGCCGAGCTTCTCCAGGATGCGCCGCATCTCCGTGAGCGGCACGTCGAGACCGGAGAGACGCTTCACCTCGGCGACCGGAAACTCGATGACGCGGTCCTCGGCATGCGCCGAGCCCGCGACGACCATCTCCGACGGCGTACCGCCGCAGAAATCGAGCACCATCTGCGTCGCCTGCTCCAGGCCCGGCGCCATGAAGTTCGGATCGACGCCGCGCTCGAAGCGATAGCGCGCGTCCGAATTGATGCCGAGCTTGCGGCCGGTCTGTGCAATATTGAGCGGGCTCCACAGCGCCGACTCGATCAGCACGTCGGCGGTCTCGACGGAGCAGCCGGTTTCCTCGCCGCCCATGATGCCGGAGAGCGATTCCACCGCCTTCTCATCCGCGATGACGCAAATCGTTTCGTCGAGCTGATAGGTGCGCCCGTCGAGCGCAAGCAGGCTCTCGCCTTGGCGGCCGCGCCGGACGGTGAGGTTGCCGTAGACCTTCGCGGCATCGAACACGTGCAGCGGCCGGCCGCGGTCGAAGGTCATGAAGTTGGTGATGTCGACCAGCGCGTTGATCGGGCGCAGGCCGATCGCGAGCAGGCGCTTCTGCAGCCACTCGGGCGATGGACCGTTCTTCACGCCGCGTACGAGGCGCAGCGCGAAGCCGGGGCAGAGCTCAGGCGATTCGATTTTCACAGCGACCGGGCAGGGGAATGAGCCTTTGATCGGCTTCGGTGCGGGATCGATGAACTTGCCCATGTCGGCGGCGGCGAGATCGCGCGCGATGCCGTGCACGCCGGTGCAGTCGGGGCGATTGGGCGTGAGGTTGATCTCGATCACCGGATCGTCGAGCTTCGCCCACTTGACGTAGCTCTCGCCGACCGGCGCTTCATCGGGCAGATCGATGATGCCCTCGTGGTCGTCGGACAATTCCATCTCGGCTTCCGAGACCAGCATGCCGCGGCTCTCCACGCCGCGGATGGTGCCGACGCCGAGCGTGATCTTCTTGCCCGGGATGTAAGTGCCGGGCGGGGAGAACACGCCCTTCATGCCGGTGCGCGCGTTTGGCGCGCCACACACGACCTGGATTGGGTCGCCCGCGCCGGTGTCGACGATGCAGACGCGCAGCCGGTCTGCGTTGGGATGCTGCTTCGCCTCGATCACGCGCGCGATGGTGAAAGCGCTGAGCGCCTTCGCCTTGTCTTCGATGGTCTCGACCTCGAGGCCGACCATGGTGAGCTTGTCGGCGAGCGTCTCGAGCGTCTCGTCGGTGGCGAGGTGTTGCTTCAGCCAAGACAATGTGAACTTCATGGGCGCGCTCCGGCTTCCAGCACGGCGAGCAGACGGAAGCGCTCGCACACGAGCATCATGTCGTCCTGAAACTTGCCCTGACGCCCAAAGTAGGTCCGGTGCGCGTTGCGCCAGTATTCAAGGCTGCGATTGCCCTCGCCCTCGTCGTAAGCGAAGGCGGCAGCGACTTCGTTGTAGCGCCGCATGGTGATCTCGGTCGTTTCGATCACACATCGCGGCTCCGCGCGCCCATCGAGCACGATCCAGCAGTCGCCGGGCCGCGATAAATTCGGATCCTCCGCCGTAGTGCAGGTCGCAGTTTTGTGCCCGGACAGCACCAGCGCGAGCAGCTCGTCGGCGAGCGCTGGGCTATCGCCAAAGGAGAATCGCGGCAGATCGCGATACTGTGCGGGAAGCTCCATCGCGGTCATGTCGACAGCCCTCCCGCCAGCGTCGGCAGGTCGAGCGGGCGGAAGCCGTAGTGCGAGAGCCAGCGCACGTCGGCTTCGAACATCGCGCGCAAATCGGCGATGCCGTATTTGAGCATCGCGATGCGGTCGATCCCCATGCCCCAGGCGAAGCCCTGGTACTCGTCCGGATCGAGCCCGCAGTTGCGCAGCACGTTCGGGTGCACCATCCCGCAGCCGAGAATCTCCATCCAGTCCTCGCCTTCGCCGAAACGGACTTCGTCCTTGGTCTTGCGGCACTGGATGTCGACCTCGAGCGAGGGCTCGGTGAACGGGAAGAACGACGGGCGGAAGCGCATCTTCACGTCGTCGACTTCGAAGAACGCCTTGCAGAACTCGCGCAGGATCCACTTCATGTGGCCGAGGTGCGAGCCCTTATCGATGACCAGCCCCTCGACCTGGTGGAACATCGGCGTGTGGGTCTGGTCGCTGTCGCTGCGATAGGTTCGGCCCGGCACGATGATGCGGAGCGGCGGCTTCTGCGTGAGCATCGCGCGGATCTGCACCGGCGAGGTGTGCGTGCGCAGCAGCATCCGCGAGCCGTCGGGCTTCGGATTGAAATAGAACGTGTCGTGCATCTCGCGCGCAGGATGGCCTTCGGGGAAGTTGAGCTTTCCGAAGTTAAGATCGTCGGTCTCGATGTCCGGCCCTTCGGCAACCGAGAAGCCCATGTCGGCGAAGATGGTGGTGAGCTCATCCATGACCTGGCTCACCGGGTGAATGCGCCCCGCCTCCGGAGGCGACTCGCGCACCGGCAGTGTTACGTCTACGGTTTCGGTATTGAGCCGTGCATCGAGTGCGGCGTCCTTGAGTGACTCGCGCCGCGCCGCGATCGCGGCGGTGACACGATCCTTCAGGCCGTTGATGAGCGGCCCCTGCGCCTTGCGTTCGTCCGGCGTCATCGCGCCGAGCGTCTTCAGCAGCGCCGAGACCGAGCCGTTCTTGCCGAGTGCGGACACGCGCACCGATTCAAGCGCGGCCTCGTCAGACGCGGACGCGATCGCGCCGCCGATCTCCTGCTCGAGTGTGGCAATCTCGCTCATGATAACTCCGGCAGGGCGATCAGGTCGGTCGTGCGCGGCTTGCCGCCGGCCTGCGTCAGCATGCAGTGAGCCTGGCCGCGATGATGCGTCTGATGATTGAACATGTGGCTCACGGCGGACCACCTGGGCACCGTCATGTCGCGCCCGGCGCCACGGGAGTAATACGACAACTCGCCCGAAAGCGCTGTCTCATCGAGTGAGTCCGCCCAGCCGATCATCGTGGCGTCGAACGCCACGCGCTTCTGCTTCAGGTCTTCCCAGTCGGGATAGAGCGCCACGGACTCCGGGATGCCCGCATCCGGCCGCTGCAAGTCCGGCGTGAAGCGGCTCATCCAGACCAGATCCGCCCAGAGTAGGTGGCTCAACGTCTTGTGGATCGAGCCGAAGAACGCCCCGCGCTCGCGCCGCCGCTCCTCGTCGGAGAGCGTGTCGGCGACGCCGTAGAGATTGGCGTTCTGCCAGCGATTGTAGCGCGCCATGCGCTGCACATAGGCGGGGTCGATCATCTCATCCTCGCGGAGAGACGGACCGCCTCGAACCCGAAATGTGCCGGAGCGGTCCGGAAGAAATCACGCCGCCTGCGGCAGCGCGGCCTTGGCCTTCTCGACGATCGCCTGGAAGGCGGCCGGCTCGCTGATCGCGAGATCGGACAGCACCTTGCGGTCGACCGTGATGCCGGACTTGGCGAGCCCGTCGATAAACCGGCTGTAGGTGAGCCCGAAGGGCCGCACCGCGGCGTTGAGGCGCTGGATCCAGAGCGCGCGGAAGGTGCGCTTGCGCCGCTTGCGGTCGCGGAAGGCGTATTGGTTGGCCTTCTCCACCGCCTGCTTGGCGATGCGGATCGTGTTCTTGCGCCGGCCGTAATAGCCCTTGGCGGCTTTGAGGACTTTCTTGTGCTTGGCGTGGGACGTAACGCCCCGTTTGACGCGGGCCATGATTGAACTCCTGTGATGTCGGTTGAGCGAACGGTCGGCGGATTCTAGGCGTTCGGAAGCCAGTACTTCTTCACGCGCTCGCCGTCGGTCTTGAACATCACGCCGGTGCCGCGCAGCTGGCGGATCTGCTTCTTGGTCCGCTTGATCATGCCGTGGCGCTTGCCCGCCGAGGCATACATCACCTTGCCGGTGCCGGTGACCTTGAAGCGCTTTTTAGCGCCCGACTTGGTCTTCAGTTTGGGCATTTGGCTCTCCTGTTTGGGCCGGAACGCGAGCCAAAAGCCCGGTCAACCGGCATAAGCTCGACATCGAGCGATGTGCGTGAGCACAAAACCGCCGCCACGGCAGCCCTTTAGCCGGGCGGCGGAAGGGCGGGTTTATGGCAGAGCGAAAGCCGAAAAACAACAGCCGAATCCGCCGATTCCGACCCCGCCAAGCCCTTGTTTCGGCGCGCCGCACAACCGCTCGGTAAGAACTCGTTAACCAGCCGGTGTGACCCTTGGAATTCGCGGCGGATCGGCCCGGCTGAACCGGCCCGCATCGACAAGGGTTATCGGGCGCCGGGCAACTGATCCGCGAAGGGCGTCAACCGGACGGAACGGAGGCACATCGCTTCGGCAGGAGGCGAGCATGTTTCCGCGCTGGTGTCGTTTGTCCCTTTTGGCGCTCGTGGCGGTGATTCCGCTGCAATCGCAAGGGCTTGCCAATATCAACGAAGCCGGCGCCCTGCTCAGCCCGATCACTATCGCTCTGAAGTCCTGCAGCGGTGCCTTCCGCTACGCGGCCCGCACGGGCAATTCCGACATCGTCAGCATCAGCCCGGTGCAGATCTTCGCCGAGGACCGTCGGCTTTCCCGCACGCGCTACACGAGCCGCGCGATGGCCGGGCTCGGCGCCGACCGCTCGGCCCTGATGTCGTCCAACACGATGTGTTGAGGCTTGCGGGCCTGACCCCGTTCGTCGTCGTATGACGGCCCGCGACAGCGCGAACGGGGTGATCTGTGAAAGTAAGCCGCATCGAGACGCTCGCCTGCGATGCCGGCTGGCGCAATTATCATTTCGTCAAGCTCACGACCTCCGACGGTATCGTGGGCTGGAGCGAATTTTCCGAGGACTTCGGCTCGCCCGGCATCGGCGCGATCATCGCGAAGCTCGCCGCCAAGGTGATCGGGCAAACGGTCAGCGATCACGAGCGTATCTATGCGGAGCTTTACGCCGCGACGCGGCCCGCCGCCGGCGGCGTGGTCGCGCAGGCGATCGCCGCGATCGAGAACGCGCTGCTCGACGCCAAGGCAAAGGCGCTCGGCGTGCCGGTCTATGCGCTACTCGGCGGCAAGCTGCGCGACCGCATTCCGCTCTACTGGTCGCACTGCGCCACCTGGCGCATCAATCACGCCACGTACTACAAGCCCGAGATCAAGGACCTCGACGGCGTGAGGGCGATCGGCCGCGAGGTGCGCGAGAAGGGCTTTCTCGCCGCCAAGACCAACATCTTCATCTACGAGGATGGCAAGAACCCGCGCGGCTGGCGGCCGGGCTTCGGCTCGCCGTACTACCCCGAGCTCAACATCGACGGCACCGTGCTGCGCAATCTGCACATGCACCTCGAGGCGCTACGCGACGGGCTTGGCCCCGATCTCGGCCTGCTCCTCGATCTCAACTTCAACGCCAAGACCGAAGGCTATCTGAAGATCCTGCGCGACATTGCCGACATCGACATGTTCTGGGTCGAGATCGACAGCTATTCGCCGGAGGCGCTCGGCTACATCCGCCGCCAAAGCCCGCATCCGATCTCGTCCTGCGAGACGCTGTTGGGCCTGCGCGAGTTTCTCCCCTACTTCCGTGAGCAGGCGATGGATGTCGCGATCGTCGACACGCCGTGGAACGGCGTATGGCAATCGATGAAGATCGCAGGCGTTGCGGAAGCGCATGAAGTCAACGTCGCGCCGCATAATTTCTACGGCCACCTCTGCACCATGATGAACGCGCATTTCGCCGCCGCGGTGCCGAACCTGCGCATCATGGAGATCGATATCGATCGGCTCGCCTGGGACGACGAGTTGTTCGACGTGCCGCCGAAGATCGAAAAGGGGCACCTCGTGATGCCCGATACGCCCGGCTGGGGTATCGCGCCGAACGAGGAGGCCTTGCGCGCGCATCCGCCGAAGCAGCGCGAGGGGCTGGATTACGGTCGCAAGCCCTCATCCTGAGAGCCTGGCCGAAAAAGAGTGAGGTGATTCCAGCCCTTTGTGATTCCGTCGGATTTGCGAAGATTCGATGGAGGACACAATGTCGTGGACTGAAATCACCCGGGCGCAATATCGGC
>JBAVXH010000119.1:0-30831 GCA_049698215.1 Xanthobacteraceae bacterium | reverse complement strand
CCTAGGTTGGTCCGCGACCGGACGGGTCCTATGGGCGACCCCGTTCATTCCCACTCTCCACTGGCTGCAGCGTTTCCGAAGAGGTTCCCTAGCGACGCGAATTGACGTCCGGGCGACCGCTTCGTTTCCGCTCCAGCCTCATCGGCCGTTCGATCGATTGCAGACACGGCATCTTCGATGCCGGCCTGCGATGCGCAAAGTTAAATCGGTAATTACGTAGGGATCGTGGCCGACTCGTTCATCCCTTGTTCATCGGATCGGCGCGCAGTACTCCGTCACACATGGGCAAAGAACTGATTCCGCCAGACCCCAGCGCGGTCCATGAGATTCCGCTGCGGGAGGCGCTCGAGGAGCGCTACCTCGCCTACGCGCTCTCGACCATCATGCACCGCGCGCTCCCCGACGCGCGCGACGGGCTCAAACCGGTTCACCGCCGCATCCTCTATGGCATGCGGCTCCTGCGGCTCGATCCCGGCACGGCACTAAAGAAATCCGCCAAGATCGTCGGCGACGTGATGGGCAATTTCCATCCGCACGGCGACCAGGCGATCTACGACGCGCTGGTGCGCCTCGCGCAGGATTTCTCCTCACGCTTCCCGCTGGTCGACGGGCAAGGCAATTTCGGCAATATCGACGGCGATAACCCGGCCGCCATGCGCTACACCGAAGCGCGCCTGACCGAGGTCGCGCGGCTCCTCCTCGACGGCATCGACGAGGACGCGGTCGATTTCCGCCCGAGCTACGACGGCACCTCGGAAGAGCCGACAGTTCTGCCCGCCGCGTTTCCGAATCTGCTCGCGAATGGCTCGCAGGGCATTGCGGTCGGCATGGCGACCTCGATCCCGCCGCACAATGCGGCCGAGCTGTGCGAGGCGGCGCTGTTCCTGATCGACAATCCGAGCGCGCGCTCGAAGACGCTGCTGAAGTTCGTGCCGGGGCCGGACTTTCCGACCGGCGGCGTGGTTGTCGATCCGCGCAACGAGATTGCGGAAGCCTACGCGACGGGCCGCGGCTCGTTCCGCGTGCGCGCCCGCTGGAGCCAGGAGGAGACCGGGCGCGGCACCTATCTGGTGGTGGTTACCGAAATCCCCTGGCTGGTGCAGAAATCCCGTCTGGTCGAGCGCATCGCCGAGCTGATCAACGAGAAGAAGCTGCCGCTCGTCGCCGATGTGCGCGATGAATCCGCCGAAGACATCCGCCTCGTGATCGAGCCGCGCGCCCGCACGGTCGACCCGGCGCTGATGATGGAGAGCCTGTTCAAGCTCACCGAGCTCGAGAGCCGCATCCCGCTCAACATGAACGTGCTGGTCAAGGGCAAGGTGCCGAAGGTCATCGGCCTTGCCGAGGCCTTGCGCGAATGGCTCGACCATCGCCGCGACGTGCTGGTGCGGCGCTCGAATTTCCGGCTGAAGCAGATCGGCAACCGGCTGGAAGTGCTCGGCGGCTACCTGATCGCCTATCTCAACCTCGATCGCGTCATCAAGATCATCCGCAACGAGGACGAGCCGAAGCCGGTGCTGATCAAGGCGTTCAAGCTCAGCGACGTCCAGGCCGACGCGATCCTCAACATGCGGCTGCGCAATTTGCGCAAGCTCGAGGAAATGGAGATCCGCAAGGAGGACAAGGAGCTCCGCGCCGAGAAGAAGTCGATTGAGGAACTGCTCAAATCCGAGAAGAAGCAGTGGGAGACGATCGCGGCGCAGATCAAGGAGCTGCGCGAAAAATTCGGAAAGAAGACGCCGCTCGGCAAGCGCCGCACCGATTTTGCCGAGGCGCCGGAGCACGATGAAGCGGCGATCGAAGAGGCGATGGTCGTGCGCGAGCCGGTCACCGTCGTGCTCTCCGACAAGGGCTGGGTGCGCGCGCTGCGCGGCCACGTCGAGGATCTCTCAAGCATCGCGTTCAAGCAGGACGACAAGCTCAAGCTCGCGTTCTTCGCCGAGACGACATCGAAGTTTTTGATGCTTGGTACCAACGGCCGCTTCTACACGCTGGAAGGCTCGAAGCTTCCCGGCGGTCGCGGGCATGGCGAGCCGGTGCGGCTGTTCATCGATCTCGAGCAGGAAGGCGACATCGTCACGATGTTTCCCTACCAGGGCGGCCGCAAGTTCATCGTGGCGAGCCATCAGGGGAGGGGCTTCGTCGTGCCCGAGGACGAGTGCCTCGGCACGACGCGCAAGGGCAAGCAGGTGCTCAACGTGAAAGCGCCGGATGAGGCGCGCGCAGTCGCGCTGCTCGAAGGCGAGCTGGTCGCGAGCATCGGCGAGAACCGCAAGATGGTGATCTTCCCCGTCGAGCAGTTGCCCGAGATGACCCGCGGCTCCGGCGTGCGCCTGCAGCGCTACAAGGACGGCGGGCTCTCCGACGTGAAGACCTTCAAGGGCGCCGATGGCCTCACCTGGACCGACGGGGCAGGGCGCGCCTTCTCGCTCACCCTGAAGGAGCTTTCGGATTGGCGCGGCAACCGGGCCGATGCCGGCCGGCTGGCCCCGAAGGGTTTCCCGCGCAGCAACAAGTTCCGCTGAGGCTTCCTGCGCGATCAGACGATGTGAAAGTCGAGCGTGTAGGTTGCCACGGAGCCGGAATGGTCCGTGACGACGACGTCCCAGACGTCGTGCTGGCCTGCGACCAGCGTGCCGGGGCCGAAATCTGCGATGTAGCTCCAGCTAATTGGCTCGTTCGCGCCTACGCCAGTCTCGACGGGTGTCCCGCCAAACATGAACCCGTGCGTGCCCGCATTATGCGCCACGAACTGGACAGAGTGGCTGTCCGGATAGAAATCCGGATCGGTGGTGGTGAAGCTGCCGGACGTGCTGCCGTGCAGTGCGACGCTCAGGGCGGCGCCCTGGCTTCCGGGGATGACGACCGCGTCGTTCGCGCCGTGCAGGTTCACGTTGACCGTTGATAACGATCCGCCTCCGCCCGGACCTCCAGGGGTCGCGCCGATGTTGAAAGTGGCCGAGGCGGTTTGAACGGTACCTTGCACTGCGTTGTCCGGAGTACCGATGGTGGCCTGCGCGAGGAAATCCAGCGCGCTGTCCTGCACATCGTAGGTCCAGTGGATCATGCCGTAGTTGCCGAACGACTCGACCGTGTAACTGAATCCGGCCATGAGCGGCTGCACGGCGGCGTTGAAGGGCCCATCTCCCGGGTTCAGATCGAGACTATGAGTCATGTCCGCCACGGTCATGGTCACGACCGGAACATCGAGGTGGTCCGGATCGACGAACGAAATGGTGCCGCTGATCGTGTGATGACTTGTGCTACCGGTGACGAGAGGATCTTCGTTGATCGAGAAATTCTGCGTCTGAACGTGCGTCGCGAGGTCGATCGGCTGAAGTAATGGCGCGATGTTGGTGCTGGCGGTGAGCACGGTGTTGGGCGCCAGCAACGAGGTCGGTTCGTCGGTGCCGACCAGATCGATCCTTACATTGGCCGTGGATTGTCCGACCCCATCCTCGATAACGGTGACCGGCACGAGAATGGTTTCGTTTTCGCCCTGCGACAGGAAGCGGATCACGGACTCGTTCAGGGTGTAGATCCAGGACACGTGATTGGGTTCCTGCACGTTGACCTGCCACGTGCCGGCGGACGCACTGATCGGAGCTTGTGAAACGGGTTTGGGTACGCCGCCGACCGAATATCCCGCGACCGTCGCATGACTGAGGTCGAAGGTAGCGTGATGATTGCCGCCGTCGGGGTCCGAGAACGTCAGGATGCCCTGGGTGAAGAGGTTGGTCGGATCGGTGACAAAGCCGCCGGGCGGAATGAAGGATGGGTGCAACGTAAAGGGATTGTCGGTGATCTGGCCCAGGTTATGGCCGGCGGTAAAAGGATTGGGGGGAGAGGTGTTGATGAAGACCGGCGGCTGCGTTGTAGGGCCTCCGCCATCGTCACCGCCGCCCACGCCGTTCAGGATCTCGCCGAGCGGAATCGACACGATCTGGCTGCTGGTTCCGCCGTGGTGATCGTCGATGGTGACACGATATTGCTGAACGTCCGGGAATCCGCCGGCCGCCTCAACCTGCTGCTTCGTCAAGTGATAGGTCAGTGCAACGGAGCCCTGACCCGCACCGATTGAATCCGTTGCGATTGTTGGCGTGAAGTCGCCGACATAGCCGGTGCCGAGGGCGGTGAATGTGACGCTGTGTGTGTCGCTCAGATCGATGTCGGAAAACGCCATCGTCGCAGACAGCGAGAGGCTATCGTTGCCGAACACCGGCTCGGAGCCGACTGCCGCCTGCAGTTCGGGCGCATCGTTCTCGCCTTGGATCGTCACCGTCGCGGTCTTGGTCGATCCGACGCCGTGGTTGTCGGTTACCGTATAGGTGAATGTGTCGGTGGCTGTCTCGCCCGCCGACAATGACTCGAACTTTCCGTTCGGGTCGTAGCTGAACGTGCCGTTCCCGTTGTCGACCACCGAGCCCTTTGTCCCGGCCGTATTGATGCCGATCGTGTGGGTGTCGTGCGCGTCCGCATCGGTGTACGACGCCGTCAGCGTCACCGGGTTGCCGGTGTCCTCGTTTGCGTCCGCCGAAATGTTGGCCGCGACCGGCGCGTCATTCACGCCTGCGACTTGCACGGTGGCGGTGGCCCAGCTCAACGCCCCGTTGCCGAGCCGGATCGCGTAGGTGAACGTGTCCGTTGCGAAGTCGCCGTCGGACAGGGCCTGGACGCTGTTTTTGAAAGCGGCATTCAGAGTCGAAGCATCGTAAGAGACCTTCCCGTAGGCCGTAATCTTGATGGTCGCGCCGTGCGCGCTGAGGTTCGCCGCGCCGATGGTATCCTGCGCCAGCAGATCGCCATTTGGTCCTCCGCTGTTGGCGCCGTCGTCGAGCGAGTAAAGCGACTTCGCGTTGCCGCCCAGATCATTGGCCATCACATCCAGGAGGACGGTGCCCGGATTGTCTTCCGTGAGTTGGGTCTGCGCCGCCGTGAAGAAGTCGTCCTTGGCCTGCGGCGTGTTCGAGAACGAAACCGTAATGCCCTTCGGCAACGCTGATGCAGCCATGTGATCGTCCCCATTCGGAGCGTAGCCCGGCGTATGCGAGTACCGGCGCAAACGACAGGCCAGCGTCAAACCCCGCGTCGTGAAGCTTGACCTTCAAACTCAGCACGTTGTCCGGATTTGCTCCCCTACCAAGGTAGGTTATGGGAACATATGGAACCCGGCAACCGGGTTCCCATTCGTCATTTGTGCAATTGCAAATTATTCGCAACAAGCTATAGTGCAGCTCCGGAAATTGGCGGAGTGCGTGTGCAAATGGCGGTCGAATCGATCGAAGGCGGCCTGAAACAATCGGGCTGGAACAGACCGCGCGGTACTCCGTCACTCTCGGAAGTCTTCGGCTCGATCCGCACGCGTCCGACCGGCTCCTTCTGGCACAAGCTCGTTGCGTTCCTCGGCCCCGGATACCTCGTTGCCGTCGGCTACATGGACCCGGGCAACTGGGCGACCTCGCTCGCGGGCGGCTCCAAGTTCGGCTACGCGCTGCTCACCGTCGCGCTGCTCTCCAACCTGATGGCGATCCTGCTGCAGGCACTGTGCGCGCGGCTCGGCATCGCGGCAGGGCGCGACCTCGCGCAGGCCTGCCGCGATGCATTCCCGCGCTGGGCCTCGTGGCCGCTCTGGGTCGTGAGCGAGATCGCGATCTGCGCGACCGACCTTGCCGAAGTCATCGGCACTGCCATCGGGCTCAATCTGTTGTTCGGCATTCCGCTCGAGCTTGGCGTGATCATTACGGCGCTCGACGTATTTCTGATCCTGTGGCTGCAGAATATCGGTTTCCGCTGGATCGAGGCCCTGATCGTCACCTTGCTCGGCGTCATCGCGGTGTGCTTCGCCATCCAGATCGCGATGGCCAATCCGGACTGGCGCGCCGTGATCGTCGGCTTCGCGCCGACGGTCGAGATCGTGAAAAATCCCGACATGCTGTATCTTGCCATCGGCATCATCGGCGCGACCGTGATGCCGCACAATCTGTTCCTCCATTCGGGCGTGGTGCAGACGCGGCGGTTCGGCGAGTCGGTCGAGGACAAGCGCGAGGCGATCAAGCTCGCGACGATCGATTCCACGATCGCGCTGTGCTTCGCGCTGCTGATCAACGCGTCGATCCTGATTCTGGCCGCCGCGACCTTCAACAAGATCGGCCAGACGGAAGTCTCCGAGCTCGGCGAGGTGCACAAACTGATCGCGCCGCTGCTCGGCTCCGCCTGGGCGCCGACGTTGTTCGGCATCGCACTGCTGTGCTGCGGCCTCAACTCGACCGTGACGGCAACGCTCGCCGGTCAGATCGTCATGGAAGGCTTCATCGACATCCGCCTGCCGCCCTGGGCACGGCGGCTGGTGACGCGCTCGATCGCCATCATCCCGGCCGCCGCCGTGACGATCTGGTTCGGCGAATCCGGGACCGCGAAGCTCTTGATCCTCAGTCAGGTGATCCTCGGGCTCGCGCTGCCGTTCGCCATCGTGCCGCTGGTGATGTTCACGGCGAGCCGCGCCAAGATGGGCGAATTGGTCGCGCCGCGCTGGGTCACCTGGCTCGCCGCGCTCACCGCCGCGATCCTGATCGTGCTGAACATCAAGCTCTTGTACGACCTGATTCCGGGTTAAATCCCGCTAACCGCGCTGCTTTACCGGGCCTTAGGGCAGGCCGAGGCAACATCCGCGCGCTACGGCGCGCGGGTTGGCCATGCTGATGGCGGTCGGTGAATTTGTCTGCTGGGCGATGATCGGACTTGTGCTCGGCTTTGCCGGGCATTGGTGGAAGTCCAACGCCGACCCCTATCCGGACATTCTCGACAAGGACTCGCCGATGCTCAACATCGCGCTGACCGAGCACACGGTCGAGAATTACGTGCTCGGTCACCGTTACGACGATGCGGGCTTCTGGGACTATTACAGCCTACGCAATCTGCTCTGGTATTTGTCCGGCGGCGTCGGCGGCATGCTGCTTGCTGTCTATTCCACGGCTGAAGGCCATCAGGTGGCGCGCGGCGGGCTCTGCGCAGCCGCGGCCGTCATCAAGCTGACGCCAATCTTCTGTCCCTGAGCCTTCAGCTCTCGAACCGCGTCCTCCGGATCGTAGAACGAATATCGACGGCGTGGCGCGTGTCCTGCGCCACATCCACAAGCCGAATTCTGAGGACAAGTGGTTGTCGACGGCTTGTTCGACACGCGGGAATTGGGCAGCTTACCTAACGTCCGGTGCCTGCCGGCGTTTTCGCCTCCGTCCCGCCTCCCGCCCAATCCTCATAGGTCACAACCGTGAACATCACCAGACCCGTACGCGGCTTCCTGCTGGCCGGCGCAGCAACCATAAGTGCAATCGCGATCCTGCCGACCAGCCAGCGTCCCGCGTCGGCGGTGAGCGCAATCACCACGCCGACGTTCATTGCCGACCGGGCCATCGTCCCGCCGGAAGGACACGGGGTGACGGTGGCGATGGGCACCGGCGACAATCTGTATGTGCTGCTGTCGGATGGCGCGCAGGTGCAAAAGTTCGACGCCACGCTCACGCAGCTTCCCTACACCGGCACCGGTAATGGCGGGGGCGCCGGCAGCGCGGCCAATCAGTTCGGCGCAAGCACCACCGGGATCGCGGTCTATCGCGGAGGAGCCGGGAATACCAACATCCTCAATGACCGGATCATCGTGGCGGATCGGGTGAATAATCGCATCAAGGTTCTCGATGCCTTCGGCAATCTGGTTTTCCAGTTCGGCAGCGGCGGCACCAGCAAGGCGCAATTCTCCGGGACCATCACGGCGATCGATGTCGATCAGGCGACGGGGAAAATCTACGTCGTCGACGGTCTCGGATTCGAGCGCGTGCAAAAGTTCGATCTCAGCGGCAACTTCGAACGGATGTGGGGTTGGGGTGTCAAGACCGGTGCCGCGCAGTTCGAAATCTGCACGGCGCTGGACGCCGTCTGCTTTCCCGGTCAGACCGGCAGCGGCGCGGGGCAATTCAATCTGTTCCAATCGACCGGCGGGGTCACGACGGACGGTACCAGCGTCTTCGTCTCCGATACCCAGAATTTCCGCATTCAGAAATTCGACCTCAACGGAAATTATCTGGCGTCGTGGGGCTCGCAGGGTTCCGGTAACGGCCAATGCGCCTTATACGGCTGCCTGGGTATCCGCTATAGCAATGGGCTTCTCTACGTCGCGGACTCCTATCCGAACAACCGAATCCAGATATTCGACGTCAACGGCGTGTTCCAGGGCGCGTGGGGAGACAGCACGACATTCCGGGAGCCGGAAGACATCGCGATTGCTTCCACGGGCGAGGAATTCGTGGGGGATTTCTTCCCCATTGGTTTGGGCCGGCTGAGCAAGTGGACCGCGGCCGCGAACCGTCATCCGACCAACAAGGACCAGTGCCGGAACGGCGGCTACGCAAACTATGTCGATGCCAACAACCAGCCGTTCCGCAATCAGGGTCAGTGCGTGAGCTACGTCAATCATCACTAGACGAGGCGCGGTCGGCTGCCGCGAGCGCAGCTCAAGTCTCGAACCGCGTCCAGCCGTCCGCGAGCAGGCGCTCCTGCGGCAGGAAGCGGCCCTTGTAGTCCATCTTGCGCGACTCCCGCACCCAGTAGCCGAGATAGACGTAGGCGAGGCCCATGCGGCGCGCGCGCGCGATGTGGTCGAGGATCATGTAGGTGCCGACCGACCGCTGCCGGTATTCCGGGTCGTAGAACGAATAGACCATCGAGAGCCCGTCGCTCAGCACATCTGTGAGCGCGACGCCGAGCAGCGCGCCGGCGCCGCGTCCGTTGATCCGGCTGTCCGGGCCCTGCACGCGATATTCGACCAGCTTGGTCTCGACATGGCTGTCCTCGACCATCATGGCGTAGTCGAGCACGGTCATGTCGGCCATGCCGCCGTCGAAGTGGCGGTCGTCGAGGTAGGCGCGGAACACCGAGTACTGCTCGGAGGTCGGAACCGGTACGCGCATCTCGCCGATCAGGTCGGCATTGCCCTCCCGGACGCGCCGCATGCTGCGCGTCGGCCGGAACTGGTCGACGATCACCCGCACCGAAACGCAGGCGCGGCACGCTTCGCACGCCGGCCGGTACGCGATCGACTGGCTGCGGCGGAAGCCGCCATGGGTGAGCAGGTCGTTGAGGTCGCTCGCGCGGTCGCCGACGAGGTGAGTGAAGACCTTGCGCTCCTCCTTGCCCGGCAGATACGGGCAGGGCGAGGGCGCGGTCAGGTAGAACTGCGGCGTATCGCGTGAGTGTGCCGTCATGCCACGAATCTACTGCGTCCCAGCATCTTTAGCATCAATTGCTCACGGCCGCCCGCCAAACGGGGCGTTGCGCAGCGCGCTCGCGCGCGCCGCGTTGTTGATGACGATGGTGCCGACCAGCATGTCGTGCAGGAGCCTTCTCCGATCGTTGAACAGCGCCACAAGCAGGATCAGCGGTGTCAGGAACGTGACGCTGAGCCAGTAGCCGATGGCGTGCACCGCGCCGAGCACGAAGTAGCAGGGCGCGCCGTACCAGGTGCGCATTTCGAGATCGACCAGGCGCATCCCGATGGTGGCCGAGGCGGCGCTCCCGAACGTCAGGCCGTAGTAGACGAGCGCCCAGATGGTCGCGATCGGACCGTAGAGGAGGAAGATGAAGGCGCCGAGACCGAGCGTGAACACGGTGAAAACCGCCATGAAGGCGGCGAGCAGGACGAGCGGCATGGCGATAATGATCACGTCGATCAGGAGTGCCACCACGCGGCGCGCCAGCACGCCCTCGAACAGTTCCGGCTGGGTCGCCGGATCGTAGGCGTGCGGCTTCACGTCGACGCCAAGGCCGATCCGCTTCGGGTCGTTTCCGGGCATGCTCATCACCTCACGCTGCGCAAAAAATGCGGCGAGAAAACGCAGGCCGCAAGGGGGGGCAGACGGGGCCGGCGACGGCGGGAGGCGGTTCGCGTATCGTCACGCCATGCGCTTGCTGCTGCTGCTGCTGCTGCTGCTGTTGCTGCCGCTTGCCGCGTGCGGCCGGGTGACCGATTCAGAGCAGCTGCGGCTCTGCCGCCTGATCCTGCCGGTGCTCCATGCGGAGGGCGCAGAGATCCGCGAAATTCGGGTTGGCCCCGCATCGGTCGGCCGCTCGGGGGTGCGCATCGACTATGCGGCGCGCGAGCCGGGCACGGCCAGCAAGCCCCACTTCGCCGCCTGCGGCTTTGGCGGCACGACATTCGAGCGCGACCGCCTCGATCTGATAGCGGTCGAGACCGACGAGGGGGCGCTCGGAGAGGCCAGGCTCCTCTATCTGAAGCGTTTCTGGCTGAGCGAGGCGGAGCGCGAGGGGACCACGCCCCCGGCGCCCGACCGGCTACCACAACTCTCCGTTACGGCGGCCTATGCGCTGCAGCAGTTCGTCAATGCGACCGCGCTTGCCGCTGTCTATGCGTTGCTCGCCACCGCCTATTCGCTGATCTACGGGCTGGTCGGGCGCATCAACTTGGCGTTTGGCGAGATCGCGGTGCTCGGCGCCTATGGGGCGATCGGCGGGGTCGCGGCGGCCATCGCCCTCGGGATCGGCGATGCCATCACGGGCCTCGCGATTGCGTTCGTGCTCGCGGCGGCGATTTCGGCAGGGTGGAGCGTGCTGGTTGGCCGCCTGGTCATCGCGCCGCTGCACGCGCGCCACCGCCTCGGGCAGCCGATCCTGATTGCGACGGCCGCAGTCGCACTGTCCGTGCAGGAGTTCCTGCGCATCTCACAGGGCGCACGCGAGCGCTGGACGCCGCCGACGTTCAACCAGCCGATTGCGCTCGCGCGCGCGCAGGATTTCATCGTGACGGTGACGCCGATGCAGATCGTGGTGGCGTGTCTCGGCCTCGTGGCGGCGGGCGGCGTTCTCCTTCTGCTCGGCCGCACCCGCTTCGGACGCGCCTGGCGCGCCTTCGCCGACGATCCCGGCACGGCCGCGCTGTTCGGCGTCGACGGGCGGCAGCTCCTCGCCTCGACCTTCCTGCTGGCAGGACTGCTGGCGGGCCTCTCCGGTTGGATCGTGGCGGCCTACTACGGCAACATCTCGTTTTCGATGGGCGCGATGCTTGGGTTGAAAGCGCTGGTGGCCGCGGTGGTCGGAGGCATCGGCTCGGTGCCGGGGGCGTTTCTCGGCGGCATCTGCGTTGCGCTCATCGAGGCGATGTGGTCGGCCTATTTCGAGATCACGGCGCGCGATATCGTGGTGTTCTCGCTGTTGATCGTGGTGTTCGTGCTACGGCCCGGCGGGCTGCTCGGGTTCGCGGGCCCGAAGCCGCGGGATGTGTGAGTCTCACGGTCTTCGCGGCAATCCCGCGGCCGGCGCCGTCGGCGCCAGGCGCTGTTGCACTGGGCCTATGACAGCCGCAGGATTTGAGCGGGAGCACGGGATGGGCGCGCTGCGCGATTTCGAGCTGGCCGGATGGCAGAGCGCGGCGTCGGCATACGACGGTTTCGCGGGCGCGACGGGGCTGTTTGTTCCCGCGCTGGTGTACGCGGTGGGCGCAAAGCCGGGCATGCGCCTGCTCGACATCGCTTGCGGGACCGGCGTTGCGGCGCAAGCGGCAGCCGATGCCGGCGCGCGGGTGACCGGGGTGGACTTCTCGTCCACCATGCTGGCGATGGCGAAGAGTCTCCATCCGGCAATCGAATTTCATGTGGGCGATGCCGAGGCTTTGCCGTTTGCCGACGCGAGCTTCGATGCCGCGATCGCCAATTTCGGCATCCATCATGTGGAGCGTCCGGAGCGTGCCATTGCCGAAGCGCAGCGCGTGCTCAAGGGAGGCGGCACGTTCGCCTTCACGGTCTGGGCCGATCCGCAAGACAACACCGCTTGGCGCATTATCTTCGACGCCGTGAAGGCCTGCGGCCGCCTCGATGTCCCGATGCCGGCCGGTAACGACTCGGCCGCCACCCGAGAAAACTTCTCGCGACTCATGATCGAAGCGGGCTTCGATGCGCGGACGCTGACAAGCAGGCTGCTGGCATACGACTGGCTGCTGCCGCCTGACGCCGATCTCGTCGCGATCTTCGAGACCGGCACGGTGCGCATGGCGACGCTCTTGCGCGGGCAGGGCGCGGCGCTACCTGCCGTGCGCGAGCATGTGGCGCTGGCGCTGCAATCTCATCTGCGCGATGGAGCAATCGTGCTGCCGACGCGGGCGTGGCTGATCTCGGCGACGGCGTGACGATCGTCACCAAGACGTGTCGCACAAGGCGCGCAATTCGAGGTAGCTTCGGCGAGGGGCGCGCCTTGGAGGTTCACATGATCCGCATCGCCATCGCTGCCGCGCTTCTGCTCTTGCCGCTCGCCGCTCACGCGCAACAGAGCGAGCCATTCAAGCCGGGGCTCGGCGAAATCATGACATTGCAGCAGATGCGGCACCTGAAGCTGTGGTTCGCGGTGCAATCCGGCAACTGGGCGCTGGCGGATTATGAGCTCGACGAGCTGAAGGAAGGATATGAGGACATCACCAAGTATTACCCGACGAAAGATGATGTCCCGACCGGCGCGATGGCCGAGACAGTTGTCGCCAAGGAAGTGGCCGAACTCGCCAAGGCGATCGAAGCCAAGAACAAGAAGAATGTTTTCTCCGCTTTCGATCGGTTGACCGCGTCGTGCAATGCCTGCCATCAGGCGTCGAAAAAGGAATTCATCAGGATCCAGCGCCCGGCCGGAAACCCCTACGCGAACCAGGCCTTCGCGCCGGCGCGCAAATAGGAACAGCAATGCCCTACGAAACCATCCTCACCGATATCTCCGAAACCATCTTCACCATCACGATCAACCGGCCGGACAAGTTGAATGTACTCAACACGCAGATGATCCACGACCTGATCGCCGCGCTCGACGCGGCGGACGTGGATGACACGGTGCGCGCTATCATTGTCACAGGCGCGGGGAGGGCGTTCTGTGCCGGCGCGGACCTCTCGACCGGTGCCAAGACGTTCGACCGCGAGGCGCGGCCCGACCGTCCGCAGGTGCCGAACGGGCCAGACGGCAAGCCGGACCTCTCCCACGAAAACGCGCGCGACGGCGGCGGACGCATCACGCTGCGCATCTTCAACTGCCGCAAGCCGGTGATCGCCGCAGTGAACGGACCGGCGGTCGGCATCGGCGTCACGATGCAGCTGCCGATGGACGTGCGCGTCGCCTCGACCGACGCGCGATTCGGCTTCGTCTTCTCGCAGCGCGGGATCGTGCCGGAGGCGGCCTCAAGCTGGTTCCTGCCGCGCATCGTCGGCATCGCGCAAGCGCTCGACTGGTGTTACTCGGGCCGCGTGTTCGGCGCCGAGGAAGCGCTCAAGGGCGGGCTCGTCAGCCGTGTGGTGGCGCCGGGCGAGTTGATCGACACGGCGCGGGCGATCGCGAAGAGCTATTCCGAGAAGACTTCCGCCGTGTCCGTCGCGGTGATCCGGCAGATGATGTGGCGCATGCTCGGCGCCGCCCACCCGATGGAGGCGCACCGCATCGACAGCCGCGCCATGTTCCATCGCGGCCGCGGCGCGGACGTGAAGGACGGTATCGCCTCGTTCCTGGAAAAGCGGCAGCCGCGGTTCGTCGATACGGTTTCGGCCGACATGCCGGAGCTGCCCTGGGGCGAGGAACCGCGCTACCGGTGAGCCTGGACCATCCCGGCGTTAACGATTACGGTGGCTAGGGGCAAATTCCTTTGATTTATTTCACTTTGGTCCGCACGGGCGGATTCTTCGTGCTATTATAAGGACATGGACCACAAGACGAAGGGTTCATGCGTCGCCGCCGCGGCGCCGAAACGGTTTGCGTTATCACGGAGGCTCACTTGGCTCACAAGTTCCGCATCGGCGACAATGTCCACATCATCGCAGGGCTGCTCGGCCGCGGCGACGCAACCGGCGTCTACAAGGTCGTGCGTGTGCTTCCGACCGAGGGCGACGAGCAGCAGTATCGCATCAAGAGCGCGAATGAGCCGCACGAGCGCGTCGCCAAGCAAAGCCAGCTTGAACGGGCGGCCTGACACTTCGCAGTTTGACGCGCTGTCGGCCTTTCGATAGACAGCGCGCGGCAACCTTGGTTTTCGGCCTGCCTTGCTAGCCTCCCGATTTTTGGGCGCTCACAAGTCATTCCCCAAAACTTGGATGCTTTGTCCGGCGCGCGATGAGCGTGCGCCGGGTTTACAGGCGTAGTCAACGCAAGGAGAGCCGCAATGGCGACAGGTACCGTGAAGTTCTTTAATTCGCAGAAGGGTTTTGGATTCATCCAGCCGGCCGATGGGTCGAAGGACGTGTTCGTGCACATCAGCGCGGTCGAGCGCGCCGGGATGCGCACGTTGATGGAAGGCCAGAAGGTCAACTACGAGGTCGTGACCGAGCGCGGCAAGCAGGCGGCGGGCAATCTCTCGCTCGCGTAACGCGCGCCATCGCGGCGACGACCCTGAATTCAACGCCCGGCGTTTGCGCCGGGCGTTTTCGTTTCGGGCGGGGCGACGAGCCGCCCGCTATTTCCCGAGCACCACGCTCGGCAGCCACAACGATAGCGCCGGAATGTAGGTGACCAACAGCAGCACGATCACCATCGGGATGTAGAAGACGAGGATCGAGCGTGACACCGCTTCCATGCTGACGCGTCCGATGGCGCACCCGACCACCATCGTGGGGCCGACCGGTGGCGTCAGCAAGCCGATGCCGAGGTTGAGGATCATGATGATGCCAAAATGCACCGGATCGATGCCGAACGTCTTGATGACCGGCAGGAAGATCGGCGTGCAGATCAGGAGCATCGGCGCGAGGTCCATGAACGTGCCGAGCAGCAGCAGCAGGATGTTGATGTAGAGCAGGAAGGTATATTTGTCGCTGGAGATGGCGATGAAGAATTGCGTCGCCTTCGCGGGAATTTGCATGATCGCCATCATGTAGCCGAAGGCGATCGAGAAGCCGATCATGATCATGACCATGCCGATGGTGCGCACCACGCGTCCGATCAGCTTCGGCAACTCGCTCCATTTCACGTCACGATAGATGAACATCGTCACGAAGAATGCGTAGACAACGGCGACCGCTCCGGCTTCCGTCGGCGTGAACACGCCGCTGAGGATGCCTCCCAGAATGATGCCGATCGTGACCATCCCCCAGACGGCATCGAGCGCGATCTTGAGCGCCTGCCGCAGCGGGATCACATCGCCCTTCGGATAGTCGTTCCGATACGCGATGATCAGCACCAGGATGATCAGCGACAGCCCAAGCAGTAATGCCGGGATGATTCCGCCCATGAACAGATGCGCGACCGAGATCGTTCCGCCGGCCGCGATCGAATAGATGATCATGTTGTGCGACGGCGGGACGAGCAGCGGCTGCAGCGATCCCGAGATCGTCACGTTGACGGCGAACAGGCGCGGGTAGCCGTTCTTGATCATCTGCGGGATCATCACGGAGCCGACCGCAGCGGTGTCCGCCACCGACGAGCCGGAGATGCAGCCGAACATCGTCGAGGCGAGAATGTTCACCAGTGCCATGCCGCCGCGGATGAAGCCGACGAAAACCTTGGCGAGGTTGACCAGCCGCTCGGCCATGCCGCCCACGGCCATAATGGCGCCGGCCAGGATGAAGAAGGGAATGGCGAGCAGCGAGAATCCGCTCATGCCGCCCGACACCTTGAGCATCACGGCTTCGAGCGGCAGGTCAATCCAGAGCGCCGCCGCGATTGCCGCGATGCCGAGCGCATAGGCGACCGGCATACCCATCAGGCATACGATCGTGAATGTGCCAATCAGAACGAAGACGTCCATGACCCCAGCCTTCTTCCTGAACTATTCCGTGGTGAGCTGACTGACGGTTTCCGGGTCAGGTTCGGAGAAGAATTTCTGCGTCATGAGCCGCTCTATCACCAGCAGGGTCGTGAGGCCGCCAGCGATCGGGATCGGCAGATAGGCGATGCCGGCCGATACTGCGGGAAACTCGGGAATGTCCTGGAACCAGGTCGTGTGCACCAGCTTGATGCCCCACCACAGCATGAACAGGTTGGTGGCGAGCATGCAGGCTTCGAGGAACCAGCCGAGCCAGGTCTTGGCGGGCTCGCCCAGGAAGGCGGGTAGGACGCCCACGCCGATGTGCAGATATTCGCGATAGCAAACCACGGCTGACAGGAACGACAGGATGATCATCAACAGCACGGCAACCGGCTCAGGCCAGGACGCCGCGCTGTTGAGCACGTAGCGGCAGAACACGCCGTAAGGGATGATGAGGACGATAACGACCAGACAACAGCCTGCCACGAACAGGCAGGCTTGATGGATCGCGTCCATCGCCCGGAGATACTGGGCCTTCATCTCATCCCCCCAACTTTTCAAAAAAACGCGCTGCAACAAACGCGGCGAGAGCCGGCAAGACAGGCTCGCCGGCTCTCGCGGATCAGCCTCGCGTCACTTCACAGCTTGAACGCGCTCGATGAACGGAATCAGCGGCTTGGCGTGCTTTTCGTAGACCGCCTTCTTCACGGCGTCCGCCATCGCGGTGTTGTCGAGTTTGACGATCTCGACGCCGTTCGCCTTCATGTCGTCGATCGACTTCTTCTCCATGTCGCCCCAGAGCGTCCACTGCTCCTTCTGGGCGGCCCTCGCCTCTTTCATGATCAGGTCCTGGTCTTCCTTGGAAAGCGTGGTCCACGTGCGCTTCGAGAACACGAGGATCTCCGGAATGATCAGGTGTTGCGTCATTGAGTAGTACTTGGCGTAGCGAAAGTGCTGACCGCTGACATAGCTCGGCTCGTTGTTCTCCGCGCCGTCAACGACACCGGTCTGCAGCGCGTTGACGAGCTGGTCGAAGCCCATCGCGACGCCGTTACCGCCCATGGCGTTCATTGTGTCGACGAAGATCGGGTTGCCCATCATGCGGATCTTGAGACCCCTGAGGTCGTCCATCGTCTTGATCGGCTTCTTGCTGTTGTAGACGTTACGCACGCCGCCGTTCATCCAGCACAGGCCGATCAGGTTCGCGGTCGGATGGTCGGAGAGCTTCTTCAGCATCTCGTCGCCGATCGGGCCGCTCACGACCTTGGTCATGTGGTCGACGTCGCGGAACACGAACGGCAGGTTGAAGGCGTTGAGTTCGGGCACCAGCGGACCCATCGGGCCGAGGCTGATGCGCGCGATCTGCAGCGCGCCGACCTGCGCCTGCTCGATCATCTCTTTCTCGCCCCCGAGCTGCATCGACGGGAACATCTGGATGCTGACGCGCCCGTTGGTCGCCTTCTCGAGGCGCTGGCCCATGCGGACGACGGCCTCCACGGTCGGATAGCCGAGCGGATGCACGTCGGTGGCCTTGAGAACGAGTTTGGCCTGTGCCTGCGCGTCACTCAGGCCGAGGCCTGTCGTTGCCATCGCCATCGCGGCAGTGCTTCCGAGAAACTCGCGTCTGTTCATGATCTTCCTCCCTGGTGAATGCGTTCTCCGGACAGCAGGTTCGCCTTGTAGTCCAAGGCGTTGCCGATCCGGGTTCATGTCATTTTGGAGCGCCTGCCTGCGGGGCAGGGCGCCCAACTAACATGTTTCTGGGTGGGTACTTTTCTCGAAGTTTCAGGAACCGGTCAAGGCGGCAGATTCCACGCCGCGCGCGGCTTCCACCACACCAGAACGACACCGATGGTCGAGGCGACAAGCCCGATCAGGGCGATCGGCTTCAAGTGCTCGTCGATGAGCAGCCACGCGATCAGCGCGGAGGCGCCTGGCACGAGGAAGAAGCCGGACGCCGCCTTTGCGGCGCCGAAGCGGTCCATCATGAAATTGTAGACCGCCATGCCGCCGATCGACATCGCGAGCACGTTCCACGCCATGGCGCCGATCAGGCTCGGGGTGGGATGGATGTGGGGCGTCTCGAAAAAAAGAACGAGCAGGATCGCCAGGAGTGCGCCACCGATGAGTTGGACTGCCGTCGCCTCAAAGGGCGGGACGTCTGAGGCAAACTTCTTGAGATAGAGCGTCCCGCCCGAGAGACCGAACAGGCTGAGCGCGAGCAGCCCGATGATGCCGTAGTCCGCGTCATGCGGCACACCGAGAACGACGCCGGCAAGGCCAAGCGCGAAGCCGAGCCATTGCCACCAGGCGAAGCGGTCGCCGAGCAGCACGACAGCAAGCGCCGCGGTGAGGATCGGATGAAACGCATGCACGAGAGCGGTGGGGGTTGCGGCGACGCTGACCAGCGCTTTGTGTGCCGTCGCGAGCGCCAGCCCGTGCACCAGGGCGCCTCCGATGAGGAGATGCAGCCAGCGGCGCTGTACCGGCCCCCAGGGCCGTCGCAGCGCCAACACCAGCAGGATCGCCGCTACCGCCGCAATGCTCAGCCGGATTGCGACGAAGAGATACGGGCTGATGTCGGCAAGGCCGATCTTGGCCGCCGCGTAGGACGAAGCCCAGAAGATCGCGAACAGGAAAGGGAGAATCGCAGGGAGCATGAGAGGTCCGGGAGGTGGGCAACATATAGCGGTCAACCGGCCGTCGCGCCCTTCGTGATTTGGCGCGGCAGGTTTCGCCTCAGCGCAACCCGGAGTTCCCAAATCCGCCGGAATGAACCGTTTGTTAACCATGTTTTTGCACGCTGGGCGGTGAAAAGCGGCGGTCCCCGCCTCGATTCCCTGGAGCACTCACATGGACGCGTTTCGTCAGCCGACCCGGCCGCGCAGCCTTTCGGGCGCGGAGAACATCCTGCGCATGGGGCGCGGCGAGCAGCCGGCGCCGAATCCGGCGCTGCGCGAGGGCGAGCTGTCGCGCAAAGGGCAGGCAGCGCTCGATCTGGTGAGCCAGGTGGCGGACACGATCAATGCAACCGAGAACCGCATCGAGACACTTCTTATTCGGGCGCTCGAGCAACTCAAGCAGATGGAAGAGCGCAACCGCGCGCTCGAGGAGCGCGCCGCTCAGGCCGAGGCCCGCGCGCGCGAAGCCGAGAAATGGCTGATGCGGCTCCATGTCGAAATGGAAGACAAGTTCGTCGCCTGGAAAGGCGCGCAGGCGCGCAACCTCGCCGGATCCGCGGCGGCCTGAGCAATTGGACCGCCACACGGCGGCCACGAGTGGTCCGTAGGGCAAGCAGGTCGACGAAGCCAAAAGGGATGATGATGACCCGCTCGCTTGTGCTGCTCGCGATCCTGATGATGTCTTGGGTCACGCCAAGCCATGCCCAGCTTCCCGGCAGCACCAATCCGCCGCTCCCGTTGCCCCCGTTCCTGACACCGCGCGGCACGCCCGAAGATCAGCGCAATTGCCGGCCTGACGCGGCGCGGTTGTGCAAGGACATCATCAGCAACGATGACGCCGTGCTGCGTTGTTTCCAGGCGCGGCGCCGCGAGCTCAGCCCGCCTTGCCTGGCGGTGCTCGAGAAATACGGAAAATAGGTGCTTCGCCTTAGTCGGATTTACCTACGTTGGATGAATGCGAGGTAGTTGGCTGCGAGCTTGTCGTAGCAGGGTTGCCACACGCCGACAGCCGGTCCCAACATCCCATGTCTTGGAGGTTTTTGGTCGCGGACACCCCGAAAGCAGACTTATTTGCACACTGCGAGTATTTTGCAGTTTGACCCGGAGCAGTTCCAACGCGGCCCGTCATCTGGGCGGGCAAGCGGCCCGGCGCCGCCCCAGGTGCCGTGAGCTTGAACACCGGCGGGCGGCACAGCCCCGCGTCCCTACTGCGGCTTGACCTGCGCGGCGTGGATCACCTTGCCCCAGCGATCGATCTCTTCCTGAATGTACTGACGCGTGCGCTCCGGAGTGCCGCCGAAAACTTCCGCCGACAGTTTCCTGAGGCGGTCCTGCATCTCGGGCTGGCGCAGCGCCTCGTTCACGTCGGCATTGATCTTGTAGACAATCGCCTTCGGCGTGTTCGGCGGGGCCACGATCGCATACCATGCGACAGCCTCAAAGCCCGGCAAGGTCTCGGCGAGCGTCGGCATTTCCGGTAGTGACGGCATCCGCCGCGCGGACGCCACGGCGAGCAGCCTGAGCGTGCCGTCCTCGACCAGCGGCAGCGAAACGCCGAGATTGTCGAACATCAGGTCGACGTCGCCGGCGAGCAGGCCCTGAAGCGCCGGGGCAGAGCCGCGATAGGGAATTTGGCGCAGCTTCACCTTGGCCATCAGCTGGAACAGCTCTGCGGTGAGGTGTGAAGTCGAGCCTGCGCCCTGCGTCGCGGCCGTCACCTTCTCGGGATTCTGGCGCATGTAGTCGATCAGTTCGATTACGCTCGCGGCCTTGATGGTGTTCGGGTTGACGATCAGCGCGTTCGGCACATGGGCCATCACGGCGATCGGCTCGAACTTCGCCGGCTCGAATCCGAGCTTTGGATAGAGGCTTTGATTGATCGCGAGCGGCGGCGGCGGCGAGGACATCAGCGTGTAGCCGTCGGGCGCCGCGCGAAAGGCGTACTCGGCGCCGATGTTTCCCGCAGCCCCGGTGCGGTTCTCGATGACAACCGGCTGGCTCCATTTGCGCGAGAGCCAATCGGCGACCAGCCGCGGCACTGCGTCCGCCGTTCCTCCGGCCGGAAACGGCACGATGATCTTCACCGTGCGGTCCGGATAGTCCTGGGCCTGCGCGTCTCCGCCAACGAACGCGGACAAGGCGAGGAGCAGCGCGATTGCCGCCCGGCCGACAAGCTGCTTGTCCGCGTCGCGCATTCGGCCCCCCAAAACTGTTTCCGCGAGCCTGCGCGCCTTTCATGGCACAATTGCTTCCATTCATGTGAAGATAAAGCAGCGCGCGCACTCCTCCCGCCGAAGGAACCTGACGATGGCGCAGTCTCGGCTTCATGTTGCGATCGTCGGAGGCGGGATCGGCGGCTTGTTCGCCGCGAATGCGCTGATCGCGCAGGGGCTCGAGGTCACGGTCTACGAGCAGGCACCGGCGCTCGGCGAGATCGGGGCCGGCGTGTTCCTGACGCCGAACAGTGTGCGTCACTTGCAACGCGTGGGCCTCGAAGCCGCGGTGGAGAAATTTGGCGCGCGTGTCGGTGCGCGGTCGCACTACTTTCGACACGACGGCGCGCCGATCGCGCCGGTGCGGGTGACCGACTCGGCGGGCTGGAACGCGACGTTCGGAATGCACCGCGCCGATCTCGTTGCGTTGCTGGCCGACGCGCTGCCGGACGGCGTGATCCGATGCGGGCAGCGCTGCACCGGCTTCACGCAAAGCGGCGACGTGGCGCGCGTCTCGTTCGACGACGGCGCTCACGCCGAGGCCGACGTTGTCATCGCGGCCGACGGCATCCACTCCGAGCTTCGTCCGTTCGTGTTTCCGCCGTCTCGCCCGGTGTTTTCGGGCTCGATCGCCTATCGTGGTCTGGTGTCGCACGAACGCGTCGCGGGTTGGCCGACAGACCGCTGGCAGATGTGGCTTGGAACGGGAAAGCATTTCCTCGCTTTTCCGGTGCGTGCCGGAAGGATCATCAATTACGTCGGCTTCGTTCCGGCGGACGAGGAGATGCAGGAATCATGGTCCGCCCCGGGCGATCCGGATGTTCTGCGGCGCGAATTCGCCGGCTGGGACCCGCGCGTCGAGACGCTGTTGCGACAGGTGCACGCGACGTTCCGCTGGGCGCTCTACGACCGCGAGCCCCTGCCCACCTGGACCAACGGCAGGCTGACCCTGCTCGGCGACGCCGCGCACCCGATGCTTCCCCATCTTGGACAAGGGGCCAACCAGTCGATCGAGGACGGCATGGCACTCGCGACGATCCTCGCGCATGCGGAGCGGTCGGCTGCGCCTGCGGCGCTGCTCGCCTATGAGCAATTGCGCCGCGAGCGCGTCGCGCAGGTGCAGCGTGGCGCACGCGAGAACGGAATGCGGTACGACTCCGCCTACTCCGATCTTGGCGTGCGGGACGCCGAGATCGCCGCGCACGCGGCATTCCGACGGCGGCTCTACGATCACGACGTGGTGCCGCAGGCCGAAGCGCTGGCGAGAGCGCTGACATAGAACATCTTTTCTCCGAAGTGCCCCAAGTGGGCTGGACGCCCGCGGTCACAAGCGTCCGCAAAAGTCCTGCGATCTGATCGTCCGATGCGGCTAATATCGCTTACATCCCGCAGCCTCTGCTCCAAGCGGCCGCGCTCCACGCAGACGCATCATTCTCGATGTGTGGCCTTGGCCCGACTCGGACCTACCCGCATGTCCGCTTTCGCCCGCTTTTTGGGGACCAAGCGGACATTGTCTGTTTATGAATTACACAGCCTAGCTAGTTGATGATGCGATAGAGCCGCTCGTCGTAGAGCGCGCCGAGCATCGGGCCGAGCTTGTCACGGAAGGTGCGCTGCGGCGGCGCTGACCCACGCGCATCGTAGGCCTTCTGATCCTTCCAGGCTTCGACCACGGTGAAGTGGTTCGGGCGGCTCGTCTGCTGCCACACATCGAAGCGCTGATTGCCTGCGACCTTGCGGCTCTGCTCGGCCAGCGGATTGAGCGCCGTGACCAGCTCATCCTTGCGCGGCGGCGGCACGTCGACGTGGCTCGCCACATAGACAGCGCCCTTCGCGCCAGCAGGTGAGTCGGCAACCGCCATGCCGTTGTGGACGCGGACATCGAGCGGGGCGTTCTGGATCGCCTTGAATTTCTCACCGAAGGCGATGGCTGCCGGCGACTTGCCATGCGCGTCGAATGCCGCCTGATCCTTCCAGATCTCCAGAATCAGAAAGCGGTTGGCGCGGCCGATCTCCTGGGCAATCTCGACGCGCATGTTCCCGTCTTCCTTGCGCACCGCATCGCGGAACTGCTTCAGCAGCGCGGTGCCATCCTTTACCGAACTTGTTCCCACTTCGGCGTAGGCCGCGACATAGATCGAGCCCGCAGGCGCCTGCGCATTGGCTTGCGTCATGGCGGCAGCCAGCAATGTGACGGCGAGCGTAAGTGTCGGGCGCATGTCGTTTCCCCCAGCATGTTTGGAACTCATGCTAGGGCGCGAGGGAACTCGCGGTCAATGCAGAAGCGGGCGCCACACCATCGGCTCATTTCATAGCTATATCTGAGCACAATGGGAGCTCGGGGCCGAAATGCCTTGGGCTCTTTTGCGTTCTGAGGAAGGAGCAACATCATGCGCTATCGCGTCTATGTGGGTCCGCGCGGCTCGGAAGCGATCTCGCCTCTGCAAAAGGACCAGTTTCTGTTCAAGGAGTTTGCCTCGCTCGACGAGGCGTTCGGCTGGGCGCGTCATGTCAATGGCAGCGGCCGTGTGACGCTCCTCATCGATGGCGACGACGGCACCAGCTTCAGCAAGAACGAAATTGCCGCCGCGCTGCATCATCCGGACCGTGTGGACCACGCCGCCTAGGTTCGGGAACCGCGTCCCGCGTGAGGCCGTTATCGATGCAAGATTCACAGGAGGAAAGCGATGCAACAGAACATCAAGGAACACATGGAAGTTCTCGGATCCGATGGCGGGTTCGTGGGTAAGGTCGATCATCTGGAAGGCTCCGAGATCAAGCTGACGAAGAGTTCGGAGAAGTCCGGTCAGCACCACTTTATCCCCCTCGACTGGGTTTCGAACGTGGACGCCAAGGTTCACCTGTCGAAGGCGGCGCGCGACGTGAAAACGCAGTGGCGCGCGGCGGCGTAACCAGAAGGGGAGTCGAAACTTGTTGGGAAGCCCGGCCCGGTGCCGGGCTTCTTGCTGTTTGGCGGCCCGCTGCCGTGGGTGCCGGGCAAGCTCAGCCGAGCGGTGCGGATCGCGATTGTCGCGCGGGATAAATGCCATATTGTCGGTTCGGTTGGACGGGGAGAGGGCGATGGCCTCGACGATTTCCGATGACCTGCGCGCCAGTGCGCTCGCCTATCACCGTGCACCGAAGCCCGGAAAGCTGGAGATCCAGCCGACGAAGCCGCTCGGCAGCCAGCGCGATCTCGCGCTTGCCTATTCGCCGGGTGTCGCGGCGGCCTGCGAGGCGATCGTCGCCGACCCCGCGCAGGCCGCCGAGCTCACGGCCCGCGCCAATCTCGTTGCCGTCATCTCGAATGGAACTGCGGTTCTCGGGCTCGGCAATATCGGCCCGCTCGCCGGCAAGCCGGTGATGGAAGGTAAGGCGGTGCTGTTCAAGAAATTCGCCGGCATTGACGTGTTCGACGTCGAGATCGACGCGCACGACGTCGATCACGTGGTCACGGTGGTCGCAGCGCTGGAGCCGACTTTTGGCGGCATCAACCTCGAGGATTTCAAGGCGCCGGAATGCTTCGAGATCGAAGACCGGCTCAAGGCGCGCATGAAGATCCCGGTGTTTCATGACGATCAGCATGGCACCGCGATCATCGTCGGAGCGGCCGTCCAGAATGCGCTCTCCCTCACCGGCAAGAAGATCAATGAGGTGAAGATCGTTGCGTCGGGCGCTGGCGCCGCCGCGCTTGCCTGTCTCAATCTCATCGTCTCGCTCGGAGCGCGGCGCGAGAACGTCTGGGTCACGGATATCGAAGGCGTCGTCTACGAGGGCCGCGAGAAGCTGATGGACCGCTGGAAATCGGTCTACGCACAGAAGACCGACAAACGCTCGCTCGGCGAAGTCATCGACGGGGCCGACATTTTCCTCGGCCTCTCGGCACCCGGCGTGCTGAAACCCGAGATGGTGAAGCGGATGGCGGCGCAGCCGCTGATCATGGCGCTTGCCAATCCGACGCCGGAGATCTTGCCCGAGGAAGCCGTCATCGCGCGTCCTGACGCGATGATCTGCACCGGACGTTCCGATTACCCGAATCAGGTCAACAATGTCCTCTGCTTCCCTTACATCTTCCGCGGCGCGCTCGACGTCAGCGCGACCACGATCAACGAGGAGATGAAGCTCGCGGCGGTCGATGCCATTGCGGCGCTCGCGCGCGAAGCTCCCTCCGACGTCGCGGCCAAGGCCTATGGCGGCGAATTCCGCACCTTCGGCCCCGGCTCGCTGATCCCCAATCCGTTCGATCCGCGTCTGATCCTGCGCATCGCGCCGGCGGTCGCAAAGGCCGCGATGGACTCCGGCGTCGCCACGCGGCCGATCAGCGATTTTGCGACCTATCAGGAACGGCTCGACCGCTTTGTGTTCCGCTCTGGCTTCATCATGAAGCCGGTGTTTGAGCAGGCGAAGCAGCAGATCAAGCGCGTGATCTATGCCGAGGGCGAGGACGAGCGCACGCTGCGCGCCACGCAGGTGGTCGTGGAGGAGGGGCTGGCGCGGCCGATCCTGATCGGCCGGCCGGCGATCGTCGAGGCGCGCATCAAGCGCTTCGGTCTTGCGATCAAGCCGGGGCGCGATTTCGAGCTGATCAATCCGGACGACGATCCGCGCTACCGCACCTTTGTCCAGGCGCTGGTGGATACGATGGGCCGCAAGGGCACGACCCCCGACGCGGCGCGCACCCTGGTGCGGACCAACTCGACCGTCATCGCTGCGATTGCCATGAAACAAGGCCTGGCCGACGCGATGATCTGCGGCCTCGAGGGCCGTTACATGGCGCACCTGCGCTATATCCGCGACATCATCGGGCGAGCGCCGGACGTTGGAATTTTCGCCGCGCTGTCGACCGTGATCACCTCCAAGGGCGTCTATTTCCTCGCCGATACGCACATCAACGAGAATCCCACCGCCGGTGAAATCGCCGAGATGGCGATCCTCGCCGCGACGCAGGTGCGCCGCTTCGGGGTCGAGCCGAAGATCGCCCTGGTCTCGCGGTCGGATTTCGGCAGCTATGAGTGCGACTCCGGCCGCAAGTTGCGCGCCGCGCTCGACATCATTCTGGCGAAGGCGCCTGAGCTGGAGGTCGACGGAGACATGAACGGCGAATCTGCACTGTCGCCGGCCTTCCGCCAGCGCATCTATCCGCACCCGCGGCTGACCGGTGAGGCGAACGTGCTGATCATGCCGAACATCGACGCGGCAAACACCGCCTACCAGATGATCAAGTTTTTCGGCGATGCGCTTCCCGTCGGGCCGATCCTCATCGGGGCCGCGCGTCCCGTGCATATCCTCACGCCGTCAACGACGGCGCGGGGTGTCGTCAACATGACCGCCTTCGCGGCGGTCGATGCGCAGCAGGGGCAGCAGGGGCAAATGTCGCTCGGGTTTGCGCCCCGGTGAGGGGCGCTGCGGCGATCAGTCCCCAACCTGCCCAAAGAGCTTCTCCGCATTGCGATGCGCAATGCGCTCCGCTTGATCGGCCGGCAGCTGCGCGAGCCAGCCGCGATAGTCCTTCATGATCGTGTCGTAGGCGAACCAGCGTTCGTTGATCCAGGTGTCGGAGCCCAACAGGAAGCGTTGCGCGTGGCTCGCAAACAGCGCGCGCCAGTCGGCCGAGAGCTTGCCCGCCTCGGTGATGCCGCCGCGATAGGAGAGCTCGCCCATCAGGCCCGGATACGTGTCGAGCAACTCGCGAACGCGCGCCGGCGGCGTCGAAAACCCCGTGTGCGCCCAAATGATCCTGGCCTTCGGATTGTGCCCGAACAGGAGCAGCAGCGCTTCCTCGTCGCAGTGCGCATGCAGCCAGAGATTCCGCTCCACTGCGAAATTCACGATCTGCTTCACCTGCGCGCCGGCCGCCGCCTTGCCGTAGATGTGGAATTCACCGATGCCGCGATAGTAGCCGCGCTTGTATTCCGACTGGATCAATTCCCAGATCGCCGGATCGTCGAACCAGGTCTGGATATCGCTGCGTGTGCGATACGGGCGGATGAACGGCACCACGGTGAGGCCGGGCGCCTTCGCATCGACGAGTTGGTGCGTGCCCTTGTTCGGCCGGCTCGTCGCGATGATGCCGGTTATGTTGTTGCGGCGGAAAATCTCCAGAACCTTGTCGAGCTCGTAGAAGGGGTTCGGCTCTTGATTGTAGTGCAGGTGCGCATCGAAGATCCTCATCGGCGTCTGCGCCATCACGCTGGTCGCGACGAACGCGGTAAGGATCGCCGCGCCCGCGGCGCGGAGCACTCCGCCGATCACTGTCATCAAAGCCCCCGTTAGCAGCCCGCCGATCATAGACCGGCAAAGCGGAGCCGGCATCCGGGCGCGACGTTACGCCGCCTCGCGGAAGGCCCTCTCGGCCGCAAGGACATCCGTGCGCGTCGGCAGGGAATTCTCGATTCCGAGATAGCGCACGGAATGCGCCGATGCCGCCCGCGCGAACCGGAAATGCGATTCCCACGGCTTTCCCGGATCGCTCAGGTACGAATGGATGTAGGCGCCGTGGAAGATATCGCCGGCGCCGTTTGTGTCGATGACTTCGCCGGGCGGCACCGCGAGCGCCGGCATGTGCCGCTCATTGCCGCGCTCGTCGTACCAGACGAGGCCGCGCGCGCCCAAGGTGATGCCGCCGATCCGGCAGCCCTTGCTCTTGAGGAGCGCACACAGCTCGTGCGGCGTGAGGTTGAGCTGCTCACACAGCCGCTCCGAGCAGATCGCCACATCGATGTATTCGAGCAGCTCCAGCGTGTTCGCACGTAGTCCTCCGCCATCGAGTGAAGTGAGAATGCCGCGGTCGCGGCACAGCTTTGCGTAGTGCATCGCCGCATCGGCCTGATGGCCATCCAGGTGCAGCGCGCGGCAACCGGTGATGTCGAGCGGCGGTACGGGATGAAGATAATGGTCATCGCGGCAGCGGATGATTGCGCGCATGCCGTGGTTCGGCATCACGAAGGATAGGGACGACTCTTTGACTTTACGTCCGTGGACCGAGATCCCGTACTTCGCCGCCATGTCCAGAAACATGCGGGCAAGCCAGTCGTCCGCGAGCGAGGTCATCAGCTCGGGGACGATGCCGAGCTTGGCGCAGCAAAAGGCTGCCGAGACGGCATTGCCACCGAAACTGATCGCATAGTCCTCCGCGACGATCTTCTCGTCGCCGGTTGGGATCCGGTCGGTCAGAAACGTGACGTCGATGTACGTCTGGCCGATGAACAGTGCTTCCATGCTGGGTTCCACATCCTGCCGAACGCAACACCTTGTTAACCACCGAGTTCCATCCAGAATCTGATGAGAAAGCGGGCCTTCGTAAGCCGGCCTTAACGCGGCTGGGCAACTTTGTCATGGCTGTCTGACGAGGGTTTCCGTGGTTCCCCGCAAGCTGCGCAAATATCTGGCGATTATCGCCGGGACGCTGGCTGCCGGAATCCCGCTCGCCGTCATCCATTTCGGCCTCAACGCGTATATCGAACACAAAGCGACGGACGACGTCCGCGTCGCCGCGCAACGGGCGATCGCACGTGCCGAATGGCGCATCGGCCAGTCGATCTCGGCGCTGGCGGCGATCGGGAAAGAGGGGCTCGCCAGCTGCGCCGACGTCGATCTCTTGGCCATTCGCCGCGCCCTCATTGCGACGACGCCCTTGAAGGAAATCGCCCTCAAGGACGAGGCCGGCAATCCGAAATGCCAGGAACTGACCGGCGCGACCCGGGCCCGCGCACTGTCGCGCGACCTGCGAACCGCCGACGACCGCGTGCTGCTCAGCGTGGTCAAGCAGATCGATTTGAACGAGCGCGCGTTGCGCATCACCTGGCATCGCGCCGGCCAGCCGCTGCAGCTTGTTGCTCACATTCCGGCGGATGTGTTTCTCCCCGATGGCTCGTCCGGCAGAGCCGCGGGCAGCCCTGCCGTACGGCTGATGCTGAGCGAGGGAACGTTGATCGCGGTGCCGGAAGATCGGCTCGACCTCGGCCAAGAGAGCGATGAGATCGAAGCGCAGAACCAGTCGACGCGCTATCCCGTGACGGCGAGCGCGTCGGTCTCGCGCACAGCCGCGTTCGCCGAACATGCCGATCTGCGCCGCATCGGGCAAATCATCGGGGGGATGCTGGCGCTGCTCACCTTCGCGCTCGCGATCCTGATCCCGCGCCGGGATCGCTCCAACCCGATCGTCGAGATGGAGCGCGCCCTCGATGCGAACGAATTCGTGCCGTATTACCAGCCGATCGTCGATTTGCGCGGCGGGACGATCGTCGGCGCCGAAGTCCTGATGCGCTGGCGGAAAAGCGACGGCACCATCGTGCCTCCGGCTGCTTTCATTCCACTCGCAGAATCGTCGGGGCTGATCATGGACATGACGCGGGCGATCATGCGCGCCGCGCGTGACGAGTTTGCGCCGGTGCTCGGCCCACGGCCAAGTGTCAAGCTTGGCTTCAATCTGACTGCCAATCACTTCAAGAACGAGGCTGTTGTCGAGGAGGTGCGGGGGATCTTCGCGGATTCGCCGATTCGCTTCTCCCAGGTGATACTCGAAATCACCGAGCGGGAGCCGCTGGAAAATCTCGACATGGCGCGGCACGTGATCGCGGCCCTGCAGGAGCTTGGCTGCAGCGTCGCGATCGACGATGTCGGCACCGGTCACGGCGGCCTGTCCTACCTGCTCAAGCTCGGCGCCAACTGCATCAAGATCGACAAGATGTTCATCGATGCGATCGGAACGGAGCGCTACTCGACGCCGATCATCGAAACGCTGGTCGAGCTGGCGAACCGCATGCGCATGGAGGTTTGCGCCGAAGGCGTCGAGGCCCTCGACCAGGTGAAATATCTCCGCGACCGCGGCATCTTCCTTGCCCAGGGATACGCGTTCGCGCGCCCGCTTCCCGGCCGGCAGTTTCGCGAGCTTCTGGAGGCAGCACACCCCCTGACCGCGGCCGAGGCCGAATTCTCGGCGATCGCCGACGCGTTCATGGCCGGACGCTCGGCGGCCTGACGTTAACCATTCGCTCATCAATTGCCGCCCGCGGCCAGAGACCCGTCGCGGCGGCCTAACATGCGGGGAAAATGGAACTTTTTGGCTCCCGCTGCGCTGTCTGCCGTGATATGGCCATAACTCGCGCCTTATTGCGCGGGATCGGCCCGTCACCGTACAACCGGCACTGAACGGTCCTGTCCGTGTTCAAGTGCAACGAGGGCCCATGAATTTCGTGTCGCAACTCGCCCGGTTCGTGCCGCTGGCGGCAGGTGCGTTCCTCGCGTCGACATCGCTCGCGGCAGCGCAGGCGGATCCGGAAAAGCCGGTCACGCCCCCCGACAGCTATCGCGTCGTGATGGAAAACGACCGCATGCGCATGATCGAGGTCCACATCAAGCCTCATTCGAAGGTGCACGTGGACTCGCCTGCGCACCGGGACCGTTTCCTCTACATGCTGACTGACGGCGCGCTCGTTCTCGCGCCTCCCGGCAAGACGCCCTACGAGTTCGCGCTGCACGCGGGCGAGACCGCGGTCTTCCCGGCCGTGTCGCCGGTCGTGGAGAACGATACCAACTCGGCGGTGCGCGCGCTGATGGTCGAGATCAAGCAACCGATGCGCAGCGAGGCCGCGAGCAAGAGCCGGGGGAAGACAAGGTACGCCGGCAAAGGCAAGTCGCGCACGATGGTGGTCGTACGATCGAAAGGCAAGGCCAAGCAGGTCGCGGTGAGCCGCGCGCCTGCGAAGAGCGCCGCGAAGACGACAGCGCCGAGAGCCGCGACGGCGAAGCCGGCATCGCCCTCAAGCGGCGCCAAGCCGCTCAACCTGAGCAAGGCGAACAACGCCAAGCCGAAGAAGATCAGCGGCAAGAGCAAAGGCTCGAGCAGCTAGCCTGCCGCCCGCATGGCGTTGCCCTGACGCCGCGCATCGTAGAACGCGATGATGCTGCGCGCCGTGGCCTGCTTGAGCCGCGAGAAGCCCGACAGAGCGCGATCGAGATCCTGCACGGAGAGCGAGCGGTTGGCCGCGCGCAGCAGGATGCATTGCGCCGTGCTCCACGAGAAGCCCCCGATCTTGGCAAGGATCACGACCATGTCGGGATTGTCGTCGAGCATCGCCCGCTCGACCAGATCGATCGGAGCGCCGGTCATCAGCGACAGCGCGACGGCGGTTTCCTCGAACTTGCGCGCGTCGGCAAAGCCATAGACATGCTG
>JBAVXH010000118.1:0-7412 GCA_049698215.1 Xanthobacteraceae bacterium | reverse complement strand
CGCTGGAGGCGCTCGGCGACAAGCGGCGCCACGATCGAGCCGAACGCCACGATCAGCACGGCCTGCCCCGCCAGACCGGGCGCGCGGGCTTTGGCTCCTCCCGCGTCGCCAGCGCGCGGTAGCGCGACCGAGAACCGGAAGGTCGCGCCCTGCCCGGGCGCACTTTGCAGGGTGATGCTGCCGCTCATGCGCTCGACGATCCGCTGCGAGATCGCAAGCCCGAGCCCGGTGCCGCCAAATTTACGCGTCATGCCGCCGTCGGCCTGCTCGAATTCCTCGAACACGCGCGCCTGCGCGTCGGGCGCGATGCCGATGCCGGTGTCGCGGATTGTGAAATAGATGTGGTCCGGCGCGCCAGCAGGCTCAACGGTCACCGCGACGCCGCCGGTTTCGGTGAATTTCACGGCATTGCCGGCGAGATTGAGCAGCACTTGGCGAAGCCGTGCCCCGTCGCCGACGACCATGCCGGGCAGTCTGTCGTCGATCGCCGATGCGATCTCCAGCCCCTTGGCCTGCGCACGGGGGCTGAGCAGCTCGACCGTCTCTTCAACCAGCGCGATGAGAGCGAACGGACGCGACTCTAGATCGAGCTTGCCGGCCTCGACTTTGGAGAAATCGAGGATCTCCTCGATCAGCGAGAGCAGCGCCTCGCCCGAGGTCTGCACGGCCTTTGCGTAGGTGACCTGCTCGGGCTGCAGCGGCGTGTCGAGCAGCAGCCCGGTCATGCCGAGGATACCGTTGAGCGGCGTGCGGATTTCATGGCTGACCATTGCGAGGAAACGGCTCTTGGCGCGATTGGCGCCTTCCGCCTCGCGGAGTTCCCAGTTGCGGTCGGCAAGCTCCTCGACGCGCTCCTCCAGCCGCGCCACCTCCGCGGCAAGGTTGCGGTTGCGGCGCACAAGCAGCGCCACGACGCCGATGGTCATAACGAGAATAGCGCCGGCGATGGTGGCGGAGGTCGAGGCATCGAAGCCGGAAAATGCGCCTTCGGACGCCACCAGGGGAGCCGTCAGATAAAGCGCCAGCATCACGGCCGCGATGCGAGCCGCGAGTTCCCATGCGCGCTGATAGGCCCCTTTCGGGCGCACGCGCGTATCGTCCCCTGAAACCATCGACGCCGGCCTTGTCCGGCGCGGACTCTGGGGCGGGAATCTTCCGATTCCCTTGCAGGATCAGGGGGTCGGGCGAGTTGTCCTCGGCAGGGTTGACGAGGCCCTAACGTGGCTCGATCAATTCGATCGATCGTGGTGGCGGCCGGCTACCCTTCGTGGCGGCATGTGCGCCGCGGCAAACAGCGCTGCTGCCGTCTGCGGTGTGATCCAGCGCGAGCGCACATAGATGCGATAGTCCGCGGGAGCAGAGCCGTCTGCCAGGCGCACAGTGAGATCGGCGATCGAGCCGGCCGCGATGCTCACCTCTTTGACATTTGTCGTTGCGCGGCAATGGGGCGCCGCGCCGTCGTCGACGAGCACAAAATCGGCTTCCTCGGGTGTCTCGGCGAGCTTGATGCGCAAGCCAGGTGCAGCGGAGGAAGGGTCGATGCGCACCGCCACATCGGCATCGCCGCCGGCGAGGCGATAGGTCGTATTGCCGATCGTGAGGCAAGCCTGCGGGGCCGAGCCCGGCACCAGGCCGAAGGTGTGGGCGGCGACCGGAAGCGCGGCCGCGAGCGCCAAACCTGCGAGAATTCTGAAGCGGCGCACCGATCGCCTCCGGCCGGCCGAATACGCGTCGGCGATCGGTCGAATCCTAGCGATTCATGGTTACCGATCGCTAAATCGAGGGCCGGGCCTTCTCGGGCGCGATGCTCTCGACCAGATCCACGACGGCGCGCTGCACACTGCCCGGCGGGATGCGTGAGAAGGCGCGCAACAGCCGCAACGAGTACGAGGTGTCGAGAAAGCCGAGGATCGCGCGGGTATCCTCCGAGCCGGCATCGGTCCCGCCGAAGAAGAACGACACCGATACGTCCAGCGCCTCGCCGACGCGCACCAGGCGGCCGGCGCCGACCCGGTTCACGCCCTTTTCGTATTTTTGCACCTGCTGGAATGTGACACCGAGCAGATTGCCAAGCTCGGTTTGCGACATGCCCTGGGCCATGCGCCGCGCGCGAATGCGCTGCCCGACCTCGACATCATGCGACGTGGTGCTCTTGGTTCTGGATTTAATACTCATGCTCGCGCAACACCCCTGTAACGCCCCAACCACTGCGCGAGCGGGACTTTCCCGGGCTGCCGCCGCCTCTGGCCACCGTGATTTCGGGTTTGCGCACCGGGAGGTTGCGAGTTGTGCAGCGGGGTAGTGGGACGGGAGGGAGCTGCTGGAATCAGGCCCCGGCCGCGCGGCGCGGCTTCGTCTGACTCAATCCAAAGACGGTATCCGTTGTCGCAGGCGGCGGCTCGCGCCCGATGAGTGCATTCGGATGAATGAACTCATCGCCAAACCAGGGATTCCGCTTGGGGTCGAACAGCGTCTTGAGCCAATCCATGAAGAACGACACGCGTCTAATGCCGCGCACGTCGGGGTGATAGGTCATCCAGATATCGACCTGGTGTTTGACGCCGACATCGATCGGAATGAGATCACTGCCCAGCGCCATGATGTAGGTCGGCAATCCGCCGATGCCCATGCCAAGCTCGATCGCGCGGCCGTGCGCCATGCTCGAGTTGGTGCGCAGGCCCACGAGTCCCTCGATACTTTCCAGGTTGAGCAGGCGTTGTACGGCGTTCTCGTCCACTTGCGGTGCTTGCTGGTGGATCAAGCGGTGGTGTTGCACCTCGTCGATGCTCTTCGGCAGCCCGTAGGTTTCGATGTAGTCGCGCGATGCGAATGGATAGATATGCATGCGCCCGAGGCGCACACTCTTGGCACCCAGCCGTTTTGGCTTCTCAAGTTGTATCGCGACGTCGGCCTCCATGCGCATCACGTCAGCTAACTCCATCGCGCAGCGAAGATGGACGATGGTGGCCGGATGCGTGCGGCTGAACCGCGCGAGCTGCGGCAGGATCCAGGCCGTGCCCAAACCTTCCGTCACGGAGCAACGGACGACGCCGGGCACATTGGGATTCTGATCGAGCCGGCGCAGCGAGTGACTCTCGCGCTCCATGCTCTGCGCCGTCTGGTACACGAGCCGTCCTTTTTCCGTCAGCGCGAGCCCTTCGGGCGCGCGGTCGAACAGTCGGATTTTGAGAGCCGATTCCAGTCGGTCAATGCAGCGCATGACAGTTTGCGTACTGGTGCGCAGCGCGGTCGCGGCCTTGCGGAAGCTCAGGGCGGGCACGACGACGAGGAGAACGCGCAGGTCATCCCAATAAGCACCCTTGAGCCGCGCGGGCCCAATGGGGTGCTCCATTTTTGGAATACGCTGTTCCACTAATTTTGCCACCGGACCGCGCACCTCGCCGCTATGCTACTTGCTGGAAGGCGATTGTTGCGGGGATTCGGCTGAAATGCACATGTTTTTAGTTGAGCGGCCGGCCAGCCCTGCAACTTGTGCGCCGCAGCATTGAGGGGGCCGCTGTGATTGCTTCGCGCGACGGTATTCGCAAACGGCGGGCAGGGGCTGAGGATGTCGAAATCGGACGCAAGATCCGCGCACTGCGCCTGGAGCGCGGCCTGTCGCAATCCGGCCTCGCTGAACGCATCGGGCTCACCTTTCAGCAGGTGCAGAAATACGAAAAGGGCGCGAATCGCGTCTCGGCCGGGCGGTTGCAACAGATCGCCGACGTGCTCAATGTGCCGATCACATTCTTCTACAGCGGCATGGGCGCGAAGGCCAAGAAGGAGGCCGTTCCCTCCGGCATCGCTTTTCTCCAGACCAAGGGCGCGATGCGGCTGATGCGCGCCTACACGGAGATCAGCTCGCGCACCACGAAGTACGCGCTCGTGGTGCTGGCGGAGAGTTTGAGGAATAAGGAGAAGGGATGATAACTGTCCGGTTTGGCTAGCGTTCAAGGCGGTAGATTTTTGATGTCGCGGAGTCATTTGCAGGCGGCAAATTAGAGTCAGGTCCGAAAAAGCCCTCGAACATATTAACGAGAGGCGTGCCCTGATACTCCTTCGGAAGATCGTTGGGGTGGATGAACTCGTCTCGAAACCAAGGGAACCTCTTCGGATCGAAAGCGTCGATCAACCAATCGATCGTTCTTCTCACTCGCCGGATCCGTACGGCATCCGGATGATACGTGAGCCATATATCGAATGGAAAATTTATTACGGCGTCGACTGGGACTATCCGCGCGGCAATCGCATGTACGTACGTGGGTAGCCACCCAATACCTGCTCCTTTGGCAATCGCCCAAAGCAGGCCGCTGCTGACGTTGGTACACATGGACACAAAGCCTTGCAGGGGCACTCCTGGAAACAGTTTTTCATAAAGCTCAGGTGTTGTCGTTTGGTCAGCGAATTGCAAAACAAGTCGATGCTTTCTCATCTCCTCTAATGTTTTCGGACTACCAAACGTATCGATATAAGATTGCCCAGCGAACGGCATTATATGAAGGCGCCCAAGTTTTACGACCTTTAAGTCCGGATTAGTCGGTTTTGTTAGTTGAACGGCCACGTCAGCTTCGAGTCTCAGGACATCGACTGAACGCATCGCGCACGTTAAATGCACGAGTAGCCCGGGATATGTCCGTTGAAACTCGACCAATCGAGGTATCAGCCAGAAAGTGCCAATCCCCTCTGTCACTGCGAGTCGGACCTCGCCAGCCAAAGCGGGCACCGAGCTGTCACGCGCCCTAATAACACCGAACGATGCGACTTCCATCTTGCGAGCGGCCTCAAGGATTTCCTCTCCCTCAGGCGTCATTCGCACGCCATCTACGTGACGCGTAAACAACGTCACCCCAAGCTGTCTCTCCAGTTCGGATATCTGGCGGCGTAACGAGTTTAAAGACAGTCCGAGATGGTCGGATGCCGAGCGAAAGCTCCCACGCCGTGCAACCTCAAGAAATGTGTGTATCGCCTCCCAATCAGCGCGCGAGGCGGGCGGAACCGCTTCCTTGTGTTCCAGGATCGGAACGCCCCTTTCCGGACGTGTCTGCATACGCAGTCCCCCAAAGTCGGGATAATTTTCGCAGAGTAGTTGGTTAGCGACAACCCCAGAGAAGCAAAATGAGTGCTCATGATTTCCGCGTTACCAATGCCGCCAAAGCGATCGTTAATGTGCCGAAGCTGCCCCACCACCCGGTTTCGGACTTGAACATTGAGCAACTATCGAAGCGGCTCGTCGTTTTCACGCCGACTGGCAACGAAGTTAATGCGATCCTTGATCGCGCTCGGCGCAGCATCTCTGAGCTGACCAGCGCGGAGGTTGTGCATCGCGTGATGTCGCATAACCCCGATAGCTTTTGGGCTATTTCACGCCGAAACCGATACAACTCCGCAGCTCCCCATGGTGAAGGCTTCATCGCATTTTTGATGCTTAACGAGGCTGGGGTAAGACAGCTGGTGGCGGGCACTCTTGATACAGGCAACCCCGATCTGTCCTTGCTTGTTTCTCAGAATGAAAAGCCCGCAGGAATTTATGTGTGGGCGCTCCATGCGCGCGGCGTGATCGCCGGCGGTATGGCGTTGGCATTTGAGCGAGTAACTACACCACGGTATGCCGATGTGGACCTGTACGCGAAGCCGGTTACGGCGGAAGGTCGCCGCATGACGCTTGCGCTCGGATTCCGCCGAGGAGCCAGATTCCAGGGAATTTCAACGGAAGACTTGTACGTTTATCTGCGCTCGAAGGCTTCGCCAGAAGGCACCCCATCGTATGATGGATATCGGGGCCGTAGCAGTAGCCGCGAACTCTCGGTCACGGTGGCGCGAAGCATTGAAGACATCATGAAAGTGATGGTCATCCGAAGCGCGGTGTACATCTCCGAGCAAGAGTGCCCTTACGAGGAGGAATTTGATGGCAACGATTTTTCAGCGACGCATTTGCTCGGCTACGTGGGTGATGAGCCGGTCGGATGTCTCAGAATTCGGTATTTCGCGAATTTCGCAAAAATTGAGCGCCTAGCAATCCGCCACGAGTTTCGAAACACCCGATTGGCGTTCCAGATCGTTCGTGCAGGCGTCGAGCTGTGTCGCGCCAAAGGATATCAGCGGCTCTATGGCCACTCGCAGAAACGACTTCTTGGATTCTGGGGGCGGTTTGGCTTCAAGCCCCTGGAAGGCGCGAGAGAGTTCGTCTTCTCGGATTTCGATTACGTGGAGATCGTGCTCGACACTACGCCCCATCCTCAGGCCATCTCGATCGGCGTCGACCCCTACATCATGATCCGGCCGGAGGGGCGCTGGCACGTTCCGGGCATCCTGGAGCGCTCCGCGATCCGCCCGGTGACGCGGCCCTCGGTCGATCAGGCGCGCAAGAAGCTTTCGGCCTAAGCACAATCATAAGCCGAGTATGATACGGGCGCGACCATAAAGACCCCGTTCCATATTCGGAACGCCCCGGTGCGTTAGTGTTCCTTTTCCGGATCACCCCCTTGGTCTAGACTTCTCCTAACAACCCGAAAGGGACCCGTCCCATGTCCTCCATCATCGACCTCCGCGCCTACGTCAACCCGTCGGTGGTCCAGACGCTGGTGCTGTGCGATCTGCAGCAGGAATACACTGCAAGCCAGCGGGTGCTGGCGCTGGAAAACACCAAAGGCGCGCTCGCGAACTGCCGCGCCGCGCTCGCGCATGCCCGCGCGATGGGGCTGCCGGTCGCCTTCGTGCGCTGGATCGACCGCACCCCGCTGTTCAACAAGGCGACGCGCTTTTCGCGCTGGATCGAGGGCTTCGAGCCGCACGGCGTTGACATGATCTTCGAGCGCAACCGGCCGTCCTGTTACGCGAGCGCGGATTTCGCCGAAGTGATCGGCTCGGGCGGCGGCAGTTTCGTGCTCGCGGGCTTTGCCGGCGAAGCCGCCTGTCTTGCAACCGCGATCGAGGCGTTTCACCGCGGCCACACTGTGACCTACCTCACAGACGCCTCGGCAAGCCACGCGCTAGAGGATATCGCGGCGAACGACGTGCATCGCGTCGTTTCAGGCGTCGTCGGGCTCTATGGCGACGCCATCACGACGCGGTCATGGATTGCGCGCACAACACGGAAGAGTAGCTGGAAGGGGCTGGGTGATGGAACCGAACAGGGACGAACAGCTTGAGCGGGCGATTGCAGGGATAAACGAACTGATCGCGCTCTCCCGCGAGGCCGGCAGCCAATCCGAGATGTTTCTCGAGATGGCGCGGCTGCAGCTGCTGCTTGAATACAACGAGATCACCGAGGCCGAATTCGGCGCGTTCTGCGATGCGCTGGAGGAGGGACGATTCGTGCGCGGCGCGATGGAGCGCCTCGCGTCCGGTCATGCGCGTCCGCGCCGCAACGGTGACCTGCGCGTGATGCGCCGCGCCTGGCGCCAGCCGCAGGA
>JBAVXH010000117.1:0-13166 GCA_049698215.1 Xanthobacteraceae bacterium | reverse complement strand
GGCGCGAACAGCGGCCGCGCCCATGAGCCGGCGCTCGCCCAGCGGGAGATGCTCGCCGGCGAGACGCCGGTGCGTTTGGCGATCTCGGCGTAGCTGTGCAGGGTCTGCTCGACCAGCCGCCGCACCTGCATCACCTTGCCGTCGGAGTGAGGATGCCAGCGCGAGCCGCGCGGGTGCGGCGCCATGAAAGGTTCATCGGGCGCGCCCGTTCTGGGGGCATGGCTGATTGCGGCGCGGAAGGGGGAAAGGGACATAGGTAGGAATATAGAGAATACAAATGCGAAGCGCAAGCAAAAAAGCTAGCACGAAGGAACATAGTCTGGTGTCGCCGCGAGAGCCTAACTAACCCTTCCAGCGTTTTTCGGCTGCCTTCCGGGCAATTTCTTTGCGGCGCTTGGCCGACAGGCCGGCTGCCCGCGCCTTGCCGCCCATGCGCCCGAGCGCCACGGCGGCAGCGTTCTTGCCGTCCGATGTGGTCATGTCCTCAATTTCGTCCGTCGCGATCTTGGCGACTATGATGGCGCGGGCGTTCACATCGGCCGGGCGTTTCTGCCCTTTCGGTCCAGTCGGCATTCGGATAGGCAAGGCGGAAGTGCAAATGAAACCGCGTGACCGTCAAAAAGCAAGTTGGCAAGCGCAGGTCGCCTTTTACCTGTCTATTGCGACTGCATTGTTCTCAGCCTTTCAGTGGTGGAACAACCAAAACGAAGTTCGGATAAACGCGGCAATGGAAATCTCAAAAAATTATGCGAAGCCGTATGAAGCATCCACAGTAGAAGCTGTGGACTTAGCGATTGCAGGCAGCAAGCTCGACGCAGCAAAAGCAACAGCACTGTACCAAATGGCACTTGAATACGACTACGTTGCACAACTTGCGAACGCCGGGCGGATCGACATCGATTTTTTGTCTCAGAAAGTTAAGTGCGGCATTTGGCTCGCAGACTTGGCCGTAAAGGGAGCGACGAGGACAGGGGTCACATTTGATCCGCCTCTCGATCAGTTGCCGCGCCTAAGCACCCGCTTCGATCCTTTGTGCAAGTCGGGATTAGAGAGACGCGTGCGTCGGACACAATCAAACTGAGGCACTACCCTCTCCCCGCCGCTTCGCGCCTGGCCCTCCGCGTGCGGGAGGGGAACGTCTGCCGGCTACACCGGCCCCCAATTGCTCGCCCAGTCCGCCAGCACGTGGCGATCGATCTCCGAGATTTTATTGACGCCGGTGAGCGCCATGGTGATGTCGAGCTCCTTCTGGATGTAGCCGATCACCTGTCTGACGCCGTCCTCGCCGGCGGCGCCGAGTCCGTAGACCATCGCCTTGCCGATCATCGCCCCCTTCGCGCCGAGCGCAAGCGCGCGCATCAGATTCTGGCCCGACGTGATGCCGCCGTCGATCAGCACTTCGGTACGCATGCCGACGGTGTCCGCGATGCGCGGTAGCGCCGCGATCGAAGAGGGCGCGCCATCGAGCTGCCGGCCGCCATGGTTCGAGACCACGATCGCGTCGGCGCCGGCGTCGACGGCCTTCTGGGCGTCGCCCGCATTCATGATGCCCTTCAGGATCAGTTTGCCTTTCCACTGATCGCGGATCCATTTCACGTCGCCCCAGTTCAGCGTCGGATCGAACTGATCGTTGGTCCAGGCGCCGAGCGAGCGCGTGTCCGCGACGCCGGTCACGTGACCGACGATATTGCCGAACGAGCGCCGCCTGGTGGAGAGGATCTGCTTCACCCAGCGCGGCTTGGTCGCAATGTTGAGGATGTTCGGGATCGTCATGCGCGGCGGCACCGAGAGGCCGTTCTTCACGTCGCGATGACGCTGACCGAGCACCTGCAGGTCCACGGTGAGGACCAACGCGCTGCAGTTGGCGGCGGCGGCGCGCGCGATCAGCTTGGTGATGAACGCGCGGTCGCGCATGACGTAGAGCTGGAACCAGAACGGCTTGCCGGTTTCTGCCGCGACGTCCTCGATCGACGCGACCGACATGGTGGAGAGGCAGAAGGGGACGCCCATGGCATTCGCCGCACGCGCGGCGTGGATCTCGCCGTCAGCGTGCTGCATGCCAAGCAGGCCGACCGGCGCGATCGCGAGGGGCAGCGAGACAGGCTCGCCGAGCAGCGTGCTTGCGGTCGAGCGCTTCGACACGTCGGTCAGGATGCGCTGCTGGAATTTGATCGCCTCGAAGTCGCGCCGGTTCGCGGCGAGCGTCTCCTCCTGATAAGAGCCGCTTTCCGCATAGTCGACGAACATGCGCGGCACACGCCGCAGGTATTGCTGGCGCAAGTCCTCGACGCAGGTGTGCGTGGGCATCGTCCGTCTCTCTCCCGAACCCCTTTGACGTAGGTCTAGCACAGGGTCGCGCGGGCGAGACAAGGTGCTTTCGCATTGTCCGGCAGCCGCGCTACGATCCCGCACGGGCCGCGCAGCCGGACCGCCGGGAGGAACAGGAATGCCCAACGCCAATCCGGTGTTGCACCACATCAACCTGAAGACGACGCGGCTGCAGGAGATGATCGACTGGTACGGAACGGTGGTCGGCACGACGCCGACCTTCCAGTTTCCGGTCGGCGCCTGGCTGTCGAACGATGGCGCCAATCACCGCATCGCGCTGCTCTCGACGCCCGCGATGAAGGACGACCCCGACAAGTTCACGCACACCGGCATGCATCATGTGGCGTTCGAATACGACTCGATGGACGCGCTGCTGGCGAATTTTACGCGGCTGAAAGGCCTCGGCATTCTGCCGCACATGTCGCTCGATCACGGGCTGACGACGTCGTTCTATTACGTCGATCCGGATGGCAACAGCGTCGAGCTTCAGTTCGACAATTTCGGCGACTGGGGCAAGTCGAAGGAATGGATGCGCACGTCGTCCGACTTCGCCGCGAACCCGATCGGCGTGCAGGTCGATCCCGACAAGATGATCGCGGCGCGCGCCACGGGCACGTCTCCCGCCGAGGTGCATCGCCGCGCCTACGCGGGCGAGTTCGATCCCAAGACGCCGCTGGATCCCCGGCTTCCGATGTAGGGTTGCGGCGGGAGAGGCGAATCCCGCATTGCGCTCCGGTCCATCCGGGCTACCCTATGGGCCGCACTCGCATCGCCCCGGGGCCCCATGACTGACATCAACGACCGCTACGTGAAGACCGGCATCTTTCTCGCGCCGTTTCATCCCGTCAACGAGAACCCGCTGCTCGCGCTCGAGCGCGACATGGATCTGCTGGTTCACCTCGACAGACTGAACTACCACGAGGCCTGGGTCGGCGAGCATCATTCGGCCGGTTTCGAGATCATCAACTGCCCGGAAATGTTCATCGCGGCGGCGGCCGAGCGCACGCGGCATATCCGGCTCGGCACCGGCGTGGTGTCGCTGCCCTATCACAACCCGTTCACGCTCGCCGGACGCATGCAGCAGCTGGACTACATGACACGCGGACGCGCGATGTTCGGCGTCGGCCCTGGCTCGCTCGTGTACGACGCGGACAAGATGGGGCTCGCGGCTGCTGACCAGCGCCGCAAGCTCGACGAGGCGCTCGACGTGCTGACGGAGCTGATGGCCGGCCGCATGGTCACGAAGAAGACCGACTGGTTCGATCTGCGCGAGGCGCGGCTGCAGCTGAAAAGCTACTCGCAGCCGATGATGGAGATGGCGGTCGCCTCGGCGCGGTCTCCGACCGGCGCGCTGCAGGCCGGCAAGCACGGCATCGGCATGATCTCGCTCGGCGGCACTTCGGATGACGCGCTCAAGGCGCACGCGGCGAACTGGGGCGTTTACGAGGAAGCGGCGCGCGAGAACGGCAAGGTCGCGGACCGGCGCAAGTGGCGCATCGTGACCTTCGCGCATGTGGCGGAGACGCGCGAGCAGGCGCGCGCGGACGTGAAATTCGGGCTAGAGGACTTCAAGCGCTACTTCGCGGAGGTCGCGACCTTTCCGATCATCCCGCCGGACGTCACCGGCGATCCCGCCGACTATCTTGTCTCGTCGGGCCTTGCCTGCATCGGAACGCCGGAGGATTGCATCCGCCATTTCGAGCGGCTGTGGACCGGCTCGAACGGCGGGCTCGGCGGCATCATGCTGCTCGCGCACAACTGGGCCGACTGGCCGGCGACCATGCGTTCATACGAGTTCATGGCGCGCTACGTGCACCCGCACTTCCAGCGCAATGCCAATGCGTTGCGCGAGTGGAGCTACAACGATGCGGCGGCGAAATACGCCACAGCGGGCGCGCAGATGAAGGCGGCAGTGCAGTCCGCGACCGAGAAGTATCAGGCGCGCAAGGCCGGCGGATAAAGCAATTGACAGGCGCGGGGCTTTTTTGCGCGTCCCACGCGCGCTTCTCGGAACTCGCTTGTTCCGTTGGCGTTGATGTCTTCGGGACATCACACAATGGAACGCGAAGCTCTCCTTCTTCGATTGCGCGCCGAGCACGCCAAACTCGCCGCGCAATATGCGGATGAGCAGGAGCGCCCGATTTATGAGCAGCGGGCCCGCGCCTATGAGGCCCAGGCCCTTGAGCTGGAAAACCGGCTGGACCTTTGGACGGCTTGAGAAGGTCCAGCGCGGCTCATCCGGGCGACTACCGGCCGCGCCCCCGGTCGCAGGGCGAATACCGGCCATAGCCTTCGTCCGTGAAGCACTCGTTCGGCATCGCCCAGGGCGGGCCCGGCGTCCGCAAATAGACCGGCGCGTGCCAGCCGCCATAATAGCGGGAACCGTAGTATCCGGGCGCCTGCCAGGCCCCGTGATAGTGACGATAATGCTTGCTCTTGTGGCGGCTGCCGGCGTCGGCGGTCGCAACCGGAACGATCAGGCTGATGGCGGTTGCGGCGAGCAGGAGAATGCGTGTCATGGGATTGTCCTTGTCATACGTCCCAAAGTAACGCTTTCACCGTGCGATCGTTCGCGGCAGGCCACGTAACGAGCCTAAATGACTAAAAGTCGCGTCCGCCGCAGGGGCTCCAGCGTCCATAGCCTTCGTCATTGAAGCATTCGTTGGGCATCGCCCAAGGCGGGCCGCGCCGCCGCAATCCCGCGGGCGCCTGCCAGGGCCCGTAGACATACGGTTGATACACCGGCGCGCCCGACGCCTTCTGTTGATGGTGCCGCTTGTGGCGGCTGGCCGCATCGGCCGTCACGGCCGGGGCGATCAAGCTGGCGGCAGTTATCGCGAGCAAAAGGATGCGCGTCATGGGGTTATGCCGTCCAAGCGTCGCCTCATCTCCTTATAGCACCAAGCCGGCGGCACGCCCGCCAAGGAAGCGTTTACCCGACTCTGGCACCCAAACGCCGGGACTGGCGCTTTCGCGCCGCCACGGTTTCGCCATCTGGGGCCTGATAGTGCGGCGCCGGGTGGGATCAGACGGGAAGGCGCGACATGCGGCTGCGCACGATTCTGCTCGCCACGACTCTTTGCTTCAGCATCAATTCAGCGTTTGGCCAGGCCGGCGTTCCCGGGGAGGGGGTCCGCAAACCGGACGCCGTTCCGCTGCCGCAGGCAAAGCCGGTCAAGCGCGCGGTCGCGAGCTTCTGGACCTCGTCCGAGCCGACCTTCGACGAGGGCACCCGTGATCGCATCAACGAAGCGCTGCTCAGCTACTCCGCCATCGAGGTGCGCGGCGGGTGGCCGATGCTTGCCAAGGTGACGCTCGAGCCGGGCGCGAAGGGCTCGGATGTCGCCAAGCTCCGGGCGCGCCTCGCGATCACCGAGGATCTGCCGCCTGAGCTCGCCGACGGCGATGCCTACGACATGATGCTGACCGAAGCGGTGAAGCGCTTCCAGATCCGCCACGGCCTGCCGGAAACCGGCACGGTCGGCCCGCAGACCATCGAGGCGCTGAACGTGCCGGTGGGTAAGCGCATTCGCCAGCTTGCGGCCTCGCTCGACCGGCTCAACGGCATGAACTTCGTGTTCGGCCAGCGCTATGTGGTGGTGAATATTCCGGCCGCTGTCGCTGAAGCGGTCGAGGACGGAAAAGTGGCGCGCCGCTACGTGACCGTGGTCGGCAAAACCGAACGCCCTTCGCCAACGCTGACGGCCAGCATCACGGCGGTGAACGTGAATCCCACCTGGACGGTGCCGCTGTCGATCCTGAAGAAGGACATCGTCACCAAGATGCGCAAGGACCCGAGCTACGTCTCGCGCATGCGCATGCGGGTGCTGGACTCAGCGGGCAACGAGGTCGACGCGCGCTCGGTCGACTGGCACTCGGAGCGTACGCCGAACTTCACGGTGCGGCAGGATTCCGGCGACGGCAACGCGCTCGGTAATCTGCGCATCGACATGCCAAACTCCTATTCGGTCTACATGCACGACACGAACCACAAGGAGTTTTTCTCGGCGGACTACCGCTTCCAGTCCTCGGGCTGCACGCGCGTGCAGGGCGTGCACGATCTCGCGGCCTGGATCCTGAAGGACAATCCCGGCTGGAGCCGCAAGGAGATCGACGCCGAAATCGCGACCGCCAAGCGCACGACCGTGCGGCTCGCGCGGCCGATGCCGGTCGCATGGATTTATCTCACCGGCTGGGCGAGCCCCGACGGTACGATCCATTTCCGCAAGGATGTCTACGATCTCGATCCGAGGCCCGCGGTCGCGACGACTATCGACGTGGGCCGGCCGCTGCGCGTGAGTGCGGCGCGCACCTCCGGCTTCGTGCTGCAGTCGGACGACCAGCCGGCCTTCCGGCCGGTGTCGTACCTGGACAGCCGGTAACGGGTTCCGCCAGGCCGGAACTTTAACCTGAAGCAGGCGTTTTTCTGGCGATCTAGCCAGGAGAACGACATGGATCGGGCACAACGGCACAGCCGCGGCGGCGATGCTGACGGCGCGCGTCAGCCACCGAAGGCTGAGCACGAGGACAAGGAAACAAAGGTGCTCCAGGACGAGCTGGACGACAGCTTCCCGGCCTCCGATCCGCCGACCAGCACCCAGCCGGTTGGTAAGGAGCCTCCCGCGCCAAAGCCGCGCAGACCCGATTGATGTCATGCGCCCGCGCGCCCATCTTTGACGGATGGAGGCGCGCATGGGCCGCAAGAAAGACAAGCCGTTACCCGGCGATCTCACCGACGAAGAGCTGAAGGGAGAGCTCGACGAAGGCCTGGAAGAGACATTCCCGGCCTCCGACCCGCCCGCCGCCACCCAGCCGGTGCACAGGCAGCCGCACAAGAAGCACGAAGGCTGACGTGCCGCTGCAGAACCGCGTCACGCCGTTCGGCGAGCTGATTGCCACGGCCGAGCGCGGTACCATGTTCGGCAATCGCGGCGGGCGTTTTCATCGCGACGATGGAACCTTGGGCGCGCGCCGCTGGGCCTCGCGCCAGTGGATCTGTTGTGTGCTTGCGTTCAAGGGGAGGCGGCACGACGTTTGGGGCCGCGGCTACACCGACCTATTCTTCCTCGACGAAGCGACCGCGCTCGCTGCCGGCCACCGTCCCTGCTTCGAGTGCCGGCGACGGGATGCGCGGTCTTTCGCAGCAAAATGGGCAGAGGCGAAGGGCACGGATTTTCCTTACGTCGACGAGATGGATCGCGTGCTGCAAGCCGAACGGCTCGATGGACGCGACAAGCGCACGCATGAGATGGACTTTGACGCGCTGCCAGAGGGCGCGTTCATCGCGGCCGAGGACCACGCCTACGCGGTGCGCGGCACGCATCTCTTGCGTTGGAGCGAGAACGGCTACGTCGGAAAGATCGCGCGCCCGCCCGGAACGGCAAGTGTGCTCACCCCGCCAAGCATCGTTGCGGTCCTGTCAGCGGGATATCAGCCGCAGTGGCATCCGAGTGCCGAACGAGCGGTGTATCCGTAGATCATGGCGAGCTTCGCGCGGCGATGCCGCTGTACTATTCAGCGCGTCCGCCATGCTTCATAATCAGCAGGATCAGGTCGGATGACTTGAGCGCAACCAACATGAGTGCCCAGGCCATCGAGGCGGACATGCTCCACAGTATGCAAGTCCCCGCGGAGATCATGCGGAAATGGCAGGGGATCGTCGACCTGCTGGCCGATATTGTGCGTGTCCCCTCGGCCCTGATCATGAGGGTCGAGCCGCCAAACATCAAAGTCCTGGTTGCCAGTGAGTCCAAAGGCAACCCTTACGAACCGGACGAGGAAGCGTCTCTCAATACCGGACTCTATTGTGAGACTGTCATGAACACCCGCCGGCCCTTGCTTGTGCCGGACGCCCTGCAGGACGAAGACTGGAGATCGAACCCCGACATCAAGCTGGGCATGATCTCCTACCTCGGCGTGCCGATCAGCTGGCCTGATGGGGAGATATTTGGAACGATTTGCGTTCTCGACAGGGAAAGCAACGGATACAGCGATCTCTACCTCAAGCTGCTGTTGCAGTAGCGCGACGTATTGCAGGCGGACCTGACGTCCATTGCGACCAGCGAGCAGCGATTCCGCATCATGCAGACGGAGTTGACCCACGCCAATCGGCTGGCGACCTTGGGCCAGCTGACCGCGTCGATTACGCACGAGGTCAAACAGCCGCTCGCGGCCGCGCTCCTGAATACCCAGGCCGCCCAGCGCTTCCTCGCTCACCAGCCGCCGGATGTCGAGCGGGGAAAGACCGCAATGGACCGCGCTGTGCGGGACTGCATGCGCGCCGCTGAAATTGTCGACCAGACGCGCGATCTGGTGCGGAAAGAGCCCGTGCGAAAGGAGAGCCTCCAGATCAATGAGGCCATTTCGGAAGTTGTCGGACTGACCCACAACGAAGTGTTGAAAAATGGCGTTGAAGTGCAGACCCAACTGGCGGAGGGCTTGCCTGTGATTCAGGGCAGCCGCGTCCAGCTTCAACAGGTGATGCTGAACTTGATCGTGAACGCCGTCGAGGCAATGAGCCAGACGAGCGACGGCCGTCGCGAATTGCTGATCAGCACCCAGGCTCAACCTGATTGTGTTCTCGTTGCGGGGCGCGACTCCGGCCCCGGCCTGGCAGAGGACGCACTCGAGAGAGCCTTCGAGGCATTCTATACGACGAAGTCGAGCGGCCTGGGGATGGGACTGTCCATCTGCCGCTCGATCGTCGAGGATCACGGAGGACGGTTGTGGGCGGACGCAAACGTACCCAAAGGTGCGGCGTTTCAATTCACGGTTCCGATGCATTCGGACCGCTAGCTAGGACCGACGACTCCACACCTATGCCGCCGCGCGCCCTTGCGGCTTCACCTTGCGCTCGGTCGAGGACGGAAATTCCGCGAGCTTGTCGGCAGGATGGATCGCGGCCGGAGATTCCGTCTCACTGCCACAAGCCTATGTTCTTGATCGCGGTCGGCAGCGTTTTCGACTTATTCTTCTTGCAGTAGGCCGCGATCTTTGCCGAATTTTTTTGAAAGCGGTCGTAGTTCAGGACGTTGTTATCCGCGGCCGCATTGTAATAACCGCTCATCCAGAAGCGGACGAAATCCCGCTCTTCCGGAGTGTATCCGAGCCAGCCTCCGCACGTGATCTGATTCATATCGACATTAATCTGAGCGATACCTGGTTGCGAAGCGGCCACCAGCAAAGTCGCTGCTGCGAAAACAACACTGCATCTCATGGCTCTTCTCCGGCGGTCCAGAATGTCACTGCGGGCCAATCACGCTCTGCAAGGCAGCCATCACGCTTTCTCGCGGACGGAATTGGCACCACGATTTCAGGCTTTCGATATTTTTCCGGTGTGCAAGCACATCCACAACTCTCCTGCGGGTCTGATAGCTGTACCAGCCGCTCATCCAGGCAGAGAAGTCGCGCGACATCGACGGCGACATTGCAAGATATTGCTCGCATGTCAGCGCACCCACATCGACGGTCACCTGCGCATTTGCCGCCGCCGGAAGAAGCGAGATCGCAAATGCCGCACCAATCAATCGAAGTTTCATTTTTCTCGTCCTTATCGCTTGCGCTGGCCATTGCGGCAGCCAGGACGCCGCAATGGTCAGCCGCGGTATGAGTGAGACGGCGTCACATGAAACGATTCGCCCGCGCTCTAAACGATCAAGAACCAGGCGACCAGCACGGCGCCGGCACCCAGCAGGAGGACGGCCAACGAACCGACACTCATGATCACGGGTTCAATTGTTCGCAAGCGCGTCATCTGGGGGAAGCCCCATTGAAGACCTTCAGCACGCATGCTGCAGCCTTCGAGCCGCGATTGAAATTAACCTCCGGCATATCGCAACGATACGAGTGCACAAGCCGGCCGGCATCCTCGTACCACCACGCCCTCACGACTGCCGCAAAATGCGGCGTAACGCTCCCCGAATGCCCACCTGAAATGGGGGTCAGCGCTGCGTAAACGTTGTCACGCGCTAGCCGACTGCAGCCATCACCTGCGTCCAGGATCAGGCTGCACATGATCGGCGCTGGATGCGCAGCCCTTCATCTTCATCAGGGTGTCGCTCGCCGATCGAGCGAACTGGCCAATCGCTTCATCGGTCAGGATCGTCCTCGCGCTTGTGAGCCGGTTGATGTTTGCACTCGCGCTGCTCAGCGCCTCCTTCAGCCTGGCTAGCTCGGATCGAAGCACTGAATCTTCCTTCTCTCTGGTATCCCGGAGGGAATTGCCGAGCGTGCGAATTTCGTCCGCCAGATTCCGGAGGTTTGCCAGCACCTCCCGCGACGGCAGATCGACTTTTGACAAGGCTGCTTCAGTCATTGTCGCCGCCAGGTTTTCGGCGAAATTGTTGACACGCGTGATTGCGACGAACGCAAGAATTGCCGCGATGATCACCAGAACAGCCGTGGCGTTAATCAGCGCAAGCAGGAGCTGCATGGGGAGGCTGCGCAGCCTTGCGAAGATCGCTTCCGATTGAGCGTGAGTCTGGTGTCCTCCGATCGTGTCCATGTCAGCGGCCTCCGTCTTGAGTGCTGTGGCCAGTCTGCCATGCGCTTGGCTATGGCCCCGTTACGACCGAGGTATCGCGGCATTACACGTATTGGGAACTGCGGCGTCCCGATGCAGCATTGGGACTCTCAGGCGACCGGCCTAGCGTTCGTCAGGTTGGCGGCGTCCGCCGGCCCGGGATGGACGAGTGCGCTCGTATCCAGCGCACGGCTGCAAACCCGGCAGGAGAACGAAATGAATCAACAGATCACGCGACGTGGAATGTTCTCGCTTCTCGGACTGGTGACCGCGTCGATCCTCGCAGTGCCAGCCACGGCGCTGACGTCGTCAGATGCCGAAGCCCAGACAGTCGGAATGCAGCGGCGTCATGACCGGCGCGTCGGCCGCCACGACCGGCGCGAGGAACGGCGCACGGGCCGGCATGATCGTCGCAACGACCGGCGCGCAGGGGGCACGCCATCACAATAGGAACAATCGGAGCGCCCGCCAAACCTGGCTCCGGAGCGGCTGAGCCAGAGCTTCCGGCCATCGACTGGAAGGCTGTTCGGCGACGGCTCCGACTCATTCGCGCCGCACTCGACCTTCCACCGGACTACGTGGAGGAGGTGGTGGCCAGTCTCGACCGCGGCGACGAGACACAATTGATCGCGTTTGCGCAGAAGCACGGGCAGAGTCTGGAGTGGATCCTCACCGGCGACCTCGTGACGATGCTGCGCAAGTTCGCAGCCGTGAATTCAAATCAGACCGCCGCTGCTTCTTCAGATTGAACGCCAACTCTGGGCATCGCGAGCATTCGAAAGAGCTCTGTCACTAGGCAAGCCGGAAGGGCGACCCCATTACCTCTTGCGCCGCAAAGCGTGTGTTAGTCTCGTGGCGTGAGAAATGAAAATTAGGAGGTGCTTGTGTCGATTTCCCGTGCCGGTCTGCTCGCGGCCACATTTTCGGTGGGACTTATGCTGGCTGCGTCGCCCGGCTACGCGCAGGACAATGTGCGTGCGGAAGGCGCGAAGGCCTGCGGCCCGGACGCGAACCGCCTGTGCAAGCATGTCCTCGAACAGGGCGACATGGTGATGCTGAAATGCTTCCAGAACAGAGCCGCCAAGCTCGCCCCGAGCTGCCGCGCCTTTCTGACGAAAGTCGGCAAGTTGAAATGAGGCTCAGGCCGCCGCACATCCCTGCGGCTTGACCTTGCGCTCGGTCGAGGCCGGAAATTTCGCCAGCTTGTCGGCAGGACGGATCGGGCGGCGCACCAGTTCGCCGCCGCAGTTTGGGCAACGCCCCTTCAGCACGCCCTCGGCGCAATCCTTACAGAACGTGCACTCGAACGAGCACATCATGGCGTCGCGCGAATCCGGCGGCAGGTCGCGGTCGCAGCATTCGCAGTTCGGTCGCAGGGCCAGCATCATTACCCCCTGATTGCCGCCTTGATCGCTTCCACCGTGCCCACTTCCTTCGCGGCCTTGATGATCTTCGCCTCGCGCGCATTAAGATCGTCGAGCGCGGCCTTCATCTTCGGGATGATCTCGAGCGGTACCACGACCGCGCCGTGCTGATCGGCGTGAATCAGGTCGCCGGAGTTGACCTTCATGCCGTGCACGGTGACCGGAGTGCCGAAGTCCTCGACATGTGTGTAGGCATGTGACGGCGAAAGCGAGCCCGCGAGCATTTGGAAGCCGGGCGCGATCATCGGAATGTCGCGGATCGAGCCGTTGGTGATCACCCCGAGGCAGCCGAGCGCCTTGTGGATGTTCGACTGCACCTCGCCCCAGAACGCGCCGTAGCCGACTTCGTCGTCGAGGTCCTCGATCACCGAAATGCTCGGACGCGGCTCGGCTGCGACGTAATCGAGATAGTCCATGCGCTTGGCCATGTAGTCGCCGGCCGAGACCTTGTCCCTGGCTTTCGCCGTCACGGTCTTGGCGAAACCGACGATCGGCGGCAGGTCGGGAAACGGGCAGAACAGGTGTTTCACCGTATAACCGTGCCCGCGCCGCTCCGGCGCGACCATCTCGATGACGTTGCACACCGTGGGTGTGTCTATCGACTTGAGAAATTCCGTCTGTTCTTTGGTCAGCGTGGCGGGCATTTCGTTGTCCTCCCTCTACCGTCTCCAATAGACGGCGATGACCACAGCCATCAAGGCCTGCATCGCGATTGCCATCGCGACGACCGCCGGCCAGCCGCCGATGCCCCACGTCAATCCGGGAAGCACCGCACCGACGCTGCCACCGATGTAGTAGCTCGTCGCGTAGAAGCCGACGGCGGACGTGCGCCCACTTTCGGCGGTGAGCGCCACATACCCCGTCGACGTCGCCTGCACGATGAAGCCGCCGCA
>JBAVXH010000116.1:0-8002 GCA_049698215.1 Xanthobacteraceae bacterium | reverse complement strand
GCCGTGGTGCATCCGAATTTCCAGCCCAAGACCGAGAACGCCGCCTAATCTCCGCACAGGCCGAAGGACACCGACATGTCCACCAGCAATGCCCAGGAAGCCGCCAGCCAGGCGCAGGCCGCAGCCGAAGCCGCGCAGCAATATGCCGATGCGGCTGCCGCCATGCTGGCCGCGACCGCGCATGCGGCGACCGGGGCCGCGATCGATCCGTTCGTGTTCCGCTTCTCGATCTTCGTTCTGGCGGTGTTCGTCGGCTACTACGTGGTGTGGTCGGTGACGCCCGCGCTGCACACGCCGCTGATGTCGGTCACCAACGCGATCTCCTCGGTGATCGTGGTCGGCGCGCTGCTCGCGGTGAGCGTCGAGCTTGCCCGCAACGATAGCGGACCGATCTGGGCGCGCATCCTCGGCTTCTTTGCCGTCATCCTCGCCTCGGTAAATATCTTCGGCGGCTTCCTGGTCACGCAGCGCATGCTTGCGATGTACCAGAAGAAAAAGAAATGACGTCCATGACCCTCTCCATCGTCATGCCCCGCGAAGGCGGGGCACCCAGTAATCGCCAGCCATGCGCTTGGCCGCTTGAGTCGCCGGTTACTGGATCACCCGCTTTTGCGGGTGATGACGGCGCGCACGGAGCACGGCAATGAGTCCCAACACCGCCGCGCTGCTCTACCTGGTCGCGGGCGTCCTCTTCATCCTCGCGCTGCGCGGGCTATCGAGCCCGGAGACCAGCCGCCAGGGCAACCTGTTCGGAATGGCCGGCATGGCGATCGCGATCGTGGCGACACTCGCCTCGCATCCGCCGGCCAGCGTCTTCTCCTGGATCCTGGTCATTCTTGGTCTTGGCATCGGCGGTGGCGTCGGCGCCGTCATCGCGCGGCGCGTGCCGATGACCTCGATGCCGGAGCTGGTCGCGGCGTTCCACTCGCTGGTCGGCATGGCGGCGGTGCTGGTCGCGGCGGCGGCGCTCTATGCGCCGCGCGCCTTCGATATCGGCGTGCCGGGGGATATTCCGCGGGCGAGCCTCATTGAAATGTCGCTTGGGTGCGCGATCGGCGCCATCACGTTCACCGGCTCGATCATCGCGTTCCTCAAGCTCTCCGCGCGCATGAGCGGCGCGCCGATCATGCTGCCGATGCGCCATGTGATCAATCTCGCGCTCGCCGTCGCGATCGTGCTGATCACCATCTGGTTCGTGCGCACCGAGAGCTATTTCGCCTTCTGGTTGCTGACGTTCGCGGCCTTCCTGTTCGGCGTGCTGATCATCATCCCGATCGGCGGCGCCGACATGCCGGTCGTGATCTCGATGCTCAACTCGTATTCGGGCTGGGCCGCCGCCGGCATCGGCTTCACGCTCGGCAATTCGGCGCTGATCATCACCGGCGCACTGGTCGGCTCCTCGGGCGCGATCCTCTCCTACATCATGTGCAAGGGGATGAACCGCAACTTCATCTCGGTGATTCTCGGCGGCTTCGGCGGCGAGGTCGCGGGTCCCGCGGCCGGCGCCGAGCAGCGGCCGGTGAAGCTCGGCTCGGCCGAGGATGCGGCCTACATCATGAAGAATGCCAGCAAGGTGATCATCGTGCCGGGCTACGGCATGGCGGTCGCGCAGGCGCAGCACGCGCTGCGCGAGATGGCCGACAAGCTCAAGGCCGAAGGCGTCGAGGTGAAGTACGCGATCCATCCCGTGGCGGGCCGCATGCCCGGCCACATGAACGTGCTGCTCGCCGAGGCGAACGTGCCTTACGACGAGGTGTTCGAGCTTGAGGACATCAACTCGGAATTCGCCCAGGCCGACGTCGCCTTCGTGATCGGCGCGAACGACGTGACCAATCCGGCGGCGGAAGAAGACAAGACCTCGCCGATCTACGGCATGCCGGTGCTGCAGGTGTGGAAGGCCGGCACCGTGATGTTCATCAAGCGCTCGCTCGCGAGCGGTTACGCGGGCATCGACAACACGCTGTTCTACCGCGACAACACCATGATGCTGCTCGGCGACGCCAAGAAGATGACCGAAGGCATCGTCAAGGCGTTGTGAGGCCGGCCATTTCGAATCGGCTCATAAATCGACCTCGAGGAACTCGATACCGCGTACTTGCAGTGGCGGGGATTCCAGATTGGGCGCCTTGGATTCGATGCTTTGCGTCAACGCAAATGGTACAAAGAGGACGCGCATCGAATTGAGCCCGGCGGTATCGATACCGCTCACCGCACGTGTCACGTCAAAGTCTTGAGCAACCGTGTTGCCATGGTGCGCATGGACGAACAGGTTGACTGTCCCGACAAAGCTGCGGCTCGCTCTGGTGAGCTGGGCACCGGGGCTTGCTGAAACATGAACGTCGAACCCGACCGTCGGTAGCCTGTCGAGCGCAGCGATCGTGAGCCGTAGCAGCAGGCGCTTGCGCTGCTGCTGGGCGAGACTTTGAGCTTTGACCGCAGCCATCGGCGTCGCCAGGGAGCTTCGGACAGGCGTCGACAGGTCGAGGGTCGTAGGCTGCACGGTGCCGATAGCCAACCTTACGCTGGTCGTAGCAACGCGCGTGGGGGCTTTTGCCTGCGGTTTTGGCGCTGCGGCGTCTGCAACAACCGTTGGAAAGTCCGGCAGCGCAAGGTACGTGCAATCGGGCTCCTCATATTTGAATCTGATGCCGAGCTTCCGATAATCGAAATACGTCGATCGCGGCTCGTTTACGCAGTTTCCTTTGGTATCGAAGAAATACCACGGCCGCTCCGCGAACCAGGCCGGGTCGGGCAACTTGCCCCACTTCTTGCCCGGCGTGCAGCTCCACTCTGCCCAAAGGCGGTCGATGTTTGCATGGTGGATCGGGAAAATCGGATCGAACCCCGCAGTCTTCGGTACCGCCATCGCCCCGGCCGCGTCAGTCTCCTTGCCGTCCGGGCCGAGCGCGCCGCCCGGAATAATGCCGCCGATCACGCGGTGAAGGTTGTCATGCGGGCGGCTCTCCATCAGTCCGCGCGTACCGGGATTGTCGTCGGCGATGCCACCGCCCAAGCCCTCGACTTCGGTTTCACCGAAGAAAACATCAGTTGCCATCGTCGTCGCGTCGTCGACCACTGCATCGGTCAATTCCAGTATCGGCATGTTGGGGATAAGGGGATGCTCATAGTACGTGAGATAAAAATCACGCTCTTTCATGAACAGTGGATTGATGTTGTCTTCGGCATCGTTCTGGGGATTTCCGTCAAGGTGCTCGCGGCCGAAAATCTCGGGGAATTTGCGATTGGCGGGCGACTTGTAGTTCCAGTATGGCAGCGAGAAATCAGTTTTGCCGGTATGCTCACGGAGAATCTGCTCGAAATGGAACGTGTAGGCGCGGTGCCAAGGCAGGAAGTTGGCCGAGTTCACCCCAAAATGCGGACACTGATTCCAATATTTTCTGTCGACCTTTGCGAGATCCGGATCAATCGCTTCCGCTGCCTTGTAGTATTTGTGTCCGAGTTCGTTCGGATCCAATTCCACGCCGTGGATTGCCGCCTGAAAAAACCAACTTAATGGGTCGGACGGCTTGCGCTTCTTCATCGCTGCTACGCCACGGCGCAGGGCCTCCACCAAGTCGGGCTGCTTTACGAACTCGTCCAGCGGCATGCGCGGCATGATTCCGGTGTCATCGGCCACCACTTTGGCCGTGCAACTGTCGGCTGAGGAGGCGGAATTCGAACCCACGGACACAAGCGCCGCCAATGAGCCCGCACCTTTGATCAAATCGCGACGTGAACTCGACATGATTTGCCCCTATAGTTTGGGTTATTCGCAAAGTAAGTTTGAGAACTAATCTACCACAAGTTATATCAGGCTTGCAGCTCAGGCAATTGTTGTGCACTGCCTGCCGCCGCCGACACCCCGGTCTTGAAATGTGTGCACGTGTCGACACGTCGTTTACGGATTCCAGCCGCCGCTGCCGTAAGCGCGCGTGATGATCTCCAGCAGATGCCCGTTCGGATCCTCGAAGTAGAGGCCGCGCCCCCCGTCGTGGCGGTTGATCTCGCTCTGCCGCGTCTGTCCCGGGTCGGCCCAGTAGGCGAGCTTGCGCTCCGTGATGCGGCCGAAGATCGCGTCGAACTCGGCTTCGCTGACCAGAAACGCATAGTGCTGCGAGGCGATTTCGCCATCCCGGTCGAGATAGTCGAGGTTCGTGCCGTTCGCGGTCGCCACCACCTCGAACGGGCCCCAGTGTGACGGAGCCGGCAAGCCAAGGATCTCGGCAAGGAACGCCGCGGAGGCCTTGCTGTCGCGCGCCCAGATGATGGTGTGATTGAGTTCGACCGCCATGACGTCCTCCGCGTCACAATTCTTTCCGTCATGTGGTTCCGTACGCTAGAATTGCAATGTGTCACGGACGGGTCGAATGGTTGCCATTGATCGCCGCGCGCTTCTGGCTGGCGCCGGAGCTGCGCTCGTGGCTTCGAATGCGCGCGCACGTGCGGCCGCGCCCGACTGGCAATCGATTTCGCCGGCCGAGGCCGGCTTCGCGCCCGACTTCGCCGCGCGCCTCGAGCGGTTCGTCCGGACGGATGAGGCGGGGAATATTCATGGCGTCGTCATCGTCCGGCGCGGACGCCTCGTGCTGGAGCGCTACTACGAAGGCTTCGATCAGGTCCGCGCGGCCCAGCATTTGCATGACCTTCGCTCGGTGACCAAGAGCGTCATCGGCCTGCTGTACGGCATCGCGCTCAGCGAGGGAAAGGCGCCCGCGCTCGATGCGCCCCTGCTCGCGCAATTTCCGCAATACTCCGATCTGCCCGACATGGCGCAGCGCCGCCGCTGGACCATCCGGCACGCGATCACGATGACGCTCGGGCTGGATTGGGATGAGGTCGACCGCCGGTATGGCGACCCGCGCAATGGGCATACTGCGATGGAGGCCTCGCCCGATCTCTATCGCTATGTGCTGGAGCAGCCGATCGTTGCGGTCGCGGGTGAGCGCTGGACCTACTGCAGCGGGGCAACCACGCTGCTCGGAAAGATTTTGGAGAACGGCACGAAGCAACCGCTGCATGACTACGCCCGCGCGGTCCTGTTCGATCCGCTCGGCATCGGGCCGACCGAGTGGCTTCTCGGCTTCGGCGGCGGCGAGCGCGATTTTGCCGGGGGTCTCCGCATGCGGCCGCGCGACCTCGCCCGCATCGGGCAGATGCTGCTCGACGGCGGCAAGGCAGGCGAGCGTCAGATCGTCCCGGCGGCATGGCTTGCGGACTCGTTCAAGCCCGCCGCGAAGGTCAACGACCGGCGCCAGTACGGCTATCACTGGTTTGTTGGCAACTTGCCCTACGCGGGCCCCGACGGGCAGCGGCAGGCGCGCTGGATCGCCGCCGCCGGTTATGGCGGCCGGCGGCTCATCGTCTTTCCCGAGCTTGAGCTGGTGGCCGTCATCACGGCGGGCAACTACAATCCGGGTATGCGGGCGTCGGAGGACCTGATCCTCGAACTCGTGCTGCCGAGCCTGCAATGAAGATCGCGCGCCGAACTCTTCCGGGCCTGTTCGTCGCCGCGCTGCTCATTGGGCAGGCGGATCTTGCCAACGCTCAAGCGCTCGCCTGCACTCCGCCACAAATCCCCATGCTCGACATCGAATTGATGCTCGGGCGCGGCAAGGCGAACGATGCGCGCTGGGCGCGGTTCCTCGCGCGCGAGGTGACGCCGCGCTTTCCCGATGGACTGACGGTCTATGAGACGGCCGGCCAGTGGCGCGATCCGGCGGCCAAGGTGATCGTGCGAGAGAAGAGCAGGGTGCTGCGCATCATCGCTCCGGCCGATACCGCGCCGGACAGGATCGCGGCGGTGGCCGAGGCCTACAGGAAGCAGTTCCGGCAGAAATCGGTCGGCGTGATCACACGGCCGGTCTGCGCATCGTTCTGATCACTCGAAGATCGCGGTCACGACGTCGATCGCGTCCGAGACCAAATCGAGGGCGAGGGCATCGCCGGCGGTTTCCGTGGTGCTCGATTCCTCCGGCTTCGGCTTCTTGCTCGCCTGGTCCAGCGCTTCCGAAAGAGCCTGCTCCGTGCCCTCGAGGGGCACCGGAGCATCGGCTTTGGGGCTTTCCTTGTTCATTGTTTTTCCGTTCACTTGTCCAGTTAGTCGCGCCCATTCGCAAGCACGTTCAAAGGCTTCCGATGGCCAATCTTAAATGGCTGTTCATCGCCGGAATCACCGCGTACGCCGCCTTCTGCGCGCTGATGTTCTTCGCGCAGCGCGCGCTGATGTATTTTCCAGAGCGCGTGCGCACCGCGCCGGCCGCCGCTGGCCTGCCACAGGCGCAGGAAGTCATGCTCGACACCGCCGATGGCGAGAAGATCATCGCGTGGCATGTGCCGCCGCGCGGCGACAAGCCGGTGGTCATTTATTTCCACGGCAATGGCGGCTCGTTGCGGCTGCGCGTCGATCGTTTCGCGCGGCTTGTCGCGGATGGAGTCGGACTGCTGGCGGTGAGCTACCGCGGCTATGGCGGCTCGAGCGGCTCGCCGAGCGAAGTGGGGCTGATCGAGGACGCACGCGCCGCCTATGTGTTCGCGGCGCAGCGCTATCCGGGCCGCATCGTGGCGTGGGGTGAGTCGCTCGGCTCCGGCGTGGCAATCGCGCTCGCAGCCGAGAAGCCGGTGAGCAAGCTGATCCTCGATGCGCCATTCACCTCGGCGCTCGACATCGCGGCCTCGGCCTACCCGTTTCTGCCGGTTAGGCTCCTGATGAAAGACCAGTTCCGATCCGATCTGCGCATCGCACAGGTGAAGGCGCCGGTACTGATCCTGCATGGAGATGCGGATTCCGTTGTGCCCATCGAGTACGGTGAGCGGCTGCTCGCGATGATTCCGGGAAAGAAGCAGATGGTGCGCTTTGCCGGCGGCGAGCACGTCGATCTCGATCGCCACGGCGCGACCGATGCGGTGCTGAAATTCCTGGCCGGGCCGCTAGACTAGCCCGATGGGGGAGCAGACGTCCGGGGTGCGGCGCGGCGAAGTGATCGCAGCGCTTTCGCTCGCGACCGATCTCGCGATGGGCCAGCCGGCTGAGTTCGCGCTGAAATCCTGCGTGCTCGCAACGCGCACGGCCAAGATGCTCGGGCTCGGCGCGGAGGAATTGTCCGAGATCTATTACCAGGCACTGCTGCGCTACGTCGGATGCAATGCGGAGACGCATGCCTTGGCGGCCCTGTTCGGCGACGAGATCGACTTCCGGCGGGACTTCGCGCGCATCGATCCGGGGCGCGCCGCCGAAATGGCCGGGCTGGTGTTCGCATATCTGCGCCGCGCCAACGCAGGCAGCGGCATGCTCGGCATGATCGCCGGGGTCGCGCGCGGATTGATCACCAGCAGGGCCGCGAGCGAGGAGAATATCTCAGGCCACTGCGAGGTGGCGGAGCGGCTGGCCGAGCGGCTGTCGCTCAGCGAAGGCGTGCGGCGCAATCTCGGCCAGATCTACGAGCGCTGGGACGGGAAGGGACTGCCGCGCGGCCTGAAAGGGGAAGCGATTGCGCCCGCGGTGCGCGTCGTGTCGTTCGCACAGGATGCGATCGTGTTGCGCGCCGCCTATGGCGCTGACGCGGCGCACGAAAAACTCGAAGCGCGTGCCGGCAGCGCGTACGAGCCCCGCCTCGTCGAACGCTACTTGAAGCGCGCCGATGAATTGACCGCCGGTCTCGACGCGATCTCGTGGGACGACGTCCTTGCGCTCGAGCCGGAGCCGCACACGCCGCTCTCTCCCGCCGAGTTCGATGCGGCGTGTCTTGCGATGGCGGACTACGCCGACCTCAAGTCGCCCTATTCGGTCGGTCATTCGCGCGCGGTCTCGGCGCTCGCCGCGGAAGCAGCGCGCCGCTGCGGCTTGCCCGAAGTCGACGCGATCGACCTCGCGCGCGCCGGGCTGTTGCACGATATCGGCCAGGTCGCGGTGCCGGTGCGCATCTGGCTCACGTCCGGCGCGCTCAACGACAGCGAATGGGAGCAGGTGCGGCTGCACTCCTACTACGGCGAGCGCGTGCTGACG
>JBAVXH010000115.1:0-43724 GCA_049698215.1 Xanthobacteraceae bacterium | reverse complement strand
GCTCGCCAAGGACTTCGAGCAAACCATTGCCAGCTCAGAGGCCTGGTTCCTCATCGCATCCGCCAAACTGTTATCCAGACGCCTCGCAAGAGCCTCTGCCGCAGCATAGAATTTTGAGTCAGACTCTCAGGATGAGGACTGCAGACTCAGACGATCCCGTTCGTCAGTTCGGTCTCGCCGCGCCAGAGCCGGTCGAGGTTTTCGAGCAGCAGGTCGATCACGTTGTCCTCGTAGGCGCGCGTCTCACCGGCGGTGTGCGGCGTGATCAGCACGTTCGGCACGTCCCACAGCGGCGAATTGGCCGGGAGCGGCTCCTCGACCGTGCAGTCGAGGCCGGCCCCGGCGATACGGCCTTGCTGGAGGGCGTCCAAGAGGGCCGGCTCGTCCACCACCTTGCCGCGCGACACGTTGATCAGGAAGGCGGACGGCTTCATGCGCGCGAAGGCCTGCGCGTTCATCAGCCCTTCCGTCTGCGGCGTCAGCGGGCAGGTCAGCGCCACGAAATCGGCAAGCGGCAGCACTTCGCCGAGCCGGCCGTGCGAGAACACATCGTCCGCGCTCTCGAACCCGCTGCCGGGATCGCGCTTGGTCGCGATCACCCGCATGCCGAAGGCGCGCGCGAGGCCGGCGAGGTGCGAGCCGATGCGACCGAGCCCGACGACGAGCAGCGTCTTGCCGCCCAGTTCGTCCTCGCGCTTCGAGAGGTCCGAGATCATGCCGCGCCAGTGGTGCTTGACCTGATTGTCGCGCGCAAAATGCAGCTGCCGCGACATCGCCAGGATCAGCGACATCGCGTGCTCGGCGACCGCGCGCGCATTGACGCCCTGCGCGCTCGCAAGGCGGATGCCGCCCGCTTTCAGCGCTTCGCGCGAATACTGGTCCGTTCCGGCACTGATCGACTGGATGAACTTCAGCTTGGGCGCGCGCGAAATCAGGTTGTTGCGCCACATCATCGAGACGCTCACCACGTCCGCGTCCGCGATCTTTACGGTCAGCTCTTCCAGCGAGTTCACCTGGAAATGCCTGATCCCAGTGTTCCGCGCCGCGAAGCGCTCGGCCATGCGGTAGGCCACATGGGCAAAGCAGATGGTCAGCTCTTCCTTCTTCGGAAACATTCCTCGCCCCGGTCCGGATACGGCAAGCAGACCTCTGGGTAGCGTGCTAGCATACGCCGCCGCAAGAGCGTCCCGGCGCGTTTAGGCCGCGGACGACGGCACAACGGAGGGCGTCATGGCGAAGAAGAGTGAGGAAGGCGTCTACAGGATCGTCGATGTGGTCGGCGTGAGCGAGACCTCCTGGGAGGATGCCGGGCGGCAGGCGGTGAAGACCGCGTCCAAGTCGCTGCGCGACCTGCGCATCGCCGAGGTGGTGAAAATGGACATGAAGGTCGAGGACGGCAAGGTCGTGGCGTTCCGCACCCGCGTCGCGCTGTCCTTCAAGTACGAAGGGTAATTCTCCACGTAGCGCCCCGAAATCTTGTTGTGTTGCCGCAGCGCGAGTGCTGCAACGCATACCTGTTGCCGGAGCAATCCCAATGAAAGACCTCGTCGCAATTGCCGAGAAAGCTGCGAAGCTCTTGGCGGAGCGCAAACAGACCATCGCGATCGCCGAATCCTCGACCGGTGGGCTGATCTCGGCCGCATTGCTCGCGGTCCCGGGCGCCTCGGCCTATTTCCTCGGTGGAGCCGTTGTTTATACGCGCAAGTCGCGCGGCGTCCTGCTCGACGTCCCGGATGCGGCGCTGGAGGGCATGCGGCCTTCGACCGAACCCTATGCCCTGCTGATGGCGCGCACCGCGCAGAAGAACTTCTCCTCGACCTGGGCGCTCGCCGAAACCGGCGCCACCGGCCCGACCGGCAACCGCTATGGCGACGCCGCCGGCCACAGCTGCATCGCGGTCGCCGGCTTGACCGAAGGCTCGATGACCCTGGAAACGGGAATAGCCGACCGGCAGGAGAACATGCACGCGTTTACGGTCGCGGCGCTCACCTTCCTGCTGAATACGATTTCGCGCTGAGACTCACGCGCGCTCGAACAGAATGTCCTGCGCGCCCTTCCACAGCGCCAGCTTGCCCAGCGGCGCGACGTTCTCGAGGTTCGACGTGATCGTGATGAAATGATTGCCGGCGAGCTGCCCCATCTTGCTGGCGAAGCGCACACCGCCATAAGCGAGCAGGATCTCGGTCTCGCTGATGCCGCCCGGATAGAGGATGATCTGGCCAGGAGCCGGATAGCTGGTGTGATTCTCGTAGGTGACGCCGAAATCGAGGTCGCCGAGCGGGATCCACACTGCCTCCCCGCTCCAGCGCACGTGCACGACCTGGCTCTTGAACGGCGTGTGCTTCAGGAACGCCGCGCAGGTCTTCGGCGCCGCTTCGGTCTCGAGCCGTGCATCGAAGGTGTATGGACCGGCGGTGATTTTCAGCTTTGACACGATTCGGACCTATCGCCATCCCGTCAGACAAAAAGTGTTGGTGGACACTATCGGCCGCCATGCGGCTGTGCAAATCAGCCCAAGCCGCCGCCGGCAATTGATATGCCGCTTCTAACCAGCAAAATGGGCACCGCTCGAGGCATCGCTCGCAGGGTGGGCGGCCGCAAAGCCGGAGCTTTCATTGGGCGGTGATCTCCTCTCGCTGACGCGCAACGTCGTATCCCGTTCGGCGCGACTCTATGCGTGCGCCCTGCTCACGACCCTCGTCGTGATGGCAGGTTTTTTTGCCTTATCCTTCGCAGCGACATTCATCGATGAACGCGCGATCGCCGAAAAGCTCGTCCGTGCGAGCGCAGCGCACGCGTTCGAGCAGCGGTGGGCCGCCGCCACCGGCCGCCAGATTCCCCGCTTCGGGGGGAACGACTGCCTGATGCTGGCGGCGCTCCTGCAGGATTATCCGAATCGCACCGCACAGGCGATCTCGGCACGCATTCCCCGCGCGGACGCGCAGCCGCCGGCGCGCGCAGGCGACCCGACCATTCCGGCCTGCCTGCAACTGGTCGCTGCCCTAAACCGTGCAGAGCACGGCGACCCGGACGCGATCTACTATCATCGCTATTTGCACGGCCAGCGCGTATTTGCGGCCTTCGCGCTCGCCGTCGTCTCCCCACAGGCGTTGGGATGGATCACCCTCGCCCTCAACACGCTGGTCCTGTTGCTCGTTCTCGTACCGGCGCTGAGGCGCGCGCGAGGCAGTCCGACGTCCGCGCGCGAGCGCTCGTTTGCGGTGATGGCCGCCACACTGCTCCTGTTCAGCGGGCTATGGCTGTTCGGCATCTATTTCTCGTTCGGCCTTTCCGATCTCGTGCTCGCGGCGTTTCTGGGGTGCGCCTACCACTGCGGGATTGCGCATGCCGAGGAACGCCGGTTCGCCGTCGCGGTCGCCCTGTTCGGCGCCGCCACCGCAATCTTCGAATTTCTCACGGGCGGAATTCCATCCGGCCTTGCGTTGCTGCTCGGTCTCGTCGCGCTCGATGGCCCGCCGGATCGCGAAGCGCTGCTGCGCCGAGCATTTCATGGAACCATGATCTTCGCACTTGCGATCGTGTTGACCTTCGCGATCAAGCTCGCGCTGGTGACGCTGTTCGTCGACCCGCACGTGCTGAGCGACTTCCGCAGCGCTCTTTCGACGCGCCTGGGCACTTCGTTCATCGATAGTTTGCCGTCGCAGGAAGTCGCCTGGCTGGCCAACCGCGGCATTGACGTTTCTTCGCTCGACCACCACTGGGCGCTGGCGCTGCTCTACATGCTCGCCCGGCTCGCCTATGCCACCTTGGTCATCGGCTTCGGCTCCCCGACGCTCGGCATGCTCATCATGGGCGGCGCGATCGTCGCCGGCGCCGGGCTCATGATCCACCGCGTTCGCGCGGCGCACGATGCCATCACACGCACGCGGCTGCTGATCCTGCTCGGCTCCGCGCTCGTGGTGCCGGCCTGGAGCGTCCTGTTCCTCAATCACACGCTGCTGCATGCGATCTGGATGGTCCGCCCGTTCGCCTGGTTCATCGCACTTGCCGGGCTCCTGCTGTGGTGGCCCGCCGACGGTCGGGCGGCACACCGTTCCTAATGCGCTAGCGCCGACCGGCCAGACAATTCGGCCGCCTTGAAGGCATCAACCGAGACCAGGTTCAGGAGCGAATCCGCGTTATCCCGCATGAAGCGGTAAGCTGCCTTCTCGTCGTTACGCACGGCCTCCCAGCCATTCGCGACTGCACCGGGCACCTTCGTCCGCGTGCTGCCTTTCCGAAAAACACCGCAGCCGTAGTCGGTATCGACGGTGGCATAGGTCAGTTCCGGGTTGTTCTTCAGGAAGTCGATGAACGCCATGAAGGTCACACCGCACCACGCAGCCCGTGACCATTCGCGCGCAACCAAATCTTCGCTGGGCGGATAGCAATCGTGCACCACGACGGCCCCCCGATCCGAGGTGATGCTCAGGGCTTCCACAAGATCGCGATAGGTCGCATCATAGGTGTGAAACGGATCGACCAGGACGACGTCGTAGCAGAGGGAGAGAGAGCGGATCGTCTCGAAGAGTTCCGCCGTTCGCATGTCGGCCGAGCGGAAATTCACATCCATGCCGTCGTCGCAGGTCGGCGGACATCGGTACATCAGCCGATGGCACCTCGTGAATCGCGATCTGTCGATCTTGCCGTAGAGCCCACCTGACACGGGTGTGCATATTTCGAGGTAGCTTCGATAGCCGTGACGGTCCGACAGGAAATGGATGATGTCGGTCTTGTCCCACGCACTCATTTTGCATCAGCCTTCGACGTCGAAGCCAACAGCGCCCCATAACCAGCACAGTCGGATTAGGTCAAAGATTCGTCAACAACCACTCATCGAGGCGACCGGTGGCGGTCTCCTGCCACAGGTTCGTGCCGGTGATGTCTGCCATGGCCTACGAGCTCACGTCATGAGCGACTTCGGCCTGATATGAACTCCGCCGCGCTGCGGATTGTTCGTACCCCGTAGCCCAGTAGCCGCCGCAAATCGGCATCATCGGTAAACTGTTCGCCCAACGCGCTCGGTAGTTCGATTTGTTGGCGAATAATCGGGATCGAGTAGACGTTATTGACGCCGCGGCGCGATCGAGAGGTCCGGTTGGCTCCGCCCGAATGATAGAGCATGCTGTCGAACACGATGTAGCTGCCAGCAGGCGCCGAGACCGGGACGGCGTTCGCCTGGCAAAATCCGTCGGATGGAAAGACTTCCTGGCGATGCGTTCCCGGCAAGACGAGCGTCGTGCCGTTGTCGATCGTAAAGTCATCGACGCAGTAGAGTGCGCTTATGGCGAGCGGGCGGGAGGTCACGAAGTGCTGATACGGCAGATCGCGATGCCAGGCTGCCTGGCCGTATGCGTTACCAACGGGCGGATTGACGACCCCGTTCTGCTGATTGAGGATAACATAATCCGTGATTAAGCAGCGGCAAAGCGCGAGAATGCCCGGATTGTTAGCGACGCGCGTAAAGACCGGCTCATAGCCAAGTATCGCACGAACTGTATTGTGTTCGTCGACGCTGCGCAGCGCCTCCGCGCCAAATTCCGCCATCACTTTGGCATGTGCACTGTCAAAGGCCTGCGCGAACTGCGCGACAGCAAGGTGGTCGAAGCCGCCGTCAACGACTGCGTAGCCCAAAAGGCGCACGTCCTCGGCGGCGCGCTCAACTTCACTCGCTACGGCTGCCGTTTCTAAGATACCGTACCGTCGTTGGATTGCGGGATGTCTCGTCATCGCGGCACGATATCATCGAACCGGATAGAACACACACCGTCCTGCGCGAGTCTGCGCGCAACTCGAGCTTGCGACCGCGACGCCGTCGCAATGAGGACCGTAGCGTCATCAAGAGATCGAGGAGACGTGACGGGCTTCCCCAGGTCCCATGCGTCACTCGGGTCGTCGACGATCAGCCGCTCAAGTCGGGCCCAGGCCCCAGGCGCATAAGCTCGGATCAAGGCGGCCATCTGCCCAGCCCCGAACGCAACATGGCGGCGGTTGCTCAGACGCGAGAGCAGTCTCTCGTCGAGTTCCTGCCATGACGCGAGATAGCGGTGCCGCCCTTCAGCGAGGGCGCGAAAATCCAGGAATGTCCCTTGAGTCGCGTCGTCGCCCAGGCCGAACACAAAAGCCTGAAAATCGCCGATCGCAGGCGGAGCCGGATGGTGCCCTGCGAGAGAAAGCGGCTCCGCCGCTGTGGCAATCGCCCGTGGCATCAGCGAATGGACATGATCCAAAAAAAGAAGTTCCACGTTCGGGATTGCAGCATCGGGACAGACGACAACGATCCGCCCATCCGGCACCAGCCGGGCACCCAGCGAGGACAGAAAATCATGCGGCGAGAAGGCGTGCTCGATCACGTTGATTGCTATCACGAGATCAAAGCGGGCATCGGGCAGGTCGGCGATCGTCCCGCGTCGGAGAGTGACCCGCTCAGAGGTAAATTCGACCGGCAGCGCGGGATCGACACCGACACAGGCGACATCGGGCCAACGTTCGGCGAGCTCTCTGATCAAAGCACCGGAGCCGCATCCGACTTCGAGGAGACGCCGCGGTCGTGGGGTGAGACTTACGATCCACGCGGCATAGGCCTTCGCGCGGGCTGCATCGGAGGCTACGGCCATGCGCGGCAGGCGATAATCGGGGGTATAAAAACGACGTGGGTCCATCGGCACGGCGTGGCTCGTCGCGCCACACGCCAGGCATGAAAGGCGATCCAGTGGCTCGTCGACAATCCGGCCGTCGCTCAGCATGGAGCGATGAGCGCTCGGCCGTGGTAGCGCCACGCACTCTCCACCACACAACCGGCAGGCCTGATCCATGGACGGACTATCTACGGCGCCAGGGTATGGCGCGGATGTGTGGCGGGTCGTCGTATTAGCATGTTAGCGAGACTCGCGGACGGAACGACCAGCAAGGTTGGTTACAAACCAGCTGGCTGGGGCGCCAGGATTCGAACCTGGGAATGGCGGAATCAAAATCCGCTGCCTTACCACTTGGCTACGCCCCATCAGGCGCGCGGGACCATACAGACGGGGACCGCAACGATCAACGTCAAGGCATCAGAACTGTGCGGCCTTGTTGAGGATTTCCGCAAGGCGCGGCACGACGATCGCGGTCGAGTACTGCTCCTCGACGGTCTTGCGCGCCTCGGCGCCCATACGCTGGCGCAGGGCGGGGTCGGCAAGCTGACGCAACGCCTCGGCCCATTCCTCCGTGGTCTCCGCGAGAAAGCCGTTGACCCCGTTGCGCACGACCTGCCGGTTCACGCCGACTGGCGAGGCAATCACCGGCTTGCCCGCCGCCATCACCTGGAGGAGCTTGTAGGCGCACTTGCCGCGCTCCCATGGTGTATCGTGCAACGGCATGACACCGACATCGAACTGCGCGATGCGTGAGGTTTCGGTGTCTTCCATCCACGGAAAGCTTGTTGCCGAAATACCCGCGAACGCGGGAGGCACCGGCGCGCCGACAACTTGCAATTCGACCGGCCCAATTGCCGACACAGCACGCAGCGCTGGCTCGATCATCGCCAGATAATGTGCGTTCAGCGGAATGCCGATCCAGCCGACGGTGAGCGCCCTGCCCGGCGACCTTTGGGGCAGATCGACATAACGATCGAGATCGATCGCGGTCGGCACGATCTCGACGTGGCGCGCGCCGGCCTGTCGCGCGCGGCGTGCCAGATAGTCGTTGCCGGCAACCACGGTGTGCGCGACGCGCATCACCGCGTCGATCTTGTGGCCGAGTAGCGGTCTCAGCCAATGATTCTCGTAGCGGTGGAACCAGGCATCGTCGTAGTCGACGACGTATGGAATGCCCTCGAGGCGCGCGATCTCCATCCAGGTCGGGAGCCACGGCAGTGCTTCCTTCTCGAGCCAGATCAAATCGTAGCGCAAGCGCCGCCGCAGCGCCGAAAGACGCCGCCAATAGGCGTGGATGATGCTCCCAGCACCGACCTTCGGCCCGCCATAGAGCGAAGCCACATAGGCATTGTCGAGCAACGGACGCACGTCGAAGGAAAAACCCTGGCGTTCTAGCGCGGGCAGGAATTGCAGGAAGCGGATCCGGCTGCTCGCGCCGAGGCGTTCGTAGCGTGTGAGCACGAGAACGTCGGTCATGCGTCAGCGCAGCCGCAATGAAAAGTCTTCGCGATCATAGGTCAGATGTGGCGAATAGTACGGATCGTTGAGCAATTCCATTCCCCAGCGTTGCTGCATCGTGGCGTATTCGTCGGCGAAGCGCCGGGACTTTGCCGGGCTTAGGTCGCGGCCGCGGCTCACGGACTCGTGGTGCATCAGTTCGGCAAACGGCGTCCAGACGTTGAGATAGCCGGCGGCGCGGACCCGCAGGCAGAAATCGACATCGTTGAACGCAACGGCAAGACCTTCGTCGAAACCGCCGACCTCATCGAAAACGCGTCTGCGCACCAGCAGACACGCCGCCGTGACGGCGCTGACATTTTGGATGCTCTTCAGCCGTCCGAGGTAACCCGAATCGTTTTGCTCGGCGAAGCGATGCGCGTGACCGGCAAGTCCATAGAGGCCGAGCACGATGCCGCCGTGCTGGATGCGCCGATCGGGATAGACGAGCTTCGCGCCGACGCAACCGGCCTGCTCCTGCTCGGCGAGGATCAGCATCTGCTCAAGCCAATCCTCGCCCAAGACCTCGATATCGTCGTTGATGAACCCGACCACGTCGCCGGTGCTCATGCGCACCGCCGCATTGTTCAGGCCTGAGAAATTGAAGGGCACCGGCTGTGGCAGCACACGGATCGAGGGATCGGTTCTGAGCTTGTCCAGGAGCGCGAGTGTGCTGCCTTTGACCGAGCCGTTGTCGACAATCAGGATTTCATAGTTCTGACACCGCGTGCGCTTGCGGATCGAGTCGATGCAGGCCGAGAGCATGTCGGCGTTGTCCCGTGTCGGGATAATCAGCGAGACACGCGACGAAACCTTTCCGGTCGCGGGTCTGGCGGCGGCGCGATCCATGGCGGGGCTGTCAGCCGGCCGGTGAACCAGCAGCTTGGCCAAGTGGACGATAGTCTCGGGCTTCACCCCCGCCGTCAGGCGGCATGCGAGGTCGTGATGAGGCTCGCTGTGCGATACGCTCCAGCCATCCAGCGCGCGCACGGTTTCCCGGCGCATCAGAACGTGAGGCCCCAGATAGTCACGTGCGCGTAGGAGGTGTGGCGACCAGGCCGGCTTGAAGTCCCATCCGTCCCGATTGCCATCATGGCCGATGTGGTCCTCGTCACAATAGATGATCTCGGCTGACCGGTGCCCCTCTGCAGTTAACGCGAGTTCAAGCAAGGCGTGGGGTCGCATCAGCGCCCTTTGCGATAAGGAAAGAACATATTCCCCGGTTGAAGCCGCCAACGCCCGATTGAGATTCTCGGCGGTCCCGGGCCTTGCTTCGGTCATTGTTAATTTGGCGAGATCGATACCACACGAACCGAGCGCGTCCCGGACTCCGTCATGAAGTTGGACGGGCGCCGCGACCACAAGCTCCCAAACCGGATAAATTTGGTCCCGCAGGCTCGCCGCGAGGCGATCGACAGCGAGCGGATCGAGCGACGGCAATTCGGCAAGGATCGAAATCAACGGACGCCTGGCGAGCAACGCGAGGCGTTCTTCGTGCCGCGCGCGATCCAGGTCCGGCCGCTCGTCGAAGACGCGAACCCAGGTGTCGTATGGGCGTTCGCTTTCATCCGCCTTCGCAGTGCCACGCGGAAGAGCAATCGAATCCCGGCGCGCGACACGCGACAGGTAGCTCAAGGCAGACAGGACGACTCCAAACCCCTCGCGCCGGTAGATGTCACGCGCGCGCCCGGCGATCGCCGTGATCTGCTTGGACCATCCAATTCGCTCGAACCGGCAGACGCTCGGATCCGCGAGCCGGCCGGAGCCGCTCAGGACTAATGTGAGGCGCTCCATCGAGTCCTCCAGCCGGAGATGGGCCAGGAACTCGTTGCGGGCGAGCATTGGGAGGCGCATCCAAACGACGCGACCGCCGCCGTGGACAAATTGGGCGACGCAATCGACCGTGCCCTCGGGGGAAAAGCCCAGGGCAAGCTCATACCATCCGCTTCGAACGGGTTCGTTTGGGACGAGAGTCGCCGCCAGGGACGGATCGGGATGCGACACGCGCGCGGGCGCTCGCCGCTCGTCATGTTGAGAAGCCGCAGCAACAGCGACATGAAACCCGGCCGGCGCCGGAAAAACGGGCTGTGTCACAGCGGAAATCTCGCCTGCGACATTGATCTCGTGGCAGGCGAAAGGAACTCTCCCGACGAGAGAATTCCTTTTGACAGCATCCCGGCAGGACGGTAACTGCGCCCTCTCCAGATTTCTTCGGCTATCATTGACAGAACGGTTGTCCTAACAAACTCAATGTGCTGTGGGCGCTTGTTATCATAGCGATGGCAAGCGCCAAACCGCCCCGAATGGGTATCGCGACCAGTCTGCGCAAGATAGACCACCCCTGTGTCCGAACCCGACATCATTCCGCCCAAGGGCCCGCCGCGAACACCGCAGCAACAAGCGTTGGCGGGCCTGCGGCTTCGGCCGGGCAAGAACGCGCTTTCGGAAAACCCGATCATCTTTGCTGCAAATCAATACGCGCCGTTAAACCTGAAACGGCTGATTCCAAGGCCGCTCGTCGAATTCATCAGGCGCTTGTTGTCGCCGCGGGTGTCGCCCTCGCCCGCGCCCGCCTCGATACCGGCCGCCGTTCAGCGCGATTCAAGGTTTGACTGGCTCGGCCCGTTTTTCGCGAGTGTTGGTCTGGACGGCGAGCCTGAAGCTGTCTTTGCGGCTTTGAGCGCCGCGGGCTATCCGGTCTACGACACGCTTTCCGCTGCCGAACGCGTCGCCGGGACCGTTCGCGAAAGCGCCCTGTTCGACGAACAGTTCTATCGATTGCACGTTCCCGGTCTCGGTCAACTCGATCCGGCGCTGCACTATGTGATCGTCGGCGAGCGCATGGGCTTTTCGCCTTCCGAAGGCTTCGATCCAGCCTACTACAACGATCGCAATCCAAACCTGGGCCGCGCATGCCTGCTCGCGCACTATGTCACCCACGGCAAGCGGCAGGGGCGTCGGCCAATCAGCGCTGCGACAACGATCACGATCGATACAAGCCGGATCGATCCAACGCGCGAAACCATTCTGGTCGTGTCGCACGAGGCGAGCCGCACCGGCGCGCCGATTCTCGCCTACAACATCGTTAAGCGGCTGAGCCCGCAATACAACGTGGTGACGATTCTGCTGTCCGGCGGAAACATCGTTCCGGCTTTCGCCAAGGTATCGACCTCCCTCATCGGGCCGCTTGATCGGAAGGATTGGCATCCAGTCGAGATGGATTACCTCGTCCGCCGCCTGGTGCGGCACTTTCAGTTCTCGTACGCGCTGGTGAACAGCATCGACGCACGGCTGATGATGAAGCCGCTCTCGATGTCGTTTGTGCCTGTTGTTGCGCTGATTCACGAATTTGCATCTCACCTGAAGCCCCCGGGCGAGATGGCCGATGCGCTCTCGTGGGCGACGAAGGTTGTCTTTTCGGCGGAGCGTGTCTTTGACTCCGTCCGCGCCGAGAGCCCGGAAATCGACGACCATCGCGTTCATATCCTGCCGCAGGGACCGCCCGAGCTGCCGCCGGTCGAGAACGAAAACCGGGCGTCTGTCCAAACAGATGTTCAATCTCTCGTGCGGCCAGCCGGCCACGAGAACGATTTCGTCGTGCTCGGCTGCGGCACGATCTCTCCCCGCAAGGGGGTCGATCTGTTTCTGGCCTGCGTCGCTGCCGTGATGAAGCGCAAGTCCCCGCGCCGGGTTCGCTTCGTCTGGATCGGCCAGTACCTGCCGAAAGACATCGATAGTGGCTATTCGCGGAAACTGCGGAGATATGTCCGCTGGTCCGGCATTTCCGGATCGGTCGCCATCCTTGACGAGGTCGCGGACCTCGAGCCGGCCTACCGGCAGGCTGACGCATTCTTTCTGAGCTCTCGCCTTGACCCGCTTCCCAATGTGGCGATCGACAGTGCGTTGCGCGAGCTCCCGGTTGTCTGTTTCGCAGAGTGCAGCGGGATCGCGGACATTCTTAAGACCGATGCCACGGCCGGCATCACGGTCGTTCCAAAGCTGGATGTCGAGGCGGCAGCGAACTTGATCGTCGAACTCTCGGCGAATGAGCAGAAGCGACAGGCCATTGGTCAGGCTTCGCGCGCGCTCGCGCTGGCGAAGTTCGATATGGACGCCTACGTCGCACGGCTGGCTGCGATCGGTCGGGATGCTCGCTCCATCATGCAGCAGCGGCGCGAGGATTTCGCCACGATCGAGCGCGACGATTCATTCGACCTGGGGGGCTTCCTCGGTCTCAACTTTCCGACCACGAGCCGTGAGGAAGCCATCAACATGTTTGTCGCCGAGGCGGCGATACCCAAGGCCGGTCCCTATTTTTCATACCGCCGACCGTCGGTCGGCTTTCATCCGCACGTCTATGCCTTCGAGAACAAGGGCCGGTACGACGCTACGCTGATCAATCCGCTCGGCCATTTCATCCGCAGCGGGAAGGCCGAGGGAGCGTGGAAAAGCGAGGTGATCTCGCCGGTCGAGCAAGACCGCGAAACTGCGCCCAGTCCAATCATGAAGGTTGGGATGCATGTTCATTTCCACTATCCGGAGCTGTGCGCGGAACTTCTGGCGCTGATCGCCTCGAACCGCTCGCGCTGCGATCTGCTGTTGACCACCAACACGGCGCGGAAAGCGCGCGTGCTGGAGACGGAAACTGCCGGTTATCAACGCGGCAAGGTCGAGATCATGACGACCCCCAACCGCGGCCGTGATATCGGCGCCTTCCTGACCGGCCTCGGTCAAAGTTTCCGACGGTATGACGTGCTCGGGCACCTGCATTCCAAGCGCAGCTTGTTCCTCACCGACCGTACCATCGGAGAGCGATGGCGACAGTTCATCTGGGCGAATCTGGTCGGACATGAGCACGCCATGATGGATATCGTGCTCGACCGCATGGCGCGGGATGCGCGGCTGGGCCTGGTGTTTCCCGACGATCCGCACCTTTCGGCCTGGGACGAGAACCTGGAGATCGCGGAGCAGTTGGCCCAGCGGATGGGCATCCGCGCGCAGTTGCCACCGTTCTTCAATTTTCCACTCGGCACCATGTTCTGGGCGCGCACACAGGCACTTGCGCCATTGTTCGAACTTGGCCTCGATTGGCCCGACTATCCGGTCGAGCCTGCGCCAATCGATGGAACGATCCTGCATGCCCTCGAGCGGCTACTCCCGTTTGTGACGCAGCACCAAGGATACAAATACGCCACGACCCATGTCCCGGGCGTCACCTGGTAGTCTTGCATCACTCTCCGCCTACACGCCTCCGGCACGCCACCACGCAATGGTTTTTTCCAAACCCTCGTCGAGCGCAGTCTTCGGAACCCATCCGAGGATCTCCCTTGCGCGCACATTGGAGACAATCGAAACAGGCACGTCGAGGGCGCGCGCCTCCTTCCAAACAAGCTTCAGTTCTGTCCCCAGGAGTTTCTGAATCTGACTGGCGATCTCACGCAGGCTGTCACCTTCGCCCCGCCCAACATTGAAGATCTTGAAATCACTCTGGTCGCGGCTCGCAAGCTCTAGTGCATCGACCACATCGTCGATGTAGACAAAATCCCGGACAGCGGATCCGTCTCCCCAAATCTCGATGGACTGACCGGCGAGACCGCGCGCGATCAGCATCGCGACGATCCCTTGATTTTTCACCGTGCCTTGAAACGGTCCAAACGGGTTGGTCACGCGAAGAATGCGGTAATCGGTCTGATAGAGATGTTCGTGCAGCGCGAGGTACTTCTCGATCATCAGCTTGCTGATGCCATAGGCTGCGATCGGCTCGGTCGGCGCGGTTTCAGGGGTCGGCACCATTGCGGCGCGGCCATAGACCGTTCCTCCCGAGGAGAGGAATACAATGCGCTTCACACGCAATCTGCGGCAGATATCGAAGAGCGCGAGCGAAGGAAGCACGTTGTTCCTGATATCGCCCGTCATATCGGCATTCGCCGGTTGAGGCGGCGTCGCATGCACAAGGTGGTAAACCACGTCGAATCCCTCGATCGCCGCCGCGAGGGCATCGGCATCGCAGAAATCGCCCACGCGGGCTTCCGCGCCGGGCATCCCGTCGGGAAAGGAAAAATGACGGCTGAAGGCCCGCACGCGCGCGCCGCCGGCCGCGAGCCGACGGCACAAATTGGTGCCGATGAAGCCTCCGCCGCCGAGCACAATGTAGGAAAGGTCACGATCCGGCATCAGGTCAATCAAATGGCCCGAGGGGCTGGCGACGCAAGGCCAAGGTGCGGTCTATAGTCTCAAGTGCGCTTGCCCCGCAAGCGATGCAGTATGCCTGCACTTCCCACGTTGAAGGTCGGACTGCCAGCGCGAACGTTCTAAATGGACCATCCCACAATCCACGTCGTGATCGTAAACTGGAATTCCGGCCGGCAGCTGCAGGAGTGCCTTGCCTCGTTCTCGGCGATTTCGAGCGACGAGGTCTCTCTCGCTGGCGTCACGATTGTCGATAATGCTTCAACAGACGGCTCCGCGGACGGGCTCGTGTGCGCCGTGCCGCTCAATGTGATCCGGAACCCGCAGAACCTGGGCTTTGCGGCGGCGTGCAACCATGGCGCGGCCGGCGCAGAAGCGGATTTCCTGCTGTTCCTCAATCCCGATAGCCAGCTCATGCCAGGCTCCCTCGAAAGGCCTGCGCGCTATCTGCAGGCGCACGAAAACGTCGGCATCGGCGGCATCGGCATCGTCGGCATCCAGCTCCTCGATGCAAATGGCGAGGTTGCGCGCAATACCGCGCGGGCGCCCACTCCCCTATCCATGACCGGCAACAGCGTGGGGCTCGACCGGCTGCTGCCGTCGGTTTTCCCGCCGCACTTCGTGACCGAATGGGCGCATGACGACACGCGCACGGTCGACCAGGTGATGGGGGCATTTTTCCTGGTTCGCCGCAGTGTGTTCGAGGCGCTCGGCGGATTCGACGAGCGCTTCTTCGTCTACTACGAGGACATGGATTTCGCGGTGCGTGCGCGCAAGCTTGGCTGGAGCAGCGTCTATCTCTCGACGGCGCAGGCCTTTCACCGTGGCCAGGGAACGACCGAGGCCGCGACCGAGCGGCGGATGTTCTATTTCGCGCGCAGCCGCGTCCTCTATGCACGCAAACATTTCAGTGCGCTGGGCGCGGCTGCCGTAATGCTCAGCACATTCCTTTTCGAACCCATTGTCCGGGTCATCGCCTCACCCCGCTCGGCGAGCGCGACGCTGCGCGCCTTCGGCATGCTTTGGAAGGATCTCCCGAACATCATCCGGCCGCGCGACAACGGCGCGCGCGCATGATCCAGCGCTGCGCCGCGTTACAATGAGCCAGGGCTCACTCTTTCTCCCCTAACAGTCGATGCGCTTCCGCGAGCGCAAGCTGGTGTTCGGGGAGCCGCAGTCCGTCGTCCTCAAAAACGCGTCCTCCCAGCAATGACACCAAGCGCTTCGGCTCGATCTCATCGGGATATTTCCCGCGTATAAGGCGCGCGACCGCGAGCGCGGTCACATATCGACCAGCCCTAAATTCTCTGTGCGCGATCTCGATCAGCCGGTTGACAACCGGAACCGCCGAGCGAGCAGGCTGTGTTGCCGACCATAGACCTTGATCAAAATCTCGACCGAGCGGCGGTTCCACCGGGTATCGCGGCTTCGTAATAGCGGAACGAACGAGCCGCGCGAGCACCGGCCGCGGCAGCGTTCCCAGATAAGTTCTCGGAATATCTTGCCGTGGAATTCCCCACGTTTTCCCCCGAATGGCCTGATACTGTTGCAGCCATTTCGTCAGCGCATCTCCAAACTCGGCCGCCGGCCGGTTCGTCGCAATGCCCCCGTGGAATTGATGGAAGGTGCCTTCTGCGAGCAAGACTACGAGTTCAACTGAAGGCAGCTCCAGGCTTCGGCGCAGCAGATCCGGATTGACCAGGCCGCCCCCAGGCAGATCGAAGCGCTCATCCATGCCACCCAACTCGGCCCACGTCTCGCGCCGGAGAAACAATGCGTTGGATTCGGTGAAAGGCCCAAGCCACCCGTCGTCGGAGGGCTCGTCCATCGTCGAAATCTCGAACAGCCGATATCCGTCCTGCGGCCAGCCGATCGACGCCAATAACGCGTCCTCTTCCGCCTCATCGTGACCGAATTGCATGGACCAGCGTTGAAGATCGTATCCGAGATACCAGCCCAGCGTCACGACCACCGGCTTGCCGTACAATTGCGCACCGTGCCGGGCAAAATGCAGGAGTCCCGGTGTGACAATGCGCGCTCCGTCGATCATTACGCCGACGATGTCTCCCCTCGCCTCCTCAATTCCCCGATTCACGGCGCGCGCCGGCGAGGCGGGCGCAGGGTCAAGACGGATCAGCCTGAAGTTGCCGCGCAGGCCGTCCAAGATGCGGTGATCGAACGGAGGATTCGATCCATTGTCGACAACGATCACTTCATAGTCGCCGGGATCGATATGACGTTGATAATCGGCCGAGAGCGATAGAAGAGTTAGACGCGCCTGTCGTTCGATATTGTAGACGACGACAACAACAGAGATTTCCGGCTTCTTGATCCTGCGAATCGTATTCGAATAAGCGCGCTGAACCGCGTCGAGGGCCTTTGCGCCGAGGCTATTTGCCATCAACGAGCCTCAGCAGCCATCCAGCCGGGAGAAACGCCCACCGCCGCGTCAGGTCGCGCTTGCCGGGTTCTGCGATATCCAAATTGAATGCTCGGCAGTAAGCTTCCATTCGCTTGCGCCGGTCGGCCGATAACAGACCGTGTTGCTCCAAAATCCGATTGATCTCTCTTGCCTCGGCGGCTGTGGCTGGAACCCCCACCGGATGCCACGTGCTGTCATAAAGCCCAAGGTGCTCGACGTAGCTTACGGCAGCGACGGCGCGTCCCTGTGCAGAAGACGAATTCGGGTGCCGCAACATCAGCTCCCAATCGACTTCTTGGTTGATGTGATGAGGAAACGGAACACAGCCAGCCAGCATTTCTTTCCGCATGATCAGGCATAGCCCGCGCTCAATTTTTTTCTCTTTGACGACAACGGGCTCACCACGAATGGTTGCGTTATGCTGCGCGACCGTTTCGTGTTCGACGGAATCGTGCCCGCTTATGATTGCGAATCGTTCGTTGCTTTCCAGAATCTCGAGCATGTCGCGGACCGGCTTGTGAAAATATGCGTCCGCATCCGCGATCATGATGTGCGTCGGCGATCGATAGCCGACATATTCGCAATCGTGGCCTACCGAATGCGAGAAAATATTAACAACAAAAGGAATGCCCATATTCTCTGGAAGCGAGACCTTGAAAACCCGGTGCTCGCTGCTTCTCAGAGATCCAATCAGCTCCTTTGTCTGAGCATCGCTCCCATTGTCGAACACCCATATTGAAGCCTCGACTCCGTCGAGCTGGCCGAGCAGGGACTCGAAACTTGCTTTGAACAAATCTGCCCGGTTCCAGACAGGGAAGCAGACCGCCAGGCGGTATTTCTCGCCACTCACGCAAGGCGCTCCATCATCGTCCGCCAATTGTCAGGCCGCAATCGAGACTTCGAATATCTTGCATCCTGATGCCTTTTCGATTGGCGGGCAAGCTTGGCTCGCGACGCAGAGGAAATCAGCATTGGACAAATGCGAGATCCTTTGACAGCCGATGCTTAATCAAGCTCGAATTGTTGCTTGTAGTCTTGCTTGAGCTCGGGGTCCTGTTGGGTCTTGCGGGCCAAGCAATTGCCGATCGCAAGCACGTCGATGTCGGTGCCCATGAAGCATCGGAAGGCGTCCTCGGGCGTGCACACGATCGGCTCGCCGCGCACATTGAAGCTCGTGTTGACCAGCACCGGGCATCCGGTGAGCGTGCTGAATTCGCCAAGGAGTTGGTGGAACCGCGCGTTCGTCGTGGCGTGCACGGTCTGAATACGCGCCGAATAGTCGACGTGCGTCACCGCGGGGATGTCCGAGCGCGCCACATTGAGCTGATCGATGCCCCAGAGCTTCTTCTCATCCTCGGTCATTGCTCGGCGTCGTTCGGGGCGAACTCCCGCGACGAGCAGCATGTACGGACTGTCGCAATCAAGCTCGAACCAGTCGGCGACGTGCTCACGCAGCACCGCGGGCGCGAAGGGGCGGAACGACTCCCGGTACTTCACCTTGAGATTCAGCATCTTCTGCATCGCCGGCGAGCGCGCATCACCAAGGATCGAGCGGGCGCCGAGCGCGCGCGGGCCGAATTCCATCCGCCCCTGGAACCAGCCAACCGCTTCGCCGGCCGCCAAGGCTCGCGCGGTCTCCTGTATCAGCCGATCCTCGGAGAGAACATCGAACCGAGCACCCACTGATTCGAGCCGAGCCGCGATGTCCTCGTTAGAATATGCCGGCCCGAGGTACGAGCCGCGCATGGTGTCGCTTCCGCCGTTCGGACGCGCCGCACCTGTCGCGAGGTAGTAGGTGGCGAGCGCCGCGCCGACCGCGCCGCCCGCATCGCCCGCCGCCGGCTGGATCCAGACCCGCTCGAACTTGCCGTCGCGCAACACCCTGCCGTTGGCAACGCAGTTGAGCGCGACACCGCCGGCGAGGCAGAGATTCTTCTGCCCGGTCTTGGCCGCGAGCGCGCGCGTCAGCCGCAGCACAATCTCCTCGGTCACGGCCTGGATCGATGCGGCGAGATCCATCTCGCGCTGCGTCAGCAAGTCCTCCGGCTTGCGCGGCGGTCCGCCAAACAGCGCATCGAACTTGCCGCTGGTCATCCGCAAGCCGGTGCAATAATCGAAGTAATCCATGCTCATGCGGAACGAGCCGTCCGCCTGCACGTCAATCAGATTGTCCAGGATCGCCTGCGCGTATTTCGGCTCCCCGTAGGGCGCAAGCCCCATCACCTTGTATTCGCCGGAGTTGACCTTGAACCCCGTGTAGTAAGTGAAGGCGGAGTACAGGAGCCCCAGCGAATGCGGGAAATGAATCTCCTCGTTCAATGAGAGCTGGTTGCCGGAGCCGACGCCCATGCTCGTCGTCGCCCATTCGCCGACACCATCCATGGTGAGGATCGCGGCCTCGTTGAATGGGGAAGGGTAAAACGCGCTCGCCGCGTGGCTCTCGTGATGCTCGGTGAAGCGCAGCTTCTTGTCCCAGTCGACATCCGGCGCTTCGGCGCGCAACAAATCAATCAGCAACGACTTCTGGAACAGCTTCTCCTTCAGCCACAGCGGCATCGCCATGCGGAACGACCCGAAACCCTTCGGCGCAAAGGCAAGATAGGTCTCGAGCAATCGCTCGAACTTCAAAAACGGCTTTTCGTAGAAGGTGACGAAATCGATGCCGCTCCAGGCGATGCCGGCTTCCTTCACGCAGTAGCGCAGCGCGTGGACCGGAAAATTCGCGTCGTGCTTCTTGCGCGTGAAGCGCTCTTCCTGCGCGGCCGCAACGATCTCACCGTCGCGCACGATCGCGGCAGCGCTGTCGTGATAGAACGCCGAGATACCGAGCGTGATGGTCATCAGAAGAGTGTGTAGATGAACGGCGCGACGACCGAGCCCTTGGTCAGCACGATCAGGCCGCCGAAGATCGTCATCAGCACCAGCACCGGCACGAGCCAGAACTTCTTCCGCGCCAGCATGAATGCGGCCATGTCTTTCAGAAACGACATCATCCCCTCAGAACGGCTTTTCCAGAGACTCCGCGCTCGAGCTTCCCTTGCCGCGCGTAATCCAGAAGGTCTCCCCCCTCGGCCGCCGCAGTCCCATCGGATCGACGCCGAACAATCGCATCATCAGCCCGGTCGGCACGATCGCGATCGCATACATCGCGCCGAGGAAGATTGGATTGGTGACCTTGTGGAGGAGCAGTCCGAGCTTCATCCAGCCGCGATGGGCACCTTCCAGGGTATCCGGTTTGACGAGCGCGGCCACGATGAGCACCAGCCCGATGGCCATCAACACGCCGCTCAACAGGCCGACCTCGTCGTGCCACCACGCCCGCAGGCAGCCAAACGCGAGAGCGATACCGCCGACCACGAGGCCGAAGTGCTTGTTCGAGGCCGCGTCGACCGCGTGATCGCGCGAAAATTCCTCGTGCAGTCCCGATGCCACGCCTACATTCTCGCCTGATAGATCAATTGCTTAGCCCATCCGGCGCAATTGACGGCCTTCCGTTTACCGCAAGGTCCCGCGCTCAGCAACATGGCCTCGATACCAGTCGGAGCGGCCCACCCCGTCGGCGAGCGCGGTTGCCGGGCGGAACCCGACCGCGGCCTCGGAGGCCGGCAACCTCCGCGCGTCTCCGGCATGTCGCGGGGTTCGGCGGCAAGAAATTCACGAATGGCCGTGCGACGCGCGTTCAGATTGTCCACGCCGACGACACGGCGACCAAGCTCTGCAAGCCGGCGCGCGACGTGCGAGGCCAATGAAGCCGGCGGCTCCGGTCACCAGAATCGGGGCGCTTGGTGCCACGGCGCGAAACGCGTCGCCCGATGCAACATGCAGCGCAGCGGATGGAGAGCAACCCGACGCGGCGAGACGCGCAGCGAGCGCGAATGGGATTGAGGCACAGCAAATATGGGTAGGCGCGCTCACACCAAAAAAGAAAGCGGCGACCCGAGGTCGCCGCTTTCATCGCCTCGCGTGGTCTACGGGAACAGGTCGAAGTCGTAATGCCACGTCGCGTTTTGCACCACACTCAAATAATCAAGTGCCGTCACCGTGATATCGTCAACGACGTGACCGGCGGTGATATCTGCTGCCGTGATGTGGTGATTGAACGTGTCTCCAAATGTTGCGTTCCCGGCGAGAGTCGTCGGGACCGGGGTTTGGAGGCTGCCAGGGACCGCGTCCCCCAGAGTATCGCTCACGGCGACACTGGTGAGCGTGGTGTTGCCGAGATTCGTGATCTGGAAGAAAAACTGGATCAGATCGCCGACACTGGCTCCATCGCCTCCGGGATCGACAAGCTGGCTGAGGTTGGCGTTGTCGTCGATTGAGATTCCCACAGTCAGCGGCTGCACCACCGTCACCGAGGTGCTGTCGTTCGCCGAGGCACCCTGAGTGGTCGTGACCGATGCGGTGTTCTCGATGAAGCCGTCACCGCCGCCATTGTTGTCGAGTTCGGCCTGCGTAACCGTGTGGTTCGCCGTGTAATGCCACGTCTCGCCAACGTCGAGGACGCCGTCTCCGTCGTCACCGCTGGCAAGGGTGAGGTTGCTTACGAATGCATCCACCACACTGACGCCGGTAAGCGTCATATTGCCAGTATTGGTTACGTCGATCGTGTAATCGATCACCTCACCCGCTGTGTCCGCGGTGCCGCCTGGCACCGTGGCGGCCTTGTCGAGTGCGATGCTGGGGCTCTGCACGATCGGCACCGACGCTGTGTCGCTGTCGTTCGCATCCGCATCGGCGACGCCCTGAGCGGTCGTCACCGAGGCCGTGTTGTTATACGTCAGCGCCGCATTGACCACGCCGCCATTGTCGATCTCGGCCTGCGTGACGGTGTGGTTGGCGGTGTACTGCCAGGTCTCGCCAAAGTTAAGGATGTTGTCGTTGTTGCCGACGAGATCGGCGATGCGCGTCAGGTTGGAGACCGATGGATCGCTCACGGTGACACCGGTCAGCGTCATGTTGCCGGCATTGGCGACGTTGATCGTGTAGTTGATGACGTCACCAGCCTCGTCGGCGGTACCGTCTGCGACGACCGCGCTCTTGGTCAGCGTCACATGCGGGTCTTGCACGATTGCGACCGACGCCGAATCGTTCGCGGTCGCGTCCGGGTCCCCATCCGGGTCCTGCTCGCTTTGCGCGGTCGTGACCGTCGCGGTGTTGTCGTAGGTCAGCGCCGGATCGACCACGCCGCCATTGTCAATGTCGGCCTGCGTGACCGTGTGGCTCGCGCCGTAGACCCACGTCTCGGTGAGGTCCAGCTTGCCGTCATTGTCGGTATCGCCGCTGACATAGGCGAGACCAGTGACCGACGGGTCTGACACGTCGATATCGGTCAGTGTCATGTTGCCCGCGTTGGCGACATTGATGGTGTAGTTGATGACATCGCCGGCCGCGTCCGCCGTGCCGTCCGCGACCGCCGCCGACTTGGTCAACGTGATGCGCGGATCCTGGATGACCCCCACGCTGACGGAAGCGTCGTCGGCAGCCAGCTGATCTGTCGTGACCGTCGCGGTATTGTCGTGGGTCAGGCCCGGGTTGACGACGCCGCCGTTATCGATGTCGTCCTGCGTGACCGTATAGTCGACCGTGTAGTGCCAGGTCTCTCCGACATCGAGCGCGCCGTTGCTATTCGTGTCGCCGGTATTGAAGCCGCCGGAAGTCACGGGAGTGGCGGCATGACTGACGTTGAACTGGAACGTTTCACTGCCGTCTTCCACGCCGTTATGGTTGGTGTCGCCGGCGTTGTAGTACTGGAACGTTTCGCCGATATCCTGGAAGCCGTTCTGGTTAGTGTCGCCGATATTGGTGAACAGGAACTCTTCGCCGGGATCCTGGGTGCCGTTCTGATTGAGGTCGCCGGCATTGACGAAGACGAACGTCTCGCCCGGATCCTGGAAGCCGTTCTGGTTTGTGTCACCGATATTGTAATCGCCGACCAGCACCGGGGCGAGCAGAGGAGCCCCGGGAACCGGCGCCGCGAAGTCGAAAATCGGCGTAACAACGGTAACCTGAGAGTCCTCGACCACCGGATTATTGAGCGTGACGGTGCCGTCGTTGGTCACGTTGATGGTGTAGTGAATCACGTCGCCGGCCGAATCCACCGAAGCTACGTCCGCAGTCTTCGTCAAATCGACGCTTGCGCCGCTCTCGACGAGCACGGAAGACGACGCCGAAATCGGAGTGGTCTGCGCGCTATCCGCCGTCACGGTGTTGGTGATGAACCCGTCGCCACCGCCGAGCGTGTTGAGGTCGTTCTGCGTCACCGTGTAGCTGGCGGTGTAGGCCCAGGTCTCGCCGGTGCTGAGCTGGTTGTCGTGGTTGGTATCGCCGGTGTTGAAGCCGCCGCTGAGCACCGGCGCCAGGTTGCTCACCGACGGGTCGGTGACCGTGATGCCGGTTAGATTCACCTCGCCGACGTTTGCGACGGTGATCGAATAGGAAATCACCTCGCCCGCAACATTGGCCGTTCCGCCGGGGACGGTCGCGGTCTTGTGGACCGTCATGGCAGGCGTTAGGCCGGCGCTGTTGCCGCTCAGGCCCCATATCTCGGACGAACTGTCGGCTTCCCAGCCCGCCTGCATGCCGAATTTGGAATACAGCGTGATGTAGCGATGCGCCGGGTCGTTGATGAAGTAAGACTCCGGGATCAGAATTGTAAACTCGGTCTGATCGGCGCCATTTCCGTTAGCGCCCTCCTGGAGACCTATCCAGCGGTCGGTGCCCGCGTCGAGATCATAGGCGAGATAATTCGTGTGTGCGCCGGCAAAGCCTGAGCCAGGTGTGAAGTTGGTGAGGCTGCCGGACTCTTCCTGCCAAATCTGCAAGGAATCCAGCGACAGATACTGCTTGGCGTTGCCGGCCTCGCCGATATTGAGGCGGAATTCCCGGTAAGCGACGCCCTCCACCGTTCCGTGGGAGCCATCGCCGACAACGATCGGTACTTCAGCCAGAAGGATCGAATGCGTGGCGTTCTGGACGTCTCTCTGATCTTGTTGCAGAGCGCCGTCGGTGTTGTAGCCCTGCTCGGTGCCGTTGTGTCTGACTTCTAGGAAAGAGAAAAATTGATCTGGAACTGGCTCAAACTGGCCGGTCATGTAGACCGCGCCGTTGATCGTGCCCGACGCGCCATCAAAAGTGAGGTCGACGTCCGGTGTACCCGGAGGCCTTGTTGGCATGACTTCCTCCCGAAATGTGTTGGTTTGGCTCAATCGATAGGTCGCACCCCTTAAGCGAGAAGTGAAAAATGTACACAGCCTTCAGCGCGCGCTGCAAGCCAAAAGATGCCGCTACGTAATTTCACTGCAGTTTCATGTCTGCATTGCCGTGATATGCAATCAGGAGCCGCATTCCGGCGCGACGCGCGAGCGCGCAGTCCGATCGCGGCGGATCGCCGAAGAGGCGCAGCGTGTTGCTGCTGCTCCCTTTTTCAGGTTCTGTCGCTGTCCTACACTGTTGAAGTGCGCCGAAGCGGCGAAAACCGGGGCGTTATCAAACGATGGATGACACGCGCGTCGCCCGTGTGAAGAAATATCTGGACGCTTCGCGCGAGGTCCTTGCCGCGGCTCTCGCGGAGCCGGAATTTCTCAATTCGGTGGCGCGGACAGCCGAGACCGCGACCGCCGCACTGCGAGCGGGCAAGAAGATTCTGCTCGCCGGCAACGGCGGGAGCGCGGCCGACGCGCAGCATCTCGCAACCGAGTTGATGGTGCGCTTTTATATCAATCGCGCCCCCCTGCCCGCGCTCGCTCTTGGAACCGATCCCGCCGCCGCGACTGCGATCGGCAACGATCTCGGCTTCGAGCATCTTTTTGCACGTCAGGTGCTGGCCCTGGGCCAGCCCGGCGACGTGTTTCTGGCGCTGTCGACCTCAGGCCGCTCGCCCAACATCCTCGCTGCCTGCCAGGCGGCGCGCGAACGGCAGATGATCGTGATCGGATTCACCGGCGCGAAGGGCGAGGCGCTCGCTCAGCTTTGCGAGATTTGCCTGCGTGTCCCGAGCGAGACGACGCCGCTGATCCAGCAAGTGCACCTCGCCGCGGGGCACATCGTGTGCGAACTCGTCGAGGAAGCATTGGCGGGACAGGCGTGACCGGCCGCACGGACGGAGCCAATTTCGTCAGACTCAAAATCAAATCTGATTACTGTTTGAAATATCCAACTCCGCCGCCCGACCAAACATCGCATCAAATCTTTTTCGTATTTGGAGCACGTTAGCGTCCTGGTGATCCCGCGAACTCACCAACGCGTAACGCACACGAGAGATAGGTGGTTGCTGACCTCACCAACTCGGCGTTGTATTTTGCGTACGTATTCACACGATCCCAGATTGTGCGCCTTATTGTTGTCACTGACCCATGGGTAGGCTAGCGTGCCTTGGGACGTGAAGTGGCCGGCGGGTTGATATCCGACAGTGCTAACTTTTCCCTTGGAAATCTTTTTTTCCGGAGACTTTGAACCGGGAAAGGCTATCCAGCGACTAATCGACGGGCGTCAATAGTTCTTGCGACTGACGCTCGTCCTCGGGGCTATCCAACGTTGTGGATCTGCTTGTGATCTTCACTTGATAGAAAGGGAGCGAAGTTATGAAAAAGATCGCTGTATCGACTGCTATCTTAGGAGGAATTCTCGGAGCACTGCTGCAAGCCGCGCCTGCCAACGCGCAGGCGACGCGTACTTGGGTTTCCGGCGTCGGCGATGACGCCAACCCGTGCAGCCGCACTGCACCCTGCAAGACTTTCCCGGGCGCCATTTCGAAGACCGCGGCGGGCGGCGAGATCAACTGCCTCGATCCGGGCGGATTCGGCGGCGTGACCATTGGAAAATCGATCAGCATCGTTTGCGACTACACCGAGGGCGGCCTTCTGGTGGCCGGGACGAACGCGATTATCATCAACGCCCCTGCGAACAGCATCGTCACGCTGAAGGGCATTGATATCGAATGTGTCGGCACCGGCATCAACGGCGTGAACATTCTCGGCGTCGGAGTCACCGTGCATATTCACAAGATGCAGATCAGGAACTGCCGCGGCACGAACGGCAACGGAATCCTGGTTGCTCCGTCCTCAGGCACCGCGAAGGTGTTCGTTGCGGACAGCTACATCACCGATAACGGCCAGACCTCGAGCAACGCGGGGCTTCTGGTCCGTCCGACCGGTGGCGCAGCGGCCAACGTGACGGTGTTCCGCACCCAGTTCGAGAACAACCAGAACGGCATCTTCATGGACGGCGCTGGCGGCGGCGGCGGCAGCAACGTCGTCGTGAAGGACAGTGCCATGACCGGCAACAGCGGAAACGGGATTGCCGTTTCGAGCACCGGTGCCATCATGGCGGCTGTCGTAGCCGACAGCATGATCAGCGTGAATGGCGCCGGCGCCGCGACAGCGGGCGCGTCCGCCCGGCTGCGCCTCGGCGGCAATACGATCGCCGGCAACGGAACCGGCGTCTCGAACGGCGGCGGCACACTGGAGTCGTTCAAGAACAACCAGATCGTCGGCAACGGCGCCGATGGCACGCCCCTCGGCGCGGTCAATTCGGGCGGCAACATTCTGAACTAAGACTTCAAAACTAGACTTCGCGCTTCTGCAGAGCCCCGGACGCCTCGCGTCCGGGGCTCTTGCTTTGAAGGGGCGTTACCGCAGCAGCGCGTCCAGATTCAGCGATACCGCGAAGCTGCGCAGAATGTCGCAGCAGCCAGCGGATCGCCAAAAAATTGAACCGCCGACGATCATCTTGCGACTGAGAAGACGGGGGAGATCAGATTTTCGCCCCCTCTGACGTCCCTTGGCTTTTCGATCACAACGATAGAAGGGAGAAAACTCATGAGAAAAAGCGGATTATCCGCGCTAACTTTAGGCGGCACACTTGCTGTGTTGCTCCAGGCCGTTCCCGCCAATGCGCAGGCGACGCGGACCTGGGTCTCCGGCGTAGGCGACGACCTCAATCCGTGCAGCCGGACGGCCCCGTGCAAAACCTTCGCGGGCGCCATTTCGAAGACCGCGGCGGGCGGCGAGATCAACTGCGTCGACAACGGCGCCTTCGGCGCCGTCACCATTACCAAATCCATTACCATCAAGTGTGAGGGCGTGATCGCAGGCGTGCTCGCGACCTTGGGCAGCAGCGGCATCATCATCAACGACTCGGCAAGTGCGACGCCGGGAACCGCGATCGTCACGCTCAGCGGATTGGATATCGAAGGTGCCGGCACCGGCCTTAACGGCATCCGTTTCTTCTCCGGTGGGATTCTTCACGTCCACAAGACCCAGATCCGCAACTTCCGCGGTGCCAGTGGCAACGGCATCAAGATCGATCACGCTTCGAACGTCGGAACTGCAAAGCGCGTGTTCATCGTTGACAGCTACATCACCGATAGCGGCGCCGGCGCGTCGCAGGCGGGACTTCTGGTACGGCCAACCGGCGGCGCCTCGGTCAACGTCATCGTCAACAAGACCACTTTCGAGTCAAACTCGAACGGCGTCTTCGTGGACGGCGGCGGAGGTGGTGGCGGCAGCAACATCGCCATCGAGAACAGCCTGCTCAGTACCAACGCCGGAAACGGTGTCGCGGTCTCCAGCACGGGAGCCTCGATGGTGACGACCGTTGCCGACAGCAGGCTCAATTCCAATGGTGTCGGCGCCGCGACAGCGGGCGCTTCCGCCACGCTGCGTCTTGGCGGGAATACGATCTCCGGCAACGGAACGGGAGTCTCGAACGGCGGCGGCACGCTGCAGTCGTTCAAGAACAACCAGGTCGCCGGCAACGGCGCCGATGGCACGCCGCTCACCGCGGTCAATTCCGGCGGCAACATCCTCAACTAGATTTGAACCGAAAAAGGAAAGCGACATGAAAAAAATCGCATTATCCGCCGCTACGCTGGCTGGCGCTCTCGCTGTGTTGCTGCACGCCGCCCCCGCGAATGCGCAGACGCGCACCTGGGTCTCCGGCGTGGGCAACGATATCGATCCATGCAGCCGAACGGCCCCGTGCAAGACCTTCGCGGGCGCCATTTCGAAGACCGCGGCGGGCGGCGAGATCAACTGTCTCGATTCTGCCGGCTTCGGCTCGGTGACCATCACCAAGTCGATCACCATCAAGTGCGAGGGCGTGATCGGCGGTATCGCTGCCTCCGGCACATTCGGCGTTACGATCAACGACTCGGCGAGCGCGACGCCCGGCACCGCCATCGTCACTCTCAGCGGCCTCGACATCGATGGGTTCGGGACCGGCTCAAACGGCATCCGCTTCTTCTCGGGCGGAAGCCTGCACGTCCATAAAACGCAAATCCGCAACTTCCGCCTGAGCGGTGGTGGCGGCAACGGCATTGCGATCGATCCCAGCTCGAACGTCGGATCGCCGAAGCGGATCGTCGTGGCCGACAGCTACATCACCAACAGCGGCGGCACTACGGGGAACGCGGGACTCCTGGTGCGGCCGACCGGCGGCGCTGCCGTCAATGTGGTCGTCTACCGGACGAGTTTCGAGGCAAACGCCAACGGCGTCTTCGTCGATGGCGGTGGCGGCGCCGGTGGCAGCAACATCGCCGTCGAGGATAGCCTGCTCTCCGGCAACACCGGAAACGGCGTGGCGGTCTCCAGCGCGGGCGCCACGATGGTGACCACTGTCACCAACAGCAAGATCAATTCCAACGGTGCCGGCGCCGCGACGGCGGGTGGATCCGCCACGCTTCGTCTCGGCGGGAATACGATCTCCGGCAACGGCACGGGCGTCTCGAACGGCGGCGGCACCTTGCAGTCGTTCAAGAACAACCAGATCGCCGGCAACGGCGCTGATGGCACGCCGCTCACCGCGGTCAGTTCGGGCGGCCTGATCGTGAACTAGACTCTATCGAGACTTCGCGCTGCTGCAGAGCCCCGGACGCTTGCGTCCGGGGCTCTTATTTTGAAGCGGCCGGCTGAAGCCAGCGACAATCCCGGCGTCGCGTTCTCTTTGTGAAAGCCGCCCAATTGCGGAATTGCGTACTGGACGGCCTAATTCGAACTAGGCACGATGGTTCAGCGGCTGATAGACGGACGGGATCCGGTCTCGCCCGACTGCCAACTTCTGACACCCATGGCCTTCCATCACAATTGTAGAGGGAGAAGACGCATGAGAAAAATCGGATTATCCGCGGCAATGCTAGGCGGCACGCTTGCCATCTTGCTGCAGGCCGTTCCCGCCAATGCGCAGGCGACGCGCACCTGGGTCTCTGGCGTGGGCGACGACGTCAATCCGTGCAGCCGAACGGCCCCGTGCAAGACCTTCGCCGGCGCCATCTCGAAGACTGCCGTAAACGGCGAGATCAACTGCATCGACAGCGGCGCCTTCGGCGCCGTCACGATCACCAAATCCATTACCATCAAGTGTGAGGGCGTGCTGGCAGGCGTGCTCGCGACTCTGGGCAGCAGCGGCATCATCATCAACGACGCGGGGAGTGCGACGCCAGGAACTGCGATCGTCACGCTCAGCGGATTGGACATCGAAGGCGCCGGCACCGGCGCCAATGGCATCCGCTTCCTCCAGGGCGCCAGCCTGCACATTCACAAGACGCAGATCCGCAACTTCCGCAATAGCGGCGGCGCCGGCAATGGCATCCTGGTCGATCTCAACTCGACCGTCGGATCGCCGAAGCGGTTATTCGTCCTCGACAGCTACATCACCGGCAGCGGCGGCACCGCGTCGAACGCGGGGCTGCTGGTGCGGCCGACCGGCGGCGCTGCCGTCAACGTCGTCGTGTACCGGACCAGCTTCGAGTCAAACAACAACGGCGTCTTCGTCGATGGCAGTGGCGGCGCCGGTGGCAGCAACATCGCGATCGAGAACAGCCTGCTCGCCGGCAGCAGCGGAAACGGTGTCGCGGTCTCCAGCACGGGCGCCTCGATGGTGACGACGGTCGCCGATTGCAGGATCAACTCCAACGGCGCCGGTGCCGCGACCGCCGGCGCATCCGCCACGTTGCGCCTTGGCGGGAATACGATCTCCGGCAACGGCACGGGCGTCTCGAACGGCGGCGGCACGCTGCAGTCGTTCAAGAACAACCAGATCGCCGGCAACGGCGCCGATGGCACGCCGCTCGGCGCGGTCAATTCGGGCGGCAACATTCTCAACTGATGCCGGCTGGCGAAAGAGAGGCTCCGGGCGAACCGTCGCTCGGAGCCTTTTTCGCGACTCAACGAGGACGGAGCAGATAGATTGCGCTGTTTGGCGTGACAGCAATCGCATGAGCCCGCGCCGGATCGAACCCGGGGCCCGCGGGGCCAAACGCCACGTACCAGGTGATCCCGGCCGCTCGCAGCAGCCCTTCCGCGGACGAAAGGTCGGACGAGGCTTCGACTGCACGCAGTTGCCGTAACCGCTGCTCGACAACCTCGGCCCTGCCTCCCGCTGTTTTTCCATAGAGAGCCGCGCGCGCCAGGTAGTTCGGCACGTCCGTCAAACTGGCGATTTGGGTAGCGGGATCGCCAAAATATGCCTTGTCGTCGATCGGCCCGATCGCGGCCGTGTCTCCAGGCCGCGCCGACGCACGCAGATGGGCCGCGGCATCCACCACTCCGGGCGCCGCGGCGACGCGGTAATACTGCTTGCCCCACGCGAACCTTGGTCTCGCCGGGTCCACGTCGAACGCGAGCCCGACCGCCACGGCGGCCACAACGATAGCCGCCAGATACGGGAGGGCAGCTTCGTCCGATGATCGCGAGGCGAACATTGCGCGCGACAGATACGCCGCCGTCCATATTGCGAACACTTGATAGAGCAGCACGACAGCTCGGTGTTTGATCTCGAAAAGAGTGGTGGGGGCGCCCCAGGCGAACAGCACGAACAGCAGCAGCAGCAGCAGCAGCAGCAGCGGAAACAGGTCCAAGGGCCCCAGCCGCAGCGGAAACAGGTCCATCGGCTGCGGCGGCGCCTGGCGCGCCGCCATGGCACGCCGCGCCTGGCGGACCACCAGGACAAGAAGCAGCGGATAAAGGACAGTGAACACCCCGAGCACGCCAGGCACGATCAGCAGAGTGCCGAGGATCGCCGCCGGGCCGATGCCGAGGCTCCCGACAAGGGAGTCATAGAGTCCGGGATAGCCCGTCGGCTCCTGGGCGCGGTGGATCAGATCCATCACCTCCCTGACCCAGGTGCGTCCCAGCCAGAGATCGCGCAGCGGCGTGATCGTCAGCGCCAGCACGAGGACAAGCGCGATGCCCGCAATGCCTGCGGCAGCAATCGCGCGCCGATGACGCCGAGCGAAGGCGGTCGAGAGCGCCAGCGTGGCGACGATGGCGGGCATGAGCCAGAGAAACACATGGGCGCGCAGCTGGAACGTCGCAGCCGCAAGCGCGAGCCCCAGGCCGAGCGCCCGCCAGTCTCGCCGCTCGAACCAAGGCGCGAGACAGACCAGCGAAACAGCCGCTGCCCCCAGCGCATAGCCGGCGCCCGGATGGGTGAACAGATTCCAGTGGAACGCCAAGAAGCCGTTGGCCAGGCCGTAGAACGACGGGTCGGGCAGCACCATCAGGAAGCCGGCGGCGATGACCGCAGCGCGCCGGTCGGCGAGCGCCGTCGCAAGCGCGTAGCTCCCGATGGCCGCGAGAAGAAGACCGAGCGGCAAGAGAACCGAGTTGGCCAGCCCGAGACCCGGCAGATCGACCAGCCTGCCGATCGCCGCCGCCAGCATGTAGCTACCGTAGTGGTAGAATGGCAGCGGCTGATCGGCGAGTTCGAGGGTCCCGCGCCCGACCGCGAGCGGTGAACCGAATTGCGCAATCACCGCTCCGTGGATGTAATAGTCGCTCCACGATGGAAGGATGCCGGTCGCCTTGAGCTCGGGGATCGCGGCCGCGCAGTGGCGCGACCAGAACCCAACCAGGATGGCCAGACAGGCGATCGCGACCGCATCGACGAGGTCGGTGCGCATTTGAGCGCGGAGCACGTCACGCCCCAACACAAGCACGGCGGCGACGACGGCAAGTATCCAGCCAACAAAGACCGTGCCTGCCGTGAGGCCGGTCAGCAGGACACCGGCAAGCAAGACGAGGCTGGTCGCCACAGCGCCGGTCACGACCGCAACCGGGAGTCGCGCTGGCGTCTCGAGACCGGCAACAACGAGCAGAACCTCGCCGCTCAGCAGCACGATGAGCGCGCCCACGGAGAGCATGCAGAGCTGCCAGAGGCCGAGCTGCGCGCCGCCGATCCACAGCATGACCGAGAGAAAGGCCGCGATGATCGCGGCAGCAAGGAGCAATGGCAGCGAACGAAATGCCCGGACATCAAGGCCGCCGCGCGTATTGCCTGCGAGAGCCGGCGTCATGGCGAGCACGCGACCGGAGCTTTCACGCGAGCGGCTTCCGCGCCACGACGACCCGGCTGCCGCCGATCGGCCATGACAACCCCTTCAGCGTGACCGCCACCTCCGCATGGAGTACGCCGCGCAGAGCCGCATTCAGCATCGGATGAACGTTGAGCTCGCCTCTCGCCTGGCCGCGCGATCGCCGCAAACGATTTGCGACCATCAAGGGAAGCACCACGACCGTGTAGGAGGTCGAAAACACAATATCGAAGCCGCCCGCGCGCAACTTGCTCTCGAGCTCGCCGCGCCGATAGCGCCGCACATGGTGTCCGATTTCATCCGCTTCGCCCCACAGTGCCGGATGCTGCGGAACCGCAACGATAAACCCGCCGCCCGGCGCGAGCGCCGCGTGAACCTGCTTCATGACGGCTTCGTCTTCCGAGATGTGTTCGAGGACATCGAAGGCGCCCACGAGGTCGAATGCCTCACGCGCAGCAATCGCGCGCGCGTCCATCTGCACAAGCTCGGCTCTGTCTCCGAGGCGGTCGCGCGCGTAGCGCAAGCCGGCTGAGTGAAGCTCGGTTCCAGCCAGCCGGAGCCAGCGGCGTGAATCAGCCATGGCGCGCAGCACCAGGCCCGTCCCGCAGCCGATTTCCAGGTATCGGCGCGCCTCGGGAAAGGAACCTGATGCGAGGCCGACCAGGAGACGGTTGCGCGGCTCGAACCAGAAATGTCCTTCCTCGCTCCGCGCCAGCTGCTCGAAGCCGGCCAGGTCGAACCCGGGCGGCGCATCCGCGAGCGGCGGAGCGTAACTGGGACTATCGTCCACGACCGGAACCTGGCGCCCGCACGCTGAGCAGCGCCAGTTCGCCGGCCAGACGTGCGCGTCGGGCGCGATTGGTTCTCCGGCGCCACATTGAGGGCACAACCGCAACCCGGAGTGACACTCCGAGGACGCCGGTCGAGGCGCCGCTTCTCCGCCGGACAATGCGAGGCGACTCATTGGCGCTTCAGCGTTGCGGTTTCCGGCCCGGGGCCAAGAAGTCCATGCTGGCGAATGAATGCCGCGATCTCGCTGGCGATGAGCGCGTGGGCCTCGACCGTCGGATGGCCGTCCTTCGGAATGAAAAGCGGCCGCGCATCCGGGCGCGCCCGGTAGGTTTGATAGGCTGGCGAAAGATCGAGGATGGGCAGATTGAGCTTGGCGGTCGACCGGAACAGTTGCTCAGCGCGCGTATCGTTCGCGGCTTGCGGCAAGTAAACGACCATCAGCCGCGAGCCCATCGACTTCGCGGTTTTCGCCATTTCGGCGAGCAGGAATTCGAGCGCCTGCTCCCGCTTCGCCCCATCGGCGCGAGCTGCGGTCGCTGTCCCGATCGCCGCGAGCACCCGGCCATAAGCGACGTCCAGCCCGTGAACGAACCAGGTCACCGGATCGAGCCAGCTCGTGTCTGCAATGACCTGCAATTGCACGCGCCTGGCGCCATTGCTCCAGGGAGGCGCGATCTGCGCGCGCCCCTCCCCGTCCCACGCGACGTGCGAGGTATCGAGGCAGAACGGATAATAAGAGCGAGCGCAGGGCATGACGTTGCGCTCAAGATGATCGGTGATGAACGGATAGATCACCAGCTTCGGTGCAAGGTCACGATTCCGCTGCAGCATCTGAAGCGCGTGGGTCGTGCCGTAGCTGCCCATCGAAATGTTCGTAACCGGCACACCCAGCTCGGAAGCGACGCGCGATGCAAACGTATCCTGGTTTTCGACTCCGTGGCCCCACGCGAAGGAGTCGCCGACGATCAGAATGTCAGGACGCGCCGGCGATTGCTCGCCCGGCCAAGACACCCGCGCCCCACGCGGGTCGTTGAACAGATTGTATGAGACGATCGTCGCGCCCTGCGCATCAACGTCGGTACGACGCGAGATCGATCTCGGCCGCGGAACGAACCCGATCTCTGAGTCGAATGCGATCACCGCATCGCCACTGACCTGCATCGGCGCTCGCGGAATCGTCCAATAGCTGGCGATTCCGATCCCCGCCCACAGAACAACGAGCGGGACCGCGAGCATGATCGCCCAAAGGACAAACTTCCGTGCGTTCAAGGTCACGATGAAACTGCCAGCCCTCGGCCTAACGCGTGTCGGGCCAACTCTTTACCATATCCGACGAGCTTGATATGGCTACAACGCCCCTAGAGCATGATCCCGAAAAGTGGGTACCGGTTTTCGGAAAAGATCATGCTCAAACAAAAAGCTAGAGCCCAACTCTGATTCAACAAAGAACGATAGGGCTCTAGAGCACGAAGCGTATCCCAGCAAGTTGTCGGCGGTGAAGTCCGTTGGATCGGCAGGTCGTCATATTCGGAACCGGCGAACTTGGGGAGCTTGCCGACTTCTATTTTACACACGACTCGAACTTCAACGTTGCGGGCTTCACGGTTGACCAGGCGTATTTGAAGGAAACGACGTTTCGGGACCGGCCGCTCGTCCCCTTCGAGCAGATCACCGATCGATTTCCGCCAAGCGATTTCTGGTTGTTCGTCGCGGTCGGCTACACGAAGCTCAACGCGGTCCGCGCCGAGAAGGTGGCCGCGGCACGCGCTGCCGGCTACCGGATCGCCTCGTATCTGAGCAGCCGCGCGACGGTGTTCGACGGCTTCGACTTGCGCGAGAACTGTTTCATCCTCGAGGACAATACGATCCAGCCGTTTGCACGTGTCGGAAGCAATGTCACATTGTGGAGCGGCAACCACATCGGTCACCACTCCGTCATCGAGGACGACGTGTTCATGGCATCCCATGTCGTGGTTTCGGGCGGGGTGCGCATCGGACAAGGCAGCTTTGTCGGCGTCAACGTGACGATCCGCGATCGCGTGACGATCGGACCGAAAAGCGTACTCGGCGCTGGCGCCTTGGTCCTTGCCGACCAACCCGAATTCGCCGTGATTGCGCCTCGCGCAACGGAGCGGTCGGATATTCCGAGCACTCGCCTGCGCCGTATTTGAGGACAAGCCGCGGTGTCCTGGAAGCGCCTTGGAGTGGTCTATCAGCCGGATGGCGGCAAGCCCTGGGCGCGCAGCCATGCGGCGCTGCCCATCCCGCTTCAGACCGGCTCGGATGAATTTCGGTTCTTTTTCAGTTCACGCGATGGCGAAAACCGATCCCACGTCGGCTGGGCCGATGTCGATCTCTCGGGTCCGCCGCGCGTTCTAAGGGTAGCCACAGAGCCGGCCCTCATTCCGGGTGAAGACGGCACGTTCGACGACAGCGGAACTGGAATTGGATGCCTAGTCCCGAGCGATCAGGGTCTGCGGCTCTATTACATGGGGTGGAATCTCGGCAAGCGCTCGGCGTGGCGCAACGCGATTGGGCTCGCCTGGGGTGCTCCGTCACGCGACCGCTTTGAGCGTTACTCGGCCGGCCCGATTCTCGATCGTTCGCCGGAGGACCCCTATTCGATTTCCTATCCGTGTGTCCTGCAACGCGCCCCGCAGGACTGGCTGATGTGGTATGGATCAAATCTCTCAGCCGACGTTTCCAGCACGGGGATGAAGCACGCGATCAAGCTCGCACGCTCGCGGGACGGCATTCACTGGGAACGCGATGGCGCAACGGTCATCGGCTTCAATACGCCGGACGAACACGCGATTGCGCGACCGACGGTGGCGAAGATCGGCGATGCATTGCTCATGTGTTTCGCCTGCCGGGGGCAGCGCTACCGTATTGGGGCGGCGCTCAGCAAAGACGGAATTTCCTGGCAGCGCATCGACGCGCTTGCCGGGCTTGTCCCCTCAAGTTCGGGGTGGGACAGCGAAATGACCTGCTATCCGTCCTTGTTTCACTACGGCGGCCGGCTTTGGCTCGCCTACAACGGAAACAGTTTTGGCGCGACGGGATTTGGGCTCGCGATCTGGGAGGGAGCCGATCCAGCTGCAGGACTGTAGTAAGGATGCGCTCCCTTTCAGTCACCGGCTGTCGGCTCAGGGCTCACGAGCGCTCAGACTTGGCCTCGCCGAGATTGGCCGCCCGATAGACCTGCCGGATGACCGTGTAGGGCCGCCGCTTGGTTTCCGAAAAGATGTTCGCGATGTAGACGCCGAGCACGCCGAGGATGAGCGTGGTCAACCCTCCGAAGAACCAGATCGAGATGATCAAGGACGTAAAGCCCCCTACGCTGATGCCCCAGATGAAATAGCGAACCAGGTAAAATCCGATTGCCGCAATGGACAGAGTCCAGATCGCCAGTCCGAGATAGAGAACAAGATAGAGAAGCCTGGTCGATGATGTCGTCAGATGCTTGACAGCCATCTCGATGCGTTTCTGTAACGTGTAAGTGGTGGGCGCGTGGGACAGCTTGCGCGCCGGAACGCCGACCTGCCGGAATCCCGAACTCGCCCATAGCTGTCCGATGAGGAACTCGCGGTCACGGTAGCGCACCAGCGCGCGGACATAATCTCGCGTCATAAGACGCACGGTCATCATGTTGCGCGGCAATCGGTCGTCGGTCAGCCACCCTTGAACCGCATAGTAGATCTCGCCGGACAGGCGTCCGAACAGGCCTCCTCCCCGCTGCTGCTGATACCCGTAGACGACGTCGCAATCGCCCTGTGCGAGCCGCTCATGGAATTCTGCGAGCAGCTCCGGCTCTTCCTCCAGATCGCTGTCGATCAGGAACACGAGATCGCCGCGCGCATGCGCGAGGCCGGTCATCATCGCCTTGTGGTGACCGAAATTGCGCGCAAGGTCGACGACGACAACGCGCGGGTCGGCGCGATGCAAGGCGAGCGCCCGTTCCAGGCTGTCGTCGGGAGAGCCGTCATTGACCAGAACCAGCTCGAGGTCGTCCGTGATGGGCTCGGCGGCCTTCATCGCGCGCCGATAGAATTCATCAACGGTCGCGGCCGACCGGTAGAGCGTGGCTACAATGGACAGCTTCATCCCGCATCCCTCGTCAGGAAACGGGGAGCCTCGGCCGCCCCCACGTTGAGAACAAGATCGACGATCGAGACATGGGGCTCGAACCCGCCCCATAGTTGAGAATATTCGGGATAGCCATCGTAGGCCATCCATACGACGTCGATGCCGGCGGCGGCAAACTGACCGGTGTCGAGATAGTCGCGCGCGGCCGGACCGGTGATGTAGCGCGTCGCCTCAAGCGCGCTTGCGATCGCGACGAGCCGTTCGGTCGGCTGCATGGCGCGCAATGCATCGCGTTCGATGACGTCGGTGCAGCGCCGGATGGTTTGGCGGATGCCCAGAACAGCGCATAGCTCCCTCAGAAGGCGCTCATTGACCTGCGACAAGAACGGCTCATCCGCCACGCTCCTCAGCAACGCGAACAACCATGGGCTCACTTCGCGAAAATGCGCCGCCCGCGCGTAGGCGAGCTCGATGGTCCTGATGTGCTGCGCCGCCCAAGCCGGATCCGAGATGCGCGTTTCGTCGATCGCCTGACTGAACTGCCCTTTCGTCTCGACACTGACGGTCAGCCACTCAAGGCCGTGCGCCGTCTTGATGCGATTGCGGTTGCGCCAGTCGCGACGGGTGTATTGCACGCTATCCAACAGCACGATCTCGTCCGCCGACTGCAGGAGATCGAAGTAGCCGCGCCAGGGCAGATAATTCGACTGGGTAATCACCACCGTCTTCGGCATGCGGTGTCCTGCGCGGGTCGAGAACGCCATGCAGTTGTAACGGAACGGCCGCTAGCGGGACAGGTGGGCGTGAACCCGCTCGATCACGCGGTCGGCGAGTTCGGGCGCCATTCCGGAATGGAGCGGAAGGCGCAGCAGGCATGCGCTCGTATGCTCGGTGACCGGCAACGATCCGTGTGCACGCGCGAACCGCCTGCCGGCGGGCGAGGTGTGCAGCGGTTCGTAGTGCGTGACCGTCGCGACCTGATCGTCCGCAAGTGCGCGGTTGAGCCCGTCGCGCGTCTGCGCATCGCGCGTCACCACATAATAGAGGTGGCCGTTGTGCCGGCAATGAGCCGGGACCGCGGGACACTCGATCCGCTCCGCCGCCACGAGGTCGCGAAACGCCGCATCGTATCGATGCCAGATGTCGATTCGTTCGCCGCAGGTTTGCTCGGCGCGCTGCAACTGCGCGTACAGCACCGCGGCGGTGTATTCGCTCGGCAAGAAGGAGGAGCCGATGTCCACCCAGCGGTACTTGTCGACGAGGCCGTGATGAAACGCGCGCCGGTTCGTCCCCTTCTCCCAAATGATATGCGCGCGCTCGACAAACCGCGCGTTGTTGACGACAAGCGCCCCACCCTCCCCCGAGGAAATGTTCTTTGTCTCATGAAAGCTGAAGCAGGCGAGATCGGCGAGGCTTCCGGCCTGCCGGCCATGATAGGTCGAGAGCAGCGCCTGCGCGGCATCTTCGATGACGGCGAGGCCGTGCTGCCGGGCAATGTCCCGGATCGGATCCATCTCGGCGCAAATCCCCGCATAGTGGATTGCGCAAATGGCTTTTGTTCTTGTCGTGATCGCCGGCTCGATCAGGGTTTCATCGAGGTTACGCGTGTCGCGCCGGATATCGACGAAGACCGGCACACCGCCGCGGAGAACCACTGCGTTGGCGGTCGAGACGAACGTGAACGAAGGCATGATCACCTCGTCCCCGGGTTCGATCTCGGCCAACAGCGCCGCCATCTCGAGCGCCGACGTGCATGAGTGCGTGAGCAGCGCTTCGTGCGCGCCGCACAGCCGCGTCAGCCAGTCATGGCACCGTTGGGTGAACTCGCCATTGCCGGAATGCTTGCGCGCAGCCAGGACCTCCCGAAGATAGTCAAGCTCCGCGCCGGTCACAGGCGGAATGTTGAACGGAATGCGATCCATGGGCGCGCGGGATTCACTCACTCACACTGGTGCCCAGCTTTACCTGCATTGGCTGAGGAGCGCAAAGCGCGGCGGCTCTAGGAGCGGGTTCGGGGTTTCTGCCGCCGCAGATACCCCCTGGGATTGAGCGTCATCATGAACCGCTCGCAGCGCGGATCGATGACGAATTCGTCCGTCTCCGCCATGAACCTGTCGACCGCTTCCATCGGACCGGGACCGAACTCGGGATACGCCGGATGTCCGTTCACGTTGGTATCCTCGACGATCATGTAGTCGCCGACCTGCACCAGCGGACCGTAGGCGACCATTTCGTCGTAGACGTGCCCTGCGCTGTGGTCGGAATCGAGGATGACCAAGGCGCGCGCCGATCCCACCGCCGCGTGCACGCGATCGATCACGTCGCCTGCGGTACTCGAGCCGGAAAGGTACGTCACCCGCGGGTGTTGCGGCCTCCCGGCCCTCTCCTCGATGTCGACCGTCACGATGCGGCCATGGTCCAGCTGATCGAGGAGCATCGCCATGTATAGGGCGCTTCCGCCCGCGAAGGTCCCGGTTTCGACAATCACGTCCGGCCGCGTCTTGACGATGATCTCCTGGTAGATCCACAGATCAAGCGGGCACTTGAGCATCAGATAGCCGAACCAGCTCAAGATTTTCGTATCCGCGCCACCCCTCAACCAACGATCGTAATAGATCTGATGGAATCGGCGAACGACGTCCGCCTCGTCCGCGGACAAGACGGGCTGATCCCGATCTGGAAAGAAGCTTCCAACTGCGGCCGTCATACAGGATCCGGAGAGCGAGTTGTCTGTTTTGGCGGGGAACACGATAGGTTCTGCATCCTCTCAATTCAACAATCTTGGGACCGCACGCGAACGGCCCGGGCAGGGCACGCGCGCGGTCGAGGGTATGATCTCGGGCACGAACCCGGAAGACGGGGCATCGTAGCCGCTATACACAATCATCGAACTGTCGTAAGCGATTGCGGACCAACCCGCGACGTCGATGCTCGCCCGACACGCTTCTTCGGGTCAGAGTGTCGGACGCTTGCCACAAGGGCCTGCCGAACTCAATGGGAAGCCGCGGCAGTTCACCGCACCGGCCCCAGAGGCTCCGCACAAATCATTCGAAGAGGCCTTCTTAATTATGGATACGCGAGCCAACAGACATAGCTACCTGATGCTCGCTTATTTTGTTTCTCTGTTTTGCTTCATCGTATTTGCGTTCTACCCCGGAATCATGACCGCCGATTCCGATGCTCAGCTGGAGATGGCAAGAGCCTGGCATTTTACCGACTGGCATCCCCCTATTTTCTCGGTCATCTGGCGCCCCCTCGACGCGATCGTGCCGGGGCCGGCCGGGATGCTTGTGCTGTTCGCGTTTTCCTACTGCCTCGCGTTCTATCTATTTGCAGTCCGCCTCGCCGCCTCGTCGCGCCCGCTCGCCTGGGTCGCCTGTTTGCTGGCGATTTCCCCGCTGACGATCAACTTCGCCGGCGTGATCTGGAAGGACGTCATGATGGCGCTCTGTTTCCTGCTCGCCATCTGCGCGGCGTTAAACAGAGAACGCGGATGGCCGGTGATCGCAGCGGGATGCGCGCTCGTTCTCATCGGCGTCTTGTCAAGGCACAACGCGCTGTTCGCAGCGCCGCCAATCGTTTACATGCTGTTCTGGGGAACCGATCTCGCAAGCTTCCCACGCATCATCGGCAGGCTGGTCGCTGCGGCGATCTTGACCCTGATCGCCTATCTGGCAGCGAACGCGGTCATGGCCAGCGTGCTGTCCATCAAGCACTTGCACGCCATATCCAGCCTGCTTGTGTTCGACCTCGTGGCGCTCTCCGCCAAGCTGAAGACCAACCTTCTGCCCGGAACCTGGACCGAGCAGGAAGCCGCCAAGATCATGACCGAATGCTATGAGCCGCGCTGGTGGGACAGAATCTGGCTCTCCTGCGGCTTCGTCATGCAGAGGTTGATGGCGGAAGACAACTGGGCGGTCTTGTATCGCACCTGGTTCGCCGAAATTCCCAAACATCCTCTGCTGTATCTGGACAACCGATTTCAGTTCCTGGTCAATAATTTTCGGATCCATGATTACGCGCACGTCTTTTCACCAACAAGCGAAATTGCCAAAACGTTCGCCGAAACCAATCATCAGGCGCTCGTCGGCCGATATGTACTGGCCTTCGCGAGGAACGCGTACACGTCGATATTCTTTACGTTGGGCTTCTGGATCTTGATGCCGATCGCATTCTTCCTGTCCAATGCCGCGTTCGTACTCTTTTTCAGGCCGAAGTATTCGACGAGCTTTTTCGTCACAACGTCATCGTTCGTGCATTGCTCCTCTCTATTCTTTGTCGCTGTCTCCATGGATCTGCGATATGCCTACTTTGGCATCATCGCCGGCTGCCTCGGCATGCTGTTCTTGTGTGCTGAATGGATCAATCCAGAGACAACGGAGAGGATCGATGAGCGACAGGCCAGCGCGACGGTTCCCGATACGCTTGCGCTCGCCGGCGAAACTCTCCACCGGACGCTCGCGCCGATCGGCGAAGCTCTTCGCCGCACCCGGCTGCTCGCAGGCCAGATCGGCGCTCTTCTGCACGCAGGCCGCATCCGCGTTCGTCGGGGAGCAAATCATATCGGCGCTGGTTTGCGCGCGGCTCTTCACCGCGCTCGTTTGAATCTCAATCGTCTTCGCGGTCGTCTCAGAGCGTCGGCAAAGCAAGCAGCCATCCTGGCCATTCTCTTACTGTGCTTCGTGGCGCTTGTGTTCTGGTTTCCACCGCGGACAATCATCGACGCGGTCTTGCTTGCCGGCGTCCTGTTCGGGCTCAGCAGCACGCTCTGCATACCGCCGCCGCGCGCTCGCGCAGCGATTCTCGCCACCATATTTCTGATAGGGCTGGGAGCCTCCGCCGGTTCCTACCGCGCCCAGCCGCAAGCCGTGAACGTGCCCTCCGAGGGTTTCGAGATCACCATTGCCGATAGCAAGCGCGGGACGGCAATATTGTCGGCGCTCTCCGTGGACGGAAAATTCCTCGATCTGAAAACTCTGGTTTCCGCCGGCGCCTTTGAGCCGTATCTAAAGTTTGGTCTACGTACGACGGACAACACGTTGGTGATCCGGTATGACAAGCCGTATTTTCGCGCGAACCTCGATTACCTCGTAGTAGGTGGTGGCGCAGATCTCGTTATCGCGGATCGATCTGCCACGCGGCTTTTGCAAACGGCGGTGCCATTACACGTCGCTGAGGAACGCTATCCTTTTTCGCCTCGGGACCTGGCCTCATACACCGGTATCCTGCTGTTGACTCTGATCGTAGTTGGCGGAGCGTTTACGCTGATGGCGCCTTCGGCGTCCCGCATCCAAACACCGGCTCTCGTTGCAGGTGTTTTTCTGGCGCTCCTTGGCTTTTGGCTCGCCTCATACCCGGCGCTATTTTCGTCAGACAGCGTAGACCAATTTATCCAGTGCTCGACTGGCATTTATCGGGACTGGCATCCCGTTCCCCACTCTTTGGCAGCGTGCGCGCTGCGCGCCGTTGCTGATACGCCGTTCTCTATCACGGTCTTTCAATCGATGCTCTATTTTCTGGTCATGTTTGCCGCTCTGTTTGCCATGGAACGCAAATATGCGCCCGCTTCAGGCGACGTCACGCGACGAAATCTCGTGCGATTGATATTTGTGATCATCGCATTCAACCCGGCAACTCTCGCCATCCTGATGGTTTTCTGGAAGGACATCCTGTTCGGCTCCTGCATATTGATTTCAGTTGCATTGATCGGTCGTTTGTTCGAGGTGAAGAGTCCCGTTGTTCACACGACTCTGCTGTCCCTTGCCCTGGCATGCGCCGTCCTTTTTCGGGCAAATGGCTTTCTCTACCTGATCGTCGTCGTTCCCTTGGCCGTGATCTTCCTGGACGTCAGCGGCCGTCGCTCCGTGCTGATCAGCTCGGGCGTCGCGATCCTTGCGTATGCGGGTTATAAGTATGCGATGCAGCGATTTGGAATTCAGGGTGGGCAAGGCACGTGGATCATGCATGCACTCGCACTGCCGCTACAGACCCTCGCCTATGCCGGCTTGCATAATCTTATTGCCGATCCAACCCAGCTGTCGTTTGTCCAACGTTTGTTCGATATCAATGAGCTGCCAAAAACGTTTAATTCATACACGTTTGCCACTGTCGTCTTTACCTCTTTGCGTATGGACGTCGTGCGCGATAATTATGGGCAAATCCTTGCTACCTGGCTGAGTTTTGCCATGGCACACCCGGCCATCGCTCTGCAGATCGGATTAAAGATGGGCTGGATGAACTTTCTCCCATTCCAAATTGAACCGTTTAAGGTATGGCTTAGTCCGTCCCAATCGGATTCACCGTACCTTTGGCACGGCGATGCGCCGTTTCAACACTTATCGATGACGCCCACATTTTGGGACATAGCGACAGCGCTTGATAAATTCATCTCGCACCCTGTCCAATACGCGCTGCTTTCGCCCGCTACCTCGATCTGGATGTCAATCATCTTTCTCGTCGTGTTCGTCTGGAAAAGCGCGCCAAATGGCATTCGAGCGATGAAGCCGCAAGATATGGCGCCTGTTGTCGCGCTCGGGTCTGTGATCTGCTTCGCGCTTGGCAATGCATTGATCTATGTCGGACCGGACACCCGATATACCTGGTTTCTCTACGGAGTGGCCGCCTTAGCATTTGGCCTGGCCTTCATCAGGCAGAAGGAGCGTCACTCCTAGAGCAGATTCCGATCAGGTTGAAGCATATCCGGCTTTGGTGAAGTAGTTGGCACATTCCTGCGGCGTGAAGTCCTGGAAGGCGTCTGCGATCGCGATGTCGAGGGTCTCGACGGTTCTTGCGG